>NZ_PSWD01000018.1:0-62888 GCF_002931705.1 Rathayibacter sp. AY1C5
CCCTCGAACCGCCCCCGACGCCCCCTCGAAGACCCGGAGCCGATCGTGAATCCTCAGACCACGCCAGACCCGACCCGCCCTCGCCGACGACGCGCACGCCTCTCCCTCACCACCGCTCTGATCGCCGCTCTCGGCATCCTGGTCGCCCCCCTCACGGCGCCCGCCGCCTCCGCGGCCACTCTCGACCCGGGCGCCGGGCAGAGCACGCGGATCCAGGAGACGAACTCCTCGCTGACCTACAGCGGCTCGTGGCGCACGATGACGGGCGGCGACAGCGGCGGCGGGATCAAGTTCCTCAACAGCACCGGCTCCGTCTCGTTCAGCTTCCGCGGCACCGGCTTCAGCTGGGTCAGCCGCACCACCGCCTCCGCCGGCATCGCCACCGTCACGGTCGACGGCGCGAGCACCTCGGTCGACCGGTACACGAAGACCACGGCGTACCAGGTCCCGGTGTTCACGAAGAAGGACCTCGCCGACACCGTCCACACGGTCAAGATCGCCTGGAGCGGCACGGCCAACAGCTCCGCGAGCGACAAGAACCTGGTCATCGACGCGTTCGACATCACCCGCGCGACTCCCGCCACCGAGGAACCGACCGACGAGACCGGCGGCGGCGAGGACGACGGCCCCGTGCTCGATCCTTCCGGAGCGACCAGCCTCCTCGTGCAGGAGACCGACCCCGCGCTGCAGTACACCGGCTCGTGGAGATCGATGGCGGGCGGCGACAGCGGCGGCGGGATGAAGTACCTGACCTCCGCCGGATCGGTGAAGTTCACCTTCGTCGGCACGTCGTGGCGCTGGATCAGCCGGAAGACCTCCTCCTCCGGCATCGCCGCGGTCTCGGTCGACGGCGGACCCGTCACCAAGGTCGACCGCTACAGCTCGACCGCGCAGTACCAGGTGCCGGTCTACGAGACGACCGACCTCGCCGAGGGCACGCACACCGTGACCATCTCCTACACGGGGACGAAGAACTCCAAGTCGACCGACAAGAACCTGATCATCGACGCGTTCGTCCTCGCCGAGGACGGCCTCGCGACCGACGCCGTGGAGCTCTCCCCCCTGACCGACGGCTACACCGTCGCCTGGGACGCGCCCTTCAGCTCGCGGGTCGTCTCGTACGACGTGCACCGCTCGAACGAGGACGGCTCCGGCGACACGGTCGTCGGCACCGTCGCCGACCCGGTGCGCCAGTACCGCGACGAGACCGCCGAGGCGGGACGCGCCTACACGTACACCGTCACGGCGACCGACGACGCCGGCCGCGACTCGCGGCTGAAGGAGTCGGCCACCACCTCGGCCGACATCCTCGCCTCCCGCGCCTCGCTGCTCGCGGCCTTCGACTGCCCCGCCGCCACCAAGACGGTGTCGACCTCGGCGCAGCTCGTCACGGCCCTGACCAACCCCTCCTCCGGCGACGTCATCCGCCTGGCCGACGGCGTCTACACCGGCAAGTTCGCCCTCCGCGGCACCGCCGCCCAGCCCGGCTCGATCTGGATCTGCGGCTCGCCCAACGCGGTCCTCACCTCCGGATCCACCTCGAGCGGCACCGCGCTCATCCTGAACACGGTGAGCGACGTGCACCTCGTGGGCTTCTCGGTCCGCAGCTCCTTCCAGGGCATCCAGGTGCTCGCCAGCAAGGGCGTCCAGATGGCCGGCCTGACGGTGAGCGAGATCGGCTACGAGGCGGTCCACTTCCGCAGCCAGACCACCGACTCCCTGATCGTCGGCAGCACCATCCGCCGCACCGGCCTCGTCTCCGCCAAGTACGGCGAGGGCGTCTACGTCGGCACCTCCGACCGCAACTGGTGCGAGTACAACAGCTGCAACCCTGACCGCACGGCCCGCATCGCGGTCGTGGACAACGCGATCAGCGACACCGGCGCCGAGCCGATCGAGGCCAAGGAGGGCACCCTCGACGGCGACATCATCGGGAACACGGTCCTCGGCGGATCGCGGCTCGCCTCGGACGTCGTCTCGCTGATCCTGGTCTCGGGCAACAGCTGGCTGGCCGCGGGCAACTCCGCCGCGGGCACCACCACCTACGGCTACCAGGTGATCACCCGCGCCGACGGCTCGGGCAACGACAACACCATCAGCGGCAACCTCGCGCTGAAGACCAGCAACGCGGTGGTCTACCTCCACCAGCCGTCCAACTGGTCCACCAGCGGCAACACGCTGAGCTGCTCCAACTCCGGGAAGGACCTGATCGGGAACGTGGCCTGCACGCCGTGACCTGATCCGCTCCCCGCGCGCAGAACCGCCGCCGTCGTCCCCTCGACGGCGGCGGTTCTGCGTCTGCCCGCCTCCCGCCGACCACGCGGGAGCCGGCGGAGTCGCGCGCGACGACCGCGACCACCGCGGACTCGCGAGGGCGCGGGCGGGCGCTCGGCGTCTCCGGGGCCGCAGGAGTGGGCCGGTCGGACGGTGACGCGATCAGAGCCCGGCTGACGCGCCCGCGCCTCTCCAGCACGCAGAAGTGGGCGGAGTCGCGCGCGGGTACCGCGACTTCTGCGGCCTCGCGGTGTCAGCGGGCTCCCGGGAGCCGGTGAGGCACCTGGTCCGGCCACGGCGGGCGCTGGAGAGGCCGGAGGAGGTCCGGAGGGGCCGGCCATGCCCTGGAGAGCCCGCACGGGCCCGCCCCGGAGAGCCCGCTGGCCTAGGACGGGGACGCCGCCTCCTCTCGAGTCCGCGGAAGTCGGCGTGCTCGCGCGCGACTACCGCGACTCGTGCGGACTCGCGGGGTGAGCGGGCTCGCGGGGGACGGAGAAGGGTCCGGTCCGGCCACGGCGGGCGTTGGAGAGGCTGGGAGGGCGGACGGACCGGCCAGGCCTCGCAGAGCCCGCACGGGCCTGCCCCGGACAAGCGGCGCAGTCCCCGGACGCGGAAGAGCGCACCGCGGCCGGGGCCGGGGTGCGCTCTTCCGCAGCGCGCGAGGACGCGATCAGACGATCGCGGGGGCCTTCTGCAGCTTGTGGCGGGCCAGGACGACCGCGCCGACCACGGGGGTGCCGGCGGTCTCGATCCAGTGCACGTCGGCGGCGGCCTGGGGCGAGTCGACCTTGCCCTCGATCAGGACGAGGACGGCTCCGTCGGCCACGCCGCGGAAGGTCGGCGACTGCTCGGTCGCGCCGAGGGTGCCGGTGACGATCAGGACGATGTCGTAGACCTTCTCGAGCTCCTCGACCAGCGCGCGGAGGGCGTCGGTCGGCATCGGTGTGCCGGCCTGGGCGCCGCCCGCGGGGAGCAGGTCGACGCGGTCGGTCGAGCGCTTGATGATCGCGTCGTCGAGCGAGGCGGCTCCGGCGAGCACCTCGCGCAGGCCCGGGCGTCCGCCCGAGGCGGAAGCGAGAGCCGAGCCCTCGGCGGTGCCGTCCACGATCACGACGGACGAGCCGAGCACGGCCAGCGCCTTGGCGAGCAGCACCGCGCTGGCGGTGTGCGGGGTCTTCTCGGACGCCGGGGCGATCGCGAAGGAGGAGTACGAGCGGGTGCGCGCGATGGCGGAGAGCTCGAACGCCACGGCCGAGTAGCGGGCCGGGATCTCGGTCGAGTTCAGCATCTCGTCGAGCTTGGTGGCCTTGACCGGGACGATGCCCAGCAGCGGCCGGTCGATCGCGGAGCGGACGTCGTCGCCGCTGCGGAGGCGGCGGTCGAGGGCGGTCATCACGATCGCCACTCCCACGCCGACCACGGCGCCGCCGAGGATGCCGAGCGCGAGCAGGACGAGGATGCCACCGGTGACCGGCAGCTCCGGCGGGAGCGCCTGGCTGAGCACCTGGAGCTGGATCTGCGGGACGGCGACGCCGTTCGTGGTGGTCGTCGGGTCGGCCCCCTTCACGGCCGCGTCGAGCTGGGCGGCGACCGCGTTCGCGATGACCGCGGCCTGCTCGGGCGAGGGGTCGGTGGCCGAGATCGTGATGACCACGGACTCCGGCTCGGCGAGGACGGTCACGCGCTTGGCGAAGTCCTCGATGGGCTCGTCGATGCCGAGGCCGTCGATGACGCCCTGCAGGACGGTGTCCGAGGTGCCGAGGGCGACGGAGGTGACCGTGGCCTGGGAGGCGGCGCTGTTGGCCGCGACCCGGTCCGCGGTCGAGAGGACTCCGGACGAGGAGACCGCGACGTACACGCGTGCGTCCGCCTTGTACTGCGGGAGGAGGACGGCGTTGAGTACCAGGGCCGCCACGGCGCCGAGCAGAGCGAAGGCGACGATGTAGACCCACCTCCGGCCGATGCCGGCGAACAGTCCGTTCAAGGTCATGGTGTGTGGTGTCCCTTTCGTCGACTGCACCGGAGTGCAGGGGGTCTGACTGTAGCGTCGTGATGTGTCGTCCGCGTTGCGCGGACCCGGCCGCGAGGTTTCGCGCGGGAGCGGTGGATCAGAGGTGGGCCTGCAGGAAGGCGAGGATCGCCTTCTTGTTGTTCGGGGTGTTGTTCTGGAGCCCGTGGTGGCCGGAGCCGTCCACGCCGACCTCGGACGCCACTCCGGCGTCCTGCAGGGCGACCTGCATCGCGTCGGCCTGCTCGACCGGGACGAGCTCGTCCTCGGAGGTCAGCCAGATCTGCGGGGCGTCCGTGGAGTCGACCGAGGTGATCGGCGACGCGGGGATGCTCTGCGGGCAGGTCGTCGAGTCGATCTCGTCGCAGTCCAGGTAGGAGAGGATCTGCTCCTTCGCCTCGGGCACCGGCGTGCCCAGCGACATCCCGGTCTCGGTCATGTCGGCGACCGCCGAGAAGGCGACGACCGTCTTGACCCGCGAGCCCTCGGTGAGGGATCCCTCGCCGAGCGTGCCCATGGTCGCTCCGATGATCGCTCCGGCGGAGCTGCCCATCACGCCGATGCGGGCGGGGTCGAGGCCGAAGCGCGTGACCTGCGCGGGCTCGCGCAGCCACTCCACGGCGGCCTGCGCGTCCTCGATCTGGCCGGGGTACCGGCTGTCCTGGAGGAGGCGGTAGTCGACGGAGACCGAGACGAAGCCGCGCTCGGCGTAGTACTCGCAGAGCTCGGTCATCCCGCCCTCGTCGCGGGCGCCGTCGACGAACCCTCCGCCGTGCAGCATCAGCAGCGCGGGGCGGTCGGTGCCGCCCGCGGTGGGGAGGCAGGCGTCGGCCTTCAGCGAGACGCCGTCGACCGAGCGGTACTCGATCGCCTTCTCCGTCGTGAAGCCGTCGGGCGTGCGGACGGGCTCGGGCTGCGAGGAGCAGCCGGCCAGCCCGAGGGCGACGGCCACGACGGCCGCCAGGACTCCGGCTCTGCGTGCTCGTGTCGTCTTCACTCGTGGGACTCCGCTCTCTTCTTCTCGTAACTGGGGGAGGTGCCGGGCTCATCGGCCGGGACCGCGACGGGATCGGAGACGACTCCGGGGCCGCGCGCAGGGACGGGCACGGGCTTGCGCCGCTTGCCGGGGCCGCCGAGGGCGGCCGGGGGGACGTAGATCCACTTGACCTTCGAGAGGTAGCGGGTCACGAAGAGCGAGAGGACGACCGCGAGCACCATCACGACCAGCAGCAGCGGCACCTCGAAGCCGCCGATCTCGGAGCGGTCCTCGGGGAGGATCACCCGCAGGATCGTGATGGCGATCACGATGAAGTAGAGGTGCAGCAGGTAGATGTGCAGGCTGCGCTCGCCGCAGATCGTGAAGAAGTTCAGGAATCGCACTCGGGAGAGGGCCCGCGACACGAGGATGCCCATCGCGACGGCGGCCATCTGGCCGGCGAGGGCGAGGAACGGCACCCAGCGGATCGGGAAGAGGAAGAGCACCGCGCTCAGCACGACGAAGACCGGAGTGACGTAGAGGAACGCGCGGCTCCCCTTCTGCTCGACGAAGTCGATGATCCTCTTCGAGTAGAGCGTGCCCACCAGGAAGAAGACGAACAGGGCGCCGATGCGGTTCCAGCCCACGTTGGTCGTGTTGAGGAGACCCGTGGTGAACATCGTCCCCATCACCGCGGCGAGGGCGACCTGCACGCGGTGGTCGACCTTGCGCAGGAGCCACGCGCCGAGCGTGAAGAGCACGAGGCCGTAGATGAACCAGTAGCTGCTGCTGGGCCAGAAGAACAGCAGGAGCAGGTTGAGCGGGTCGGTCGCGGGGAGTTCGCCGAGTCCGCCGTTCGCGAGCGGCACGACCAGGTAGAAGGCCATGCGGATCACGGACCACACCACGTAGAGCCAGAGCAGCGGGTACAGCCTGCGGCGCCAGAGGTCGCCGAAGCTCCAGGTGCGGATGCGCGAGCCGAAGAGACCGGACACCAGGAAGAAGAGGGGCATCGGGAACAGCTCGAACACGACCTTGATGCGGCCGAGAGTGTTCTCGACCCCGATGTCACCGAGGTACAACGACGTGTGGTAATACACGACCATCAGGATGGCGGCACCCTTGGCGAAATCCACCCATTCGCGTCGGGCCCCGCCCGCAGGCTTCAGCAGCTTCATTCTCTCCCCCTTGTGCCCGGTCGTACCGCTCGTGAATTCCATCCGAGGTGAACAAGGCTCAGAGAAGGACGCAGGCTCGGTCGCAGAATGCGACCGAGGATCAAGACTAAGGGTGTATCGTCCGCGCCGCACATTCGGCTGAATAGTGACGAGGACTCGATTGCCGGGAAGCGCACTCCGGCCTCTCCGCTCACCATGGAGACGACGGTCACCGGCGTCCGTTCCCGGCGCTCATCGCCGCACGGTAGAGCGCGGGCGCCGCGGCGGCGAGCCCGAAGAGGACGGAGCGCTTGAGGTCGCGCCGGCGCACGAGCGCGACCAGGTGCCGGAGCCCCGCCTCGTCGTGCGCGGCCCGCCAGAGCCGGTCGGCCTCCTCGGGGCTGTGTGCGCCCGAGGTGGCGTCCTTGAAGCGGGAGAGCAGGGAGAAGCGCGCGCGGTAGTAGGAGTAGTCCTGCGAGTCGAGGATGCGCGGGTCGAGCCCGCGGGCCGTCCGCTCGATCACGGCGGCGAGCCCGGCGAGCGAGTCGGCGCGCTTCGCGCCCGAGCGGATGATCGAGCCGGAGCGGAGGCGGTACTCGTAGACGGAGTCGGGGACGACGACGACCTCGTCGGCCGCGGCGAGCAGCTGCGCGACCTGCGCCTGGTCCGAGTGCTGGCGGATCCGCGTGAACTCGATGCCGTCGAACAGCTCGCGGCGGAACAGCTTGTTCCAGAGGTGCCCGGTCAGCTCCCCGACCAGGAGCGCGGTGAAGGCGCCCCGGCCCGAGAGCGCGAGCGGGCCGCGCAGGGAGCCGACGGGCGTGGATCCGGTGGCGTCGACCGTGACCGCCTGGGCGACCACCACGTCGGCGCGGCCCGCCTCCCCCGCCGAGAGCATGGCCTCGACCGCGGTCTCCGGCCACTCGTCGTCGGCGTCGACCAGCCAGACCCACTCGCCGGCGGCCTCGCCGACGGCGCGCTCGCGAGCGGCGGCGACGCCCTGGTTCTCGTCCTGGCGCAGGTAGCGGATCCGCTCGTGCTCCTCGGCGAACGCGCGGCCGATCGCCTCGGTCCCGTCGGTCGAGGCGTCGTCGACCACGAGGATCTCGAGCTCGGCGTGGGTCTGCCGCAGCAGGCGCTCCAGGGCGGAGGCGAGGTGCGCCTCCTCCTGGTGCGCCGGGACCACCACCGAGACGAGGGTCACTTCTGCCCCACGACCCGGCGGAGCACCGTCTCGAGGTCGCGGCCGCTCGACTCCAGCGAGAAGCGGTCGAGCCAGCGGTCGATGCCGGTGATCTCGAGCTCGCTCGCGCGGATCAGCGCGTCGGCGAGGTCGGAGGCGGAGGGGGTGAGCGCGAGCTCGCCGGTCAGGCCGGGGACGATCGCGTCCGCGACTCCGAGCGCCCCGGACACGGCGACCGAGGGGACGCCGGCGGCGGCCGCCTCGACCAGCACGTTGCCGAAGCCCTCGCGCAGCGACGGGAGCAGCACGACGGCGTTCTCGTCGAAGTGGTGGAACCAGTCCTCGACCCAGCCCATGTCCTGGAAGTCCACGCCGCGCGCGGTCGCCTCCGCCTTCATGCTGCCGAGCAGCGGGCCGCCGCCGAAGGAGACGACCTTCGCGGGGATGCCGCGGCGCTCCAGCTCCTCGGCCGCGAGGATCGCGAGCTCGGGGCGCTTCTGGACGACGAGGCGGCAGGGCAGCACGATCTGCAGGCCCGCCGCGGTGCCGGGGGTGCGCGAGACCTGGCGGGAGCGGTCGACCTTGGCGGTCGCCGGGTTCGGCACGACGGTGCAGCGCTCGCCCGAGACGCCGAAGCCGGCGACGAGCTCGCCTGCGACGGGGTGCGAGATCGCGATGACGTGGTCGGCGCGGCGGTAGAGCGTCTTGGCGAGCCCGAGCTGCACCTTCTGGGTCCTCGAGAAGCCCGGGATGCCGAGCGAGACGAGGTTGCGCTCGCTCACGATGGTCTTCGGGCGGTCCGCCTTCGCGGTCATCTCGGCCGAGGCCAGGAGCACGATGTTCGGGTAGCCCTGCAGGGCGACCGCGACGTCGGGGGTGCGGCGGCGGAACAGCTCCTTGAGCATCCGCGCCTTGCCGACGTGGCCCTTGCCCTCGCCGATGCGGTGCAGCACCGCGCCCTCGGGGAGGTACTCGTCCGTGCCCTTCACCGAGGTGGTGACCACGTCGACGTAGTGGCCCTGCTCGAGGAGCCAGCCCATCCAGGTGCGGGCGACGAACTCGGCCCCGCCGCCGTGCAGCGACGTGACGACGAACATGATCCGCATGCGCGGTCCCTTCTCCTGCGCCGCGCTCATCGCACGACCTCCGCGCCGAGGCCGCGGGTGTTGAGCGCCGAGAGGCGGCGCACCTCGGGCATGGCCGCGTCGATGGTGGCGCGCACGCCGCCGTCGCCCGGCTCCGCGAGGATGCGGTCGATCACCGGGAGGACGCGGTCGGCGAAGCCGGGGACCGGCTCGACGCACAGCTGCGGCAGGCCGATGAGGCGCATGATGCCCTCGACCTTGCCCTGGGTGGCGAGGGTGATCGCGGGGACGCCGAGCGAGAGCGACATGATCGCGAGGTGCATCCGCCCGGTGACGGTCAGCAGGGCGTCCTCGGCGAGGCCGCGGATCTCGGCGGGCATGAGCACGCGGTCGACGACGGTGACGCCCTCGGTTCCCACGCGCTCGGCGACCGCGCGGACGGCCACCTTGTCGTCGCCGATGGGGCGGGAGACGTGCGGGAGGAGCACGACGTGAACGCCGGCCGCGCGCAGGCGGTCGACGATGCGCTCGTACTCCGGCACCTGGTCGACCATGCCGGCGACGAGGGCGCTCGCGTTCACGAGCGCGAAGGGGACGCCCTCGGGCAGTCCCAGCCCCTCGCGGAAGCTGCGGTCGCGGGTGCGCGCCGAGAAGACGATGTCCGTGACCTCCTCGACGCGCTGCACGCCGATGCTCCGGGCGCGCTCCGCCGAGAGCGGGTCGCGGAGCATCGGGACGACGCCGGCGCGGGAGGCGGCGATCAGGGAGCGGCGGGCGGCGAGGCGGGCCGCCGCGTTCCAGGAGAAGCCGAGGACGCGCGTGGGCACCCCTGCCTCGGCGGCGGCCTGCGCGAGCAGGGAGCGGCGGACCGAGCCGCGGAGGCTGTACTTGCCGTCCATCATGTCGGCGCCGACGACCGAGACCGAGCGGGCGCGGCGGATCAGCGCGGCGTAGGCGCGGAGATCGGCGGCGTGCGCGTCGCCCACTCCGTAGACCAGGTGCGGGAGCTCGACGACCTCGACCCGGTCGGCCTGCTCCTCGGGGATCACGACGTCGCCGGCGTAGCGCTGGACGACCACGACGGGGCCGGTGGTGTTCTCGAGGAACGCCTCCAGCATGGCCTGGTCGCCGATGTTGCCGCTGCCGGGAGCGGCGATCACGAGGTGAGACTCGGGCTCGGGTCGGAGGTCCGCGAGGGCGGCGCGGAGCACCGCCGCGTCGCGTCGGGCGGGCAGGCGGGTCGTCGTGACGAAGTCCTTCTTCCAGGACTTGACGATGCCGAGCTTGAGTTTCATCGATCTCTTTCGCTGGGAGGAACGGCGGCGGGAGGCCGCTCGGAGTCGGGGATGCCGGCCGTGACGGCTCCGTCGACCAGCGCGCTGTCGCCGGTGGGGCTGATGGCGTCGACCGTGGCCGGGGCCGGAGCGGCGGCCGGGCGGCTGCGGCGGAAGTGGCGGCGAAGGTCGGCGAGGCTGAGGATCTGGCGGCGGAACGCGGGGAGGATCAGCATCCAGAGCCCGACCCCGACCAGGACGGCGGCGCCGCCCAGGAGGAGGCGGAGGACGGGCTGGTCGGCGGCGATCCAGACGGTGGAGAAGTAGGCGCCCACCGTGATCGATCCGAACGTGATGCCGCTGCGGAGGCCGTTGGTGAACATCTCGCGGACGGGGGCATCGGAGGTGCGGCCGATCCAGATCAGCGCGGTCGGCCAGGTGAGGGCGAGCGAGCCGGCGTACGCGACCGCGACGCCCGTCACTCCCCAGTTGGAGCCGAGCAGGATCAGGACGACCATCAGCGGGCGGGTCGCCAGGCTGTACCAGACGCTCTGGCGCACGAGACCCTTGGCGAGGAACACCCAGTTGGAGCAGTACGCCGTGGCCTGGAAGAACCCGGCCACGAGCAGGATCTGGAAGATCGGGACCGAGGCGAGCCAGCGCTCCCCCACCAGGATCCGGATGACCGAGTCGGACTGGGAGCCGAGGACGGCGAGCACGAGGCCCATCGCCGTCAGCATCGCCGACTGGCCGAAGAGGATGAACGTGCGGAACCGCTCGCGCTCGTCCTGCAGCTTGGACAGCACGGGCAGTGCCACGCGCTGCACCGGAGAGTTCAACTGCTGCAGCGGCAGCATCATCAGCTGGAACGCGCGGTTGTAGAGGCCGAGGTCGACCGGGCCGAAGCGCGCGCCGATGATGACGGAGTCGACGTTCTTGCTCACGTAGGTCAGCGCCTGGGTCGCGAAGACCCCGCCTCCGTAGCGGAGGAAGTGGCCCATCGCCTCGCCGCGGCGGTAGCGGCCGGGACGCCAGCCCGTGATGAAGACCAGCATCAGCACGCTGATGAGCGGCTGCACGATCTGGCTCCCGGCCAGCGCCCAGTAGCCGGCGCCGCCGAGCGCCATCAGCACGCCGACCACGAGGCCCAGCACCTGGGCGACGATGTCGACCAGGGTGATCTTCACGAAGCGGAGGTGACGGGCGAGGTCGGCGCGGAACTGCGTCGAGATTCCGTTGAGGAGGAACGTCGAGGAGAGCACGACGGTCAGCAGCTGGAGCCGGTCGTCGCCGTAGAGGGCGGCGATCGGCCAGGAGGCCGCGATGACCACCAGGGTGAGGGTGAGGCCGATGCCCGAGTTCATCCAGAACAGGTTGCTCTTCTGGCCCGGCGTGATCTCCTTCGCCTGGATGGCGGCGGAGGAGAGGCCGAAGTCGCGGAAGATCTCGCCGATGCCGATGATCGCCGTGACCATCGCGAGCAGGCCGTAGTCGGCCGGCGAGAGCAGGCGCGCGAGGATGACGATGCCGCCCAGCTGGACGGCGATGCGGATCGCCTGCCCGCCGATGGTGACGGCGGCGCCGCGGCTCGCCGAGCGGCTGAGGCTCGGTGACGGCTTCTGCGTGGTCCCGGTCATCGGGTCGAGCCCTTCTTGGTGGCGATCGCGCCCTCGTAGGCCTTCTTGAGCTGGAGTCCGAGCACGTCCCAGTCCCGACCGGAGAGGGCGGGGAGCCCCTCCGGCGGCCGGGTGCGCGTGCGCTCGAGAGCGGCGGTGATCAGCTCGGGGGTGAGCTCGCCGTCGTACTCGATCACCCAGTCGCTGCCGACCTCCTCGGCCAGGGCCGTGTTGGTGGGCGTGCGAGGCACCAGGATCGGCCGGCCGAGCGACAGGGCGACCAGGATCGAGCCGGAGTTGTGCATCTCGCGGTAGGGAAGGACGATCAGCTCGGCCCGGCCGATCTCGTCGACCATCTCGGCGTCGTCGACCCGGCGGAGCGTGGTGCGCACCCGGGTGTCGCGGGCGGCCCGCTCCTCGACCAGCTCGCGCTGGCCCGTGCTGGGGCTGCCGACCACGTGCAGGGAGAGGGAGTCGTCCTCCACGCCGCGGAACACGTCCATCAGCTCGACGACGCCCTTGTACGGGCGGATGATGCCGAAGTAGAGGACGCGGCCGTGCTCGCGCTCGGGCAGCGGGTGCTGCGCGAACTGGTCGCGGTAGTGGCCGTGCAGCACGGTGACGGCGGGCGCCCGGCCGGGAGCGACGGTCGTCGGGTTCAGGCGGACGAACAGGTCGGTCGCGCGGTCGACCCGGGCCAGCGAGCGGCGCTCGGCGGCGGGACCGAGCTCGTGCGGGTGCAGGTTGTGCACCGTCCGCACGAGCGGGATGCGCTGGAGCGCGAGGCGCACCAGCAGCACGTCGAGGGCGCGGCGGCGGAGGAAGCGGTGCAGCGGGCTGCGGCCGCGGATCATCAGCTCGGGCCAGTGCACGTGCAGCACGTCGTAGTCGGCGAGCAGGGCGCTGCGCCAGGAGAAGAACAGCAGCTCGACGCCGGGCGCCAGGCCGTCGACGATCGAGTCGACGTACTGCGTGGTCGAGTCCGGCGGCGCGAGCGACTGCTGGACGACGAGCGCGGCCGGCGACGAGTCGTTCCTGCGGGCGAGGCGGCTCATCGCTCGCCCCGCATCCCGACGGCCATCGGCGCGTCGAAGATCCTCGCCCCGAGGGGCTGGCGCATCCGGATGCCCTTCGAGAAGTCGGGGACGTGCACCGGGTTGAGGCAGATGATGACGAGGAATCCCAGGAGCAGGTGGCTGGGGCGGACCGCGTCGATGGCGTTGTAGCCGGCGAGGCAGACCATGAAGCCGAGCAGGCCCGCCGCAGGACCGACGTCGCGACGGCTGAGTGTGGCGCCGAACATCGCGGCCACCATGATCACGAAGAGCAGCAGGCCGGGGATGCCGACGCTGATCAGCAGCTGCAGGAACGAGTTCTCGATGACGACGTCCGAGAACCGCCTGCCGCTGATGCCGGACGTCGCCGCTCCGGAGCCGAGCCAGTGCGTGAGCTCGGCCGCCTTCAGCGACACGGTCACCGCGAGGTCGCGGGCGCCGGCCGAGATGGAGGCGTCGAGGTTGTTGTTGCGGGCGGTGACGGGCTCGAAGTTCAGGACTCCGACACCCGCGACGAGCCCGGCGATCAGGATCGAGCCGGGCCGGAGCAGCGAGCGGTTCGGGTTGAGGAAGCCCACGGCGACGAGCGCGACGACGACCGCGACGGCGATGGCCGCCATCGGTCCGCGCGAGACGGTCGCGACGACGCCGCCCGAGGCCAGGATGCCCAGCAGCAGGTCCGACTTGCGGGAGCCCTGGAGCCAGGAGCCGAACGCGAGACCGGCGCCCACCGTGAGGAAGGTGCCGGCGAGCAGCGGGTGGCCGAAGGTGATCTCGGCGCGGTAGAGCGACCAGTGCTGGTCCTGCTCGTAGCCGAGGGCGCCGTAGACGGCACCGAGGATCGGGGAGCTCTGCGCGACCAGCTCGAGGGCGGCGTAGAGGGCGAGCAGCCCCGAGAGGATCACCCACGTCTTGCGCAGCAGCACGGCCTCGCGCTGGGCGTCGAAGACGAGCATCGGCACGCCCACGCAGATCGCGAAGCTGAACATCCACGAGACGCCCTCGGTCGCGTAGGAGCTGCGCACCGTCGCCAGGGCCGACCAGAGCATGAGGGCGATGAACGCGAGGATCACCACGGCCCGCCACGGGGAGAGCACGAGCTCGCGGGTCCACGCCTTGACGGGGGCGCGCCACAGCTCGGGAGCGAGCCCGCGCCGGATCGCCCAGATCACGAGGATGACGGCCCAGAGCGTCATGCGGAACGTCAGGGTCGAGGGGGTCAGCGGCGTCGGGACGAGCGCGAAGAACGCGAGCGCCATCGCCGGCAGCCAGTGCGCGGGGACCCGCAGCAGCACGTAGGCGCCGACGATGCCGCCGACTCCGGCGGCGATCACCAGGAGGCCGGTGCCCGGCTCCCGGGTCGAGAAGATGTACCCCATCCCGAGGACGATCACCAGGGCGACCGAGAAGAGCGCGCCGACGAGGAGTCGTCGCGGGAGGATGTCGATCACGTCAGGGAGTCCTTCTGGCGTCGGAGCGGAGTGGTGGAGGAGGGGGCGGGCGGTGCGGCGCTCACGGGAGTGGTCCCGTCGGCCTCGATGAGGATCGCGATGCCCTCGCGAGCCGCCTCTCGGCGGCTGGGACGCCTGCGATGCCGTGCCCTCCTCCTCCACTGCTCGACCCTGGCGCCGACCCCCGGGGAGGAGGGGTCGCGTCGGTCCTGCCGCGGATCAGGCGGGGCCCTCCTGAAGCCAGCGGCGGAAGGTCGCGACCGAGTCCTTGTTGGTGAACTCCGGTACGACGTGACCATTATCGAATTCGGCGCCGCTGTGGTAAGCGATCGTCGCCTCCCTGGCGACGGGGAGCGCCAGGCGACGCAGGCGTCCGCCGTGGAGCTCGGCGGGAGCGAGCTTGTCGGCCGTGCCGGCGCTGACGCGCAGACGCATGCCCTTCCACGCGTCCTGCGGCAGCCGGGCGGGGTTGGTCGCGCGCATCAGCGCCCGGTCTCCCCCGTACACGGCGAGAACGCGGTTCGACGGACTGGTATCGCGCGCCGCGAGGTCCTCGACGTCGAAGACGCTGCTGGCGTGGTACGCCCCGTAGATGTTCGGCACCATCTTCTTCGCGTAGGCCCAGCACATCATCGCTCCGCCGCCGGAGTTCGAGCGGAGGAAGCTCGCGCGGACGTCCCAGAGGTTCTGCACCCAGGCTGTGGCGGCCGTCTGCACGGCGAGCGCCGTGGGGTTGGTGTAGTTGCTCGGACCGCCGAAGTCCGGACAGATGCTGACGAAGCCCAGGTCGACGAGTGGATCGGCCGAGTACCTGTAGGCGAAGTAGAGCGACGTGTAGTCGCTGCCGCTGGCGTGGTAGAACCAGGCGACCGGCACCGAGGAGCCTGATTTCGGCTTCGCCGAGTGCGGGACGAAGAGGCGGGTGGAGTCGCCGCCGATCTTCACATCGATGATCTCGTAAGGCTTCCTGCCGTTCTTCGAGAACGCGGTGTCGAGGCGCGAGACCTCGCCCGGAAGCTTCGGGATCACGCTGTAGTTCGGCGCGGCGAGCGCCGGGGTCGCTACGAGAGCGGAGGCGGTCGCGGCGGCTCCGACAGCGGAGGCGGCGAGCAGGAGGCGGCGCGAGAGGCCGCGCGGGGTGTCAGTCATATCGAGAATCCTTCGGAGCTTTCGCCATCAGTGTCGAGTCGGCCGACCATTCCGAATTCGACGCACATGAAGTGGCGTCCGGCCCCCCAACCCATTCGAGAGTGTACGGGCCGCGGATGACGCGTGGATGTCGTTCTCATCACGTCTGGTCGCTCGGGCGGGGATCAGCGGGAGGAGGGGAAGAGACGGCGGGAGAGGCCCGAGGACTTCTCGGCCGTCTCGTGCACCACGAAGGGCACGGCGGAATCGGCGGAGACGACCCGCCTCGCCGCGGCGAGTTCGAGCGTCTCGCGGGAGAGGCCCTCGATGTCGACGGTGACCGCGAGGCCGGAGTCGGCCAGGCGGGTGGCGATCTGCACCTGGTGGTCGTCGACGTGCTCGCCGAACGAGGCGCGGCGCGGAACCAGGATCGGCACCCGGCCCTGCTCGATGGCGCTGAGCGCGGTGCCCACTCCCCCGTGCGCGATGACGACGTCGGCCGCCTTCATCGCGGCGTTGAGCTCGTCGTGCGGCACGGAGTGGCGGCCGTCGATCCCGAGCCCGGAGACGTCGTTCGCTCCGGTCTGCCAGAGCACCTCCACGCCCTCGAGCAGCGGCGCGAGCGCGGCGAAGAAGCGGGGGAACGGGTAGCCGTCCTGCGTGCCGACCGAGACCACGGCGCGGCGGATCGGCTGCGGGACGACGTCCTCGACGCGGTAGGTGTCGAAGATCGAGCCGCCGAAGCTCCAGCGGTCGTCGGCCCAGGAGCGGTACTGGGTGTAGGTCGAGACGGCGGGGACCCGGGCGAGGATCCGACCGGTCATCGACGGGCCGAGCACGCGGGCGGCGCTCTCGATGTAGTGCGCGGGGATGCCGCGCGAGGCCGCGAGCGGCAGGAAGGAGAGGGCGGGGCTGGCGCCGGTGCTGAAGACGGCGTCGAAGGACCCGCGGGCCAGCAGGGAGCGGCCGATCATCGCGTTGCGGAGCACCGGCACCACGGCGCGGGGCGGCGGATCGGCGAGGTGGGTCACGCGCCGGTCGGCGAGGAGGGTGCGGCTGAGGGCGCTGTCGACGGTCGCCCAGTGCTGCTCCTCCGGGTCGACTCCGAGGAGCCCCGAGAGGGCGAACATCTCCTTGAGATGCCCGCCGCCGGAGCAGACGAAGAGATACGAAGCCATACGCGCCTTCACTGGTGATGATCGAGATAACAGGCGTGTGGATGATCGATCGTCCGCCGAGAACGACCCCCGGTCCCTGGTGCAGAAGTCGCCCGATCATAGCAGGGAGGGTCTCCGAGGGGCACTTCTCTGAGAGAACTGTTCACCTCGCCGGAAGGCGATAGGGGCTCATTCGACAGGCGATATCCGCTCACTTCTCCGGAGGGTGGAAAGCGATATCCGCTCGACTCGGGGATGACCGGGAACGTCGCTCGGCACCCCGATAGCGGACCGGCCGATTCCCGTCGATCACCTGCACCGCACGGGCCGCGCGCGTAGCGTCGGACCACCGGCGCAGAGGCCGGTCGACCCAGGAGGAGCGCCATGAGCGACAACGAGCAGAACAGCCCCGTGATGGACGGAGCCGAGGACGCCAGCAACGACGAGAAGCTCGGCGGCCTGATCGACCAGGTCGAGCACGACCACGGAGCCGAGGGCGCCGGCGCGATGGCCGACGCGCTCCGCGACCGCGCCGACGAGACCGACACCGAGATCACCGAGGAGTCGGACGCGTCCGGCCCGGTCGAGGACAGCGGCACCGCCCAGGTCTGAGCGACGGGGCCCGGAGGACGACTCCGGGCCCCGATCCCTGATCGCTGGGGAGAGCGGTGGGCCCTCCGGATCGCTCGTCAGAGCGGCCCGGCGAGCGCCGCCCGATGTGCACCGGAGCGGCCCGATGAGCGCCGCCCCACCCCCAAAGCCCTGTTTGACGGTGCGGGAGCCGCCGGTCATCATGGCCGCATGTCCTCTCTCGACGAGCTGCGCGCCACCGCGCATCCGATCCGCCTCCGCCTGCTGTCCCTGGTGACGGGAGCGGCGATGAGCGCCGCGGAGGCCGCCCGCGAGCTGCAGCTGTCGCAGGCGACGGCGAGCTACCACTTCCGCGTGCTGGAGCGCGCCGGGCTCGTGGCCGTCGTCGAGACCGTGCGCCTGCGGGGCGGCGAGGCGAAGAGGTACCGGCACGAGGCCTCCGGAAGGCCCTTCGACGTGACCGCGTCAGTGGACGCCGGGCCGGAGGAGGAGCGGGACCTGCACCTCGAGGCCCTGATCGAGGAGCTCCGGCGGCGCTCGTCGAGCCGGGCGGACGGTCCTCAGCTCTCGACGGACGCGGAGCTCTGGGTCGACCCCGAGGTCTGGCGGCGGGTGGTGCGGCACGTCGGGGAGGCGTCCGCGCTGCTGCACGCGGCGGCCCGGCCGCCGAGGACGCCCGGTACCTCGCCGGTGTCGATGACGACCGCCATGTTCCCGCTCCGCCGGCCGTGACCCGCGACGGGCGCGGGCCGCTGGCGCACGGTCCTCTCGCGCACGGCCCCTTCCGCTGGCTCCTCGCCGCCCGCACGACCGGGGTCCTCGGCAACGCCGTCGCTCCGATCGCCCTGGCCTTCGCCGTGCTGGACCTGACGGGCTCGCCGACGGACCTCGGACTCGTCGTCGCCGCGCGCTCCCTCGCCAACGTCGCCGTCCTGCTGCTCGGCGGCGTCCTCGCCGACCGGCTCCCCCGCTCCGTGATCCTCGTCGGCACCTCGCTCGCGGCGGCGGCCACTCAGGCCGCGGTCGCCGTGACGGTGATCACGGGGACAGCGACCGTCGCGGCCCTGGTCGTGCTCAGCGTGCTCAACGGCGCCGTCGCGGCGATGAGCCTGCCCGCCGCGGCCGCCCTCGTCCCCGAGACGGTGCCGGTCGGCGAGCTCCGCCCGGCCAACGCCCTGCTCCGCCTGGGCCTGAACGCCGGGAGCATCGTCGGCGCCTCGGGCGGGGCCGCGCTCGTCGCACTGGTGGGTCCCGGGTGGGGGCTGGCGGTCGACGCCGCGGGCTTCGCCCTGGCCGCGGTCCTCTACTCCCGTGTGCGGCTGCCGCGGACGGTCCGCTCGGGCCCGGGCGCCTCCGTCCTCGCCGACCTCCGCGAGGGGTGGCGGGAGTTCACGAGCCGGCGCTGGGTGTGGATCGTCGTGGCGCAGTTCACCGCCGTCAACGCCGCGTTCGTCGGCGCGACCACGGTCCTCGGCCCGGTCGTCGCCGACCGGTCCTTCGGCCGAGCGGCATGGGGACTCGTGATCGCCGCGCAGACCGTCGGCCTGGTGATCGGGGCCGTGATCGCGCTGCGCTGGCGGCCCCGCCGGGCGCTCGGGGCGGGCGTCGCCCTCATGGCGGTGACGGCCGTCCCGGTCGCCGCCCTCGGGATCCTCCCGGCGCTCCCCGCCCTCCTCCTCGCCTTCGCCCTCGGCGGAGTCGCGCTCGAGATCTTCGCCATCGCCTGGGACCAGTCGCTGCAGACCCACGTCCCCCGCGAGGCGCTCGCCCGGGTCTACTCCTACGACATGGTCGGCTCCTTCCTCGCCGTGCCGCTCGGGGAGGCGCTCGTGGGCCCGCTCGCCGACCTCGTCGGGCTCGACCGCACCCTGCTCGGCTGCGCCGCGGTCGTCCTCGTCGCCTCGCTCCTCGCGGCCTCCAGCAGGAGCGTCCGCGGGGTGGGCACGGACCGTCCGCGGCCGCAGACGCTCTAGCGCGTCCCGGGAGGCGCGGGTGAGGGGACGACCGGTCGGAGGTGTCGGAGAATCGCGGCCGCGACCGCCCCGGGGGCCTCGCGCTGCACGAAGTGGCCGACGCCGTCGAGCTCGATCAGCTCCCGGCCTGCGGAGAAGTACCGGCCGTTCGCCCGTGCGAGGGCGGGCGTCTCGCAGCCGTCGGCCGTCCCGAGGAGGAAGGTCGTCGGCGCGTCGAGGCGCGGCCAGGCGTCGAGGGCCTCCTGCGCGGCGCGGTACACGGCCCGGCCGGGCGCCTCCCCGGCGCCGTGCCGGTAGTAGTCGACGACGGTGTCGGCGAAGCCGCTGGTCGCCGTCGCCGCGAGGACCTCCTCCAGGGCCTCCGGCGGGAGGGAGCCCGGAGGCGACCACTCCCGCCAGGCCCAGCGGACGAGCTGCGCCGGGTCGCCCCGGAACGCCTCCGCTCCCGCGGCCGTGCAGAGCCAGTAGCGGTACCAGGCCGCGGCGGCGGCGTCGAGGACCTCGCCGCCGCTCAGCTCGCTCGACGGTCCGTACGCGGTGGCGAGGGTGACCAGTGCGCCGACCCGCTCGGGCGCGAGCGCCGCGACGGCGTGAGCGGTCCGTGCTCCCCAGTCGTGGCCGACGAGCACGACAGGCCCGAGGTCGAGCGCCTCGAGGAGATCGAGCAGGTCGGTGGCCAGCGCGGCCACCTGCCCGGACCGCGCCCCGGGGTCGACGACACGGGTCCGCCCGACCCCGCGCAGGACGGGGCGCACCACCCGGAGCCCGGGGGGGGAAGCAGCTCCAGGACGCCGTCCCAGGTGGCGGGGACGTCGGGGAAGCCGTGCACGAGCACGAGCGGAGTGCCGTCCTCCGGTCCCTCGTCGAGGTAGTGGACGTCGGTGAAGCGCGTGGACAGGACGCGCGCACCCGTCCCCTCCTGCTCCGGCCCGTCCGAACGGGAGTGCCGCGGCCCGCTCACGGGCGGTAGAGGGAGTCGACGGGGACCTCGCGGCTCGAGCCGTCCCGGGTGGTGATCGTGACCGTGCCGGCGGGCCCGGCGGCGAGACCGTCGGACGAGGGCCACCAGGCGGTCCAGGAGCCGCCCTCGAGGGTCGCGACGACCGGCTCGACACCGGCCTCGTTCAGCACCACCGATTCCACGTCCGCGCCCGCGAAGCCGACCGCGTAGATCAGAGCGGCGTCCCCCTCTCCGAAGGTTCCGGCCGAGCTGAGCTGGACGGCGTCCGCGGCGAGGGGGCCGACCGGTGCGGCGTCCGCCACCTCCCACATCCCCGCGCCGTTCCCGGCGCTGAGGCAGTAGTAGAGGGAGTCGTCGAAGCGGTAGATCATCGAGGCGGCGTCGCCGCGCGCGTCGAGGTGCGAGACCTCCGCCGGCCCGGCCTCGCCGTTGGGGCTCTGCAGGTTCGTCGCGCACCACTGCGTCGCCGACTGCCCGAGCTCGGAGCTCGGCAGGAGGCGCTCGGGGATCGCGGTCCAGGAGGCGAGCACCGCGCGGTTCAGCCCGACGGAGCCGGTGCCGGGGATGAGACCCGGGACCACGACGATCACCGCGGCTGCGGCGGCGGCGGCCAGGAGCACGGTCGCCGCGCCGGCGACGGCCCAGTCGCGGGGGCGGAAGAAACGGGGAGCGGACGCGTCCTCGCTGACCAGGATCTCGCCGAGGAGCGCGTCCCGACGTGCGGCCTCGGCAGCGGAGAGAGGGGTGCGGGGCTCGGCGTCGTGCGCGCGGAGCAGGTCGAGGAGCTGGTCGGTCATGAGAGGGTCCGTTCTGCCGTGCCGGAGAGGAGCGTGGAGTCGAGGGGGGCGAGCAGCGCCGCCAGCCGCCGCTTCGCGCGGGTGAGCCGCATCGCGTAGGCGGCCCGGGAGCAGCCGAGCACCTGCGCCGCCTCGGCCTGCGGGAGGTCCTCCCACACGTGGAGGGCCAGAGCCTCCTGCTCGGCGAGGGGCAGCCGCTTCCACGCGCTCGCCAGGTCGAGGCGGTCGCCGACCGACCGGTCGGCCTGCTCCTCCGGGGCGAGGGTCCCGATCCGCACGGCCAGCGCCTGCCGGCGGTTCTCGCCGCGGGCGGCGTTGAGGATCGCGTGCCGGGCCGTGCCGAACAGCCAGGGCCGCACGTTCTCCGGCAGGTCCTGCCGGCGACGCCAGGCGGCGAGGAAGGTCTCGCCGACGATGTCGTCGACCGTCGCGGCGGGAGCGCGGCGGCGGACGAAGCGGAGCAGGTCGTCGTAGTGGGCGCGGTACAGCTCGGAGAAGTCGTCTCGGGAGCGGATGCTCATGGTTCCCCTTTCGCGGAGTCACAGGTACATGTCCGGCTGCGGCGGCGCTGCAACATCCGTGTCGGCGGGAGTCCCGATGGGGCGGTGGCCGCGGCGTCGTGCGGCGCTCCGTGTCCGGGCAGGATCCACCGCGCCGGGGAGGTCCTGCAAGCGGCAGGCGGCGATCCGCGTCGACCGCACGCCGGAGAGGCGGGGCCCTCGGCGGGTGGCGGGCTGTCGGAGGGAGCAGCGGACGCGCGGTCATCCCCGAGGCGCACCGGACGCGACTCCCGGACGACGCACCGGACTCCTCCGGCCCGGGACTCTGGCAGAACGCGGCCGAGCCTCTGCTCCCGGCGCCCGTCCCGCCCCAGGAGACCCTCGTGAACCGCGCCCTCGCCCTCGCCGCCGCCTCAGCCCTCGTCGTCGCCGACGTCGTCGCCGCCGACCAGCGCGCCGCTGACGCCCGATGACCGGCTCCGGGAAGCCGGCCGGCGATCAGGCTCCGCTCCGCCTCGCGCTCGTGCACGTCGACTTCTGGTCGGCCGTGAAGCTCTCGTTCCTGCTCGGCCTCGCGATCGCGCTGCTCGGCCTCGTCGCCGTCCTGGTCGCCCATCCGCTGCTCGTGCACTCGGACCTCTTCACCCAGGCCGACACGCTCCTCGGGCAGGTCGTCGGCGATCAGGTCCACCTCGCCGCGATCCTCTCGCTGCCGAACGTGCTGGGCTTCGCGCTCGTCGGAGCCGTGCTGAACACCGTCGTCGCCACCGCCCTCGGCGGGGTGGGGGCGCTGATCTTCGGATCCGCAGCCGCCCTCGCGGGCGGGCTCCCGGTCGGCCTCGCCCGGCAGTGAGGGGCTCCGCTCCGACTAGGCCGCGAGCCCTCCCTCGGGAACCGGGGACGGACGGTCGTCACCGAGGAGCGGCGCCTGCTCGGGCTCGGCGGCGACGACCATGTCGCGCCCGGACGCGGGGGTGAGGAGCTCGCGCAGCCAGAGGCGGTTCACGGCGTGCAGACGGGGATGATCGAAGCGGTACTCCAGCACCGCGTTCGGCTGCACGAGGATCGCGTGCGAGCGCGGCTCCGACTCCTGCAGCGTCCTCCAGGTCAAGCGGAACGGCTGTCCCTGCTCCATCCGCGCGCGCACCGCGATCCGCACGTGCGCGAGCGTCCGGTCCTCGAACTCGATCCGGCACCGCCAGGCGCCGAAGATCAGCACTCCCACAGGGGCTCTCCTCATCGTGTCGGTCGAGCAGCCCGCAGAACGGCGGGGGCGGCGGGCGCGAGGCTCGCAGGGCCGGACCGCCATCGGACGGTCCGGTCGTGGGGACCGGAGTAGAGGTGGGTCCGAGGCTGGTCCCTTCCCGGAGGTGTGCGGACGGAGTGCGCTCCCGCGTCAGTCGGCGAAGATCGCGCCGACCGGCTCGCGCTTCTCGGCCTGGAAGCGGTCCTCGGCGCGGCCGAGAGCCCAGTAGGCCGAGAGCGAGAGCGCCCGGCGCTCCACGCCCCACTCGTCCTGCAGAAGGGCCCGCAGCTGCTTCATCGCGGTGCGCTCGCCGTGCGCGAAGACCTCGAGCACGCCCTCGGGCCTCGGCTCGGCCCGGACGGCCGCGACCAGCGCCCGGCCGGCCTCGAGACCGCCGCGGTGCAGCCAGCGCACCTCCACTCCGGCCGGAGCGGGAAGATCGAGCTCGTCGGCGGCCGAGTCCACCTCGATCAGGACCAGGCCGCGGGCGTGCGCGGACATCCCCTCGAGGGCCGAGGCGATCGCCGGCAGAGCGGAGTCGTCGCCGAGCAGCAGGTGCACGACCTCGGGGTCGGCGCTCGGCGACCAGGCGCCGCCGGGCGCGGAGAGAGCGATCCGGTCGCCGGGAGCCGCGGCGAGCGCCCACGGCCCCGCCACCCCTTCATCGCCGTGCACGACGAAGTCGACGGCGATCGAGCGCCGCTCGGGGTCGACCGAGCGGACGGTGTAGGTGCGGCGCACGGGCAGCTGCTCGGGGGCGACGCTGGCCCGGAGCGCATCGAGGTCGAAGGGCGGCTGGAGGTCGGAGCCGCGCGGCGGGAGCAGGAGCTTCACGTAGCGGTCGGTCGCGGCGAGGCGCTCGGGGTCGGACTCGGCGAGGAACGCGTCGAGCCCGTCGCCGCCGAGGTGCACGCGGACCAGGTGGCCGGTGAGGCGCTCGGTCCGCAGCACGGTGAGCACGTGCTGGCTGCGGGCACGGCGCGGGCGGTCGGGGGACGGGGCGGCGTCGGTCATCCGTCCAGCATGCCCGGTCGTGCTCGGTGCGGGCCGAGTGCGGGCCGCTCGCGGGCGGGCGGGCGCCGAGGGGTCACGAACGGTCGCTTCGGGAGGGAGGAAGGAGCCGTTCGTGACGCATCGGAGCAGGCCGAGGCGGGACCGGGACGTCGCGGCGGGGATCCGCGCGAGGCGGCGGCGCGGGCGCGCGTGCGGACGAGCGGGCGTCGAAGGGTCACGAACGGTCGCTTCGGGAGGGCGGAAGGAGCCGTTCGTGACGCATCGGAGCAGGCCGGGGCGAGGCCGGGGCATCGCGGCGGGGATCCGCGCGAGCCGGCGGCACGGGCGGGCGTACGGACGAGCGGGCACCGTGGGGTCACGAACGGTCGCTTCGGGAGGACGGAAGGAGCCGTTCGCGACGCATCGGAGCAGGCCGGGGCGAGGCCGGGGCATCGCGGCGGGGATCCGCGCGAGCCGGCGGCGCGGGTGGGCGCTGATCCGTCGCTCACGGCCCGCGGAGGAGCGCAGGACGGGCCGTCCGCGACGGATCGGAGCGGGCCGGGCGCGACTGGGCGCCGCATGCGGAGCGAGCGCGGGCCTGCCGGAGGGCGCCGGGCGTCGATCCGTCACGAACGGCCCGTGCGGGAGGACGGAACGGGCCGTCAGCGACGGATCGGAGCGGGCGGCCGGAGGCCGGGCCGGCGGAGGGGAGCGGACAGTAGCGCACGTCGGCGGAGCGGGCGGCGCCGCGGCCGACAGCCCGGCGCCCGCGGGCGGGGCGGGCGGCGCCGCGGCCAGCGGAGCGGAGCGGACAGCAGCGCACGTCGGCGGGGCGGGCGGCGCCGCGGCCGACGGCCCGGCGGACGGCCGGTGGCGCGAGGTGCGCTCGCGCGGGGCGCGGCGGCGGGGCCGCGCCTACTCTCGCGGGATGACTGCGACGGCTCCGCGACTCCGGCACGACCGACTGGTCGCCCCCGACGTGCTGCGCGGAGTGGCGGTGGCGGCCATGCTCGTCGCGCACGCGATGCCGCTCGTGCCGAGCGCCCGCACGGGGGTCGTCGGGTTCCTGGCGTGGAACGTCAACGATCTCGCGTCGCCGCTGTTCGCGCTGGTGATGGGGATGTCGGCGGCCCTGGTGCTCGCGCGGCCCGGTGCCTCGCCAGGGCGGGTGCTGCTGCGGAACGCGATCCGCAGCGCGGTGCTCGTGGCGCTCGGCGTCTGGCTCGAGACCTGGGGCAGCTGGATCGCGATCGTGCTGCAGTACCTCGGCGTCGTGCTCGTGCTCGGCACGCCGCTGCTCCTCCTCCGCTCCCGGACGATCGCCGCGCTGGCCGCCGTGATCGCGCTCGCCGCCGGGCCCGCGAACGCCGCGGTCGCCGCCGCCGCATCCGGCTCTCCGCTCGCCCTCTGGCTCTTCAGCGGGCCGAGCTACCGCGCGACCAACCTGCTCCCCTTCTTCCTCCTCGGAGCCCTGCTGCTGCGGCACGGCGCGCAACGCGACCGGCTGCTCGCGGTGCTCGTGGCGGTCGCGGTCGTCGCGTACCCGGTGCGGCCACTGGTCGCGCTCCTGCTCGGCGTGGAGTCGCCCTCCGGCAGCCTCCCGGACACCCTGCACGACCTCGGGCTCGTGCTCCTGGCCTACGTGGCGGTGGTGCTGCTGACCACGTCGCGCTCCACCGCGGTCCAGCGGCTGCTGGTGCCGCTCCGGGCGATCGGCACGCTCGCGCTCTCGGTCTACGTGCTGCAGGTGGCTCTCGTCGCGGCGCTCGCGCGGGCGGGCCTCGGCTACTCCGCCGACACTCCGCTCGCCGCTCTCGCCCTCGTGCTCGGGCTGTGCGCGGCCGCCGTGCTGTGGTGGCGGTTCCTCGGTGCGGGTCCCGTCGAGCGGCTGACGGCGCGGCTCACCGGGCTTGTGCCGCGCTGAGCCGCCCGGCCGCCGGCTGGGTCCGCGGCGAGGACCTGAGCCCGCTGCGGTCCGCGGCGAGCTCGCCTGAGCGCGCGTCGGACCGCGGCGAGCTCGCCTGAGCCCGCGTCGGACCGCGGCGACCCCGGCTGAGCCCCCGGCACCCGACGGCCCGCGCACGGGCCGCCGGGCGTCCACTCCCTCAGCGCGCGAGCGCCGACGCCTCCTTCGCGAGGGCCGGGCCGTGCGCCGCGAGCACCAGGTCCCGAACCGCGGTGGCCGGGAGCGACGCGGCTCCGGCCGGCAGCAGGTCCGCGTCCGAGGCCAGCACGAGCGGAGTGTCCGCCGACGAGGACGGCAGCCTCCCGTGCGTGCCGCGCACGAGCGACGCGTCCAGGGGCACCAGGTTCATCGCGTAGCGCAGCCCCAGGGCCTTCTTGGCCAGGTTGCCCGCCGCCTTCGCCTTCACCAGCGGGTCGGCCGGATCGAAGAAGAGCTCGGCCGGGTCGTAGCCGGGCTTGCGGTGGATGTCGACGCCGCGGGCGAAGTCGGGCGCGCGGTCGTCGTCGAGCCAGTAGTAGTAGGTGAACCACGCCCCCGGCCGGGCGACCACGACGAACTCGCCCGAGCGCTCGTGGTCGAGGCCGTAGCGGGCCTGCGCCTCCCGGTCGAGCACCTCGTCGACGCCGTCGAGCCCCTCGAGGATCGAGCGCACCCGCGGCAGGTCCGCCGCGTCCTGCACGTAGACGTGCGCGACCTGGTGGTCGGCGACGGCGAACGCGCGCGACGTCCACGGGTCCAGCTGCTCCCGGCCGTCCTGCACGTAGACCTCGAGCAGGCCCTCGCGGCGGAGCGCCCGGTTCACGTCGACCGGGGTGTCGGCGTCGGCGATCCCGTACTCGGCGACCACGATCACCGACGCGCCCAGCGCCTCCGCGTCGTCGAGCAGCGGAGCGAGCACCACGTCGAGCTCCGACGCGGCCCGGCGCGCCTCGGGCGAGTCCGGTCCGAAGCGCTGGAGGTCGTAGTCGAGGTGCGGCAGGTACGCCGTGGTCAGCTCGGGCGGGCCGGAGCCGTCGCCCGCCAGCACGTGCCGGGTCGCGTCGACCATCCACTGGGTCGAGCGGAGCGACGCGGTCGGCCCCCAGTACTGGAACAGCGGGAAGGCGCCGAAGCGCGAGACCAGCTCGTCGTGCAGCGCCGGCGGGCGCACGTACGCGTCCGGCGACTTGCGGCCGTCGGCGTGGTAGATCGGGCGCGGAGTGACGGTGACGTCGGTCGACGCCCCCATCGCGTACCACCAGCCGATGTTGGCCGCGCGGTACGGCTCCCCGCTCAGCCGGCGTGCGGTCTCCCAGACCTTCTCCCCCGTGACCAGGCGGTTGTGCTGGCGCCACAGGTGCACCTCGCCGAGGTCGCGGAAGTACCAGCCGTTGCCGACGATCCCGTGCTGCGCGGGCATCGTGCCGGTGAGCATGGTCGACTGCACGCTGCAGGTGACCGCGGGCAGGACCGTGTCCAGCGGCAGGCGCCCGCCCCCGCGGGCCAGCCGCGAGAGGCGGGGCATGTCGGCGAGCGCCGTCGAGGTCAGCCCGACCACGTCGAGCAGCAGCACGGGCCTCACAGCGCCGCCGCCTGCGGGAGGAGGGGCGCCAGCAGCGCCTCTCGGGAGGCGGGCGTGAGCAGGTGCGCGGCCGCCCAGGCGAGCTCGGCGCCGATGCCCGTCGAGAGGTCGCTCGGGGCGTCGGCGAGCACCGACCAGGTGTAGGTCTCGACGTCGAGGTGGATCTCGTCGTACGGCCAGGCGGCGTCGACCGCCGAGACCGCCTCCGCCAGGACGGCCGTGGTGGCCGAGAGCGGCGCCTCCGGCCGGTGGTGCAGCGGCACGTGGAAGTGCACGCGCCACGGGCCGGTGCCGGGGAGCGTGTCCAGCGCCTCGGGCAGATCGTCGACGCGGAGCACCCCGTCGATCCCGTTCTCGCGGGTCTGGTGCAGGTAGCGCTTCTCGACGAACGGGGTGAGCGCGGCGCGGCCCGAGGGGTCCTCCAGGTGGAGCGCGGCCGAGGCCTGCACCTTGACCACGCGCAGGCCCGCGTCGCGGATGCGGCGGACGGCCGAGACCGGGTCGGCGAAGGAGACGGCGAGGTGGCAGGTGTCGAGGCACACGCCCACGTACGCCGGGTCGACCACTCCGATCCGCGGGTGCAGCCAGTCGACGACGTCGTCCACGGTGTCGAGGATGCAGCCGGGCTCGGGCTCGATCGCCAGGCGGATCGCGTGGCCCGTGGAGCGGCGCAGGTCGCGCAGCTCCTCGACGAGCCGGGCGAGGTTCCGGCAGGCGGCCTCGTCCTGCTCCCGTCCCCAGCCCTCGCGCCAGCCCAGCGGCAGCGTCGAGATGCTGCCGTCGGCGCCGGCGGGCAGCAGGTCGGCCAGGATCCGCGCGCAGTCGATCGTGTACTGCAGGCGCTCCGGCGTGGTCCAGTCGGGGCGGTAGACGTCGAGCTTCACGACCTCGGCGTGGAACGCGGCGTACGGGAAGGCGTTGAGCGTGCGCACCTCCAGGCCGTTGCGCTGCAGGGCCGCGCGGAGGACGGCGCGGTCCTCGGCGCTGGCGACCAGGCGGGCCGCGAGGTCGCGCGGGATCCACAGGCCGACTCCGACCAGGGCGAGCCCGGCGGCCACGCGCACGGGTCCGGCGTAGACGTCGAGCTGGCGGACGACTCCGGCCAGGTCCTCGGCGGGATGGACGTTGGTGCAGTAGGAGAGGTGCATCACACGACCTCCGCCATGCGCGGGGCGCCCCGGAGCACGGAGTTGCCCTCGAAGGTGCGGCCGGCCGACTCCTGCACGTCGAAGCCCGCGACGGGCGAGAGGTCCAGGCGTCCGCTCTGCCCGTAGAACTCGACCGGGTTCTGCCAGAGCAGCCGGTCCACGTCGCCCGCGCTGAAGCCGGCGACGAGGAGGAGGCGGCCGGTCTTCGCGGTCGTGAGCGGGTCGGAGCGGCCCCAGTCGGCGGCGGAGTTGACCAGCACGCGGTCCAGCCCGATCCGCTCGACCAGCGTCACCAGGCGGGTCTCGTCCATCTTCGTGTCGGGGTAGATGGAGAAGCCCATCCAGCAGCCGGAGTCGCGGACCGCGTCGACGGTGACCTCGTTGAGGTGGTCGACGAGGACCCGCCCGGGCTCGAGACCCGAGTCGGCGACGACCTCGAGGGTCCGGCGGGTGCCCGACTCCTTGTCGCGGTGCGGGGTGTGCACCATCGCGGGGAGGCCGTGCTCGCCGGCGAGCTCGAGCTGCTGGCGGAAGACCTGGTCCTCCTCGGGGGTGAGCGAGTCGTAGCCGGTCTCGCCGACCGCGACGACGCCGTCCTTGGCGAGGTAGCGGTCGAGCTCGGGCAGGACGGCCCGGCAGCGCGGGTCGTTCGCCTCCTTCGGGTTGAGCCCGATGGTGCAGTGGTGGCGGATGCCGAACTGCGCGGCGCGGAAGCGCTCCCAGCCGATCAGGGCGTCGAAGTAGTCCGTGAACGAGCCGACGTTCGTGCGCGGCTGTCCGAGCCAGAAGGAGGGTTCGACGACCGCGCGGACGCCGGCGTCGAACATCGCCTGGTAGTCGTCGGTGGTGCGGGAGGTCATGTGGATGTGCGGGTCGAAGATGCGCATCGTCGCGCCTTTCTCATCGGTGGTGGTGCCCCGCGGTCGGGGCGGCGTTCGGGGGCGGTCAGCTCGGCAGGAGCACCGCCAGATCGTCCGGGAGCGGGCGCCCGGCCGCGCGGCGCTCGTCCGCGAAGCGGCCGGCCATCGCGCGCAGCTCGGCGTCGCTGCGCTCCTCCAGCCCGGCGACCGCTGCGAGCGGGACGCCGAGGAAGACGAGCTTGAGCACCCCGTGCCGCCAGGCGTGCGCGTCGAGGTGGCGGCGGGCGAAGGAGCCCATCGCCGCGGCGACGAGCCGGGTGTCGTTGGCGCGCAGGGCGTCGGCGGTCAGCTCGAGGCCGGCGAGGGTCGTAGCCGGTCCCGGGTCGCCGAGGGCGTTCAGCCCGGCCAGCACTCCGCGGCGCTCGGCGCCGTCCCCGCCGCGGTAGAGGCGGAGGAGGAGAGCGGCCAGGTCGTCGTCGCCGAGCGCCTGCGCGGCGGCCTGCACCAGGGCGGCGCGGGCCGCGTCGTCGTGCGTGCCGTGGACGAGGCCGTGCGGGTCCTCGGCGGGCCGGAGCGGCTCGCGTCCGGCCTCGCGGCCCGCGGCGGGGAAGAAGCGCTCGATCCGCGACGGGCGCTCGAGGACGGCGGAGCGGGCGGCCGCGGTCCACGGGTGCTCGGCGTGCGAGGAGGCGCCGCCGAGCGCCTCCTCCATCGCCGCGAGACTCGCCACGGCCAGGCGGGGCGCGTCGTGCGAGTGCCGGGGCAGCTCGACGGCGGCGATCCCGCGGTAGCCGATCTCGGCGAGGGTCGCGAAGGCGGCCGCGAGGTCGAGCGATCCGGTGCCGAGCTCGAGGTGCTCGTGCCGCTCCGGGAGCATGTCGTCGACCTGCACGTTCAGCAGCAGGTCCCCGGCGCTGCGGAGGGCTCCGACCACGCCGTCCGGCTCCACCACGACGCAGTGGCCGAGGTCGACCGTCAGCCCGACCGACTCCGGGTCGCCGAGCTCGCGGCGCAGCAGCAGCGCGTCGGCCACCGTCTCCACCAGCATCCCCGGCTCGGCCTCGACGGCCAGCCGCACGCCGTGGCGCTCGGCCGTCGCGACGACGCCGCGCATCCGCTCGACGAGAAGACGCCAGGCCGCGGCCGCATCCGCGCCCGCCGGCACGACCCCCGACCAGAGGGAGACGGCGTCGGCGCCCAGCAGCGCGGCGATCTCGATCGCGCGCTCGAGGAAGCGGACCCGGGGGCCGGCCTCCTCGTCGACCAGCGTGGGGCGGTGCTTCGCGAACGGGTCGAGCAGGTACCGCGCGCCCGTCTCGACGACCACGCGCAGGCCCAGCTCGTCGAGCCGCGACCGGAGCGCCAGCGTCCGCTCGCGCCAGTCGGCTGCGAAGGGATCGAGGTGCGGGTGCCCGAGGGTGAGCGCGACGGCGCGGTACCCCGCGGCGTGGATCACCGTGAGCGCGTCGTCGAGGGTGTGGTCGGCGAAGCCGTTGGTGCCGTAGCCGAGGACGGGTCCGGTGGCGCTCATGTGATGTCCGCCGTCCGCGGGCGGCGGAGCAGGAGGGAGCCGAGCGCGTCGAGCGCGAGCAGCGCCGCCCCCAGCTCGGGACGCTTCAGACCGGCGAGCGCGGCCTGCAGCGGGATCATCCCGGTGATGCCCGCGCGGGTCGCCGTCCGCGCGGCCGCGGCCGTCGGCGTCCGCACGGCCTGCAGCTGCGCGGTGAGCACGAGCAGGAGCCAGCGCCCGAGGCCCGCGGCGACGACCGCGGCGGGGGCGGCCCGGCGCTCGGCCAGAGCGCCGGCCGCGGTGGACAGCGCGATCGCCGCGGTGCCGGCCGAGACCGCACCCGCCGCGACCGGGGTGGTGCCGTGCACCTCGCCGCGCGAGAGCACGGTGACGCCGAGCGTGTGCGCGGCCACAGCGGCGGAGGCGGGGGCCGCCGCGCGCACGCCGTCGACGCCCGCGCCGAGCAGCACGTCGAGACCGCGGCAGGCCGCCATCACGACCGGGCCCAGCGGAGTCGGCTTCGCGAGCAGGTCGTACGACCAGATCCCGGCCGCGAGCGGCAGCGAGAGCGCGAGCGAGCGCCGCCCGTCCACGACGGCCGCCACGACGATCCCCGCCGCGGTCAGCGCGGCCGCCGTGCCCAGCGCCGCCGAGCGCCGGATGCGCCCCGAGGGGATCGGCCGCTCGGGCCGCTCCCGGGCGTCGAGCTCGGCGTCCGCGTAGTCGTTGAGCGCCATGCCCGCCGAGTAGAGCAGCGCCGAGGACAGCGGGAGCGCGACCGTGCGCGCTCCCACTCCGCGGCCCGCCCACGCTCCGCCCGCGACGGTGTCGCCGATCACGGTCAGCGCGGCCTTCGCGCGGACGAGCTCGAGGTAGTCGCGCAGCTCAGCCATCGCTCCGCGTCCCGCTCGTCACCGGGGTGCGGCGCTCGGCGACGAGCGCACCGGTGCGGGCGGACCAGGCCACCAGCTCCGCGGTCTGCTCGGCGAACCCGTGCACGTCGCTGCCCCACGGGTCCTTGAAGAAGAAGCCGAGCTCGCCGACCGGGCCCGAGACGCCGGCCTCGTCCGCGAGCGCCAGCAGGCGGGCGAGGTCGAGGATCAGCGGCGCCGCGAGGGCCGAGTCGTACGCCGACCAGATCGTCTGCACCGTGATCCGCGAGCCGAGGAAGCCCTCCGCGTGCACGTGGTCCCAGGCGGTCTTGACGTCGCCGAGGTCCGGGACGTTGTCGATGTGGAGCGGAGTGACGACGTCGTCGCCGAGGAGGCTGCGGAGTCCGCGGTTCTTCGAGACGAGCTTCGAGCGCACCGCCTCCGGGTCGGCGAGGGTCTGCCCGTCGCCGCCGCCGAGGAGGTTCGCGCCCGCCCACGAGAGCACGCGCATCCCGCGCGCCGTGAACATCGGCGCGAGCACGCTGCGGAGCAGGGTCTCCCCCGTCTTGCCGTCCTGGCCGGCGATCGGGATCCCGGCCTCGGCGGCCCACTCCTCCAGGGCCGGCAGAGCCAGCGCGGTCGAGGGAGTGAAGCAGGCGTAGGCCGCGCCCGCGACGACGGCCGAGAGGGCGGCGATCGAGCTCGGCGGCAGGAGGCGCTCGCCCGGACGCGCCAGGGCGGCGCGCAGAGCGGCGAGGTCGTGGAACTCGGGACGGTCGTCCGGCAGCACCTCGGTCGAGGCGACGTCGATCACGACGACCCGGGCGAGGCCGTGGCGCTCGCGGAAGGCGACGATGTCGGCGGCCCGGCGGTCGATCTCCTCCTTCTGCGACGCGGCGTCGGCGGGGGCGAGGCGGATCTCGGCGTCGGTCGCGTCGATCCGGTCGGCCACCTCGGCGACGACCGAGGTCGGGAACATGCCGCCGGCCGCGAGGCCCGTGGCCTTCTCGAGCAGCGGGGTCGGCGAGACGTCGTGGCCGCCGATGACGATGTCGGCGAACCCGGCGAGCGGGACGTCCTCGAAGGCGGGGGTCGCGGTGGCGCAGCCCAAGCTGGGCGCGGCTCCGGCGGCGATGGCGTGCAGGCCCACGGCGGCCGTGGTGGCGACGCTGCCCCGGGCCCCGATCAGCCAGAGGCCGATGCGCCCGCTCGATCGGGGGGCGCCTGTGGTGGTGGTGTCGGACGAGGTCATCGTTCTCTCCTGTCTGGAAGGGCTGGCTGAGCGGCGATCGTCGGGGCGCACCCGGGCGATCGGAGTGGGGAGGGGCCTCGGCCGGGCGCGCGTCGCGCCTCCGGCCGGCCGTGTTGCGCAGGAACCGCACGCAGGGCCCGCCGAGATTGCGCGACCGTGCGTCGACTGGTTTCCTCAGGTGTGCTGTCCCCCGAACCCGTCCTCCGGGCCGAGAGAAGGAGCTGAGCGTGGCCGAGCGCGCGGGTACCGCGACCGGCGACATGCTGAGGCTGTTCGCCGACGGTCGGCCGCGCACCCGCGCCGAGCTGGTCGAGGAGACGGGCCTCGCGCGGACCGCGGTGATGACGCGCCTGGAGCAGTTCTTCGAGCTCGGACTGATCGCGCACCTCGACCGCGCTCCGTCGACCGGCGGCCGTCCGTCCGCGCGCCTCGTCTTCGACCCGGCCGTCCGCTCGCTCCTGGCCATCGACCTGGGCGCGGCGCACTCGACCATCGCGCTGACCGACTTCGACGGCCGCATCATCGCCGAGCGCCGCGAGGAGCTCGACATCGCGCAGGGCCCCGTGGCGGTGCTCGGGCACGCGCTCGACGTCTGCGACGGGATCCTCGCCGCGGCCGGGGTCGACCGCTCCGCCCTCGCGGGCATCGGGGTCGGCGTGCCCGGCCCGGTGGAGCACGCGAGCGGCCGCCCGGTGCGCCCGCCGATCATGCCCGGCTGGGACGGCTTCGACATCCCCGCCTTCGTGCGCCGGCGCTACGACACCACGGTGCTCGTCGACAACGACGTGAACCTGCTGGCGCTCGGTGAGCGGGCCTCGCGCTTCCCGCACGCCCTCGACCTGATGTTCGTGAAGGTCGGCACCGGCATCGGCGCGGGCATCGTCTCCTCCGGGCTGCTCCAGCGCGGAGCCCTCGGCTCCGCCGGTGATCTCGGCCACGTCCAGGTGCCGCGCACGGCCCCGGCCGCGGCGGGAGGTCAGGAGGGGGACCTCGAGGCGGTCGCGGGCGGCTCCGCTCTGGCCGCCGGGCTCGCCCGGGCGGGCCGCGACGTGCAGTCGGTGCGCGAGCTGATCGACCTGCTGAAGGCGCGCGATCCCGAGGCCGTCGAGGCGGCGCGGATCGCGGGACTGCAGCTCGGCGAGGTGCTGGCCACCTGCGTGAGCCTGCTGAACCCCTCCGTCATCGTGCTGGGCGGCGCGGTCGCCCTCGCCAGCCCGGAGATCCTGACGGCCGTGCGCTCGGTGATCGACGAGCGCTCCCTCCCCCTCGCGACGCAGCGGCTCGACGTGGTGACCGCCGAGCTGGGCGGCAGCGGGGGCGTGCGCGGTGCCGCGCTGATGCTGCGCGGGCACCTGCTCAGCCCCGCCGTGGTGGACGGCTTCCTCGAGCAGCTGCGCGCCGAGGGGCGGGCGGTCCGCTAGAGCGGCGGCCGCGCGGCCGGAGGCGGTGGGCCGCGCCGGCGCGATCCCCCGCGGACCGCGTCGGCCGCACCCGGTCAGGAGCGGACCTCCGCGCGGTCGGCGTCCTCCGGCTGGGCGCCGAGTGCGGCGGCGACGGCGGCGTCGATGCGCGCCTGCTCCCCCGCGGCCCGGCGGCGGCGGCGGACGACGGTCAGCACGATGAGCCCGATGAGCAGGGCGAGGAGGAGCACGGCGCTCCACGGCACGGCCGCGGCCGAGGTCTCGGCGGTGGCGACCGGCACGTCGGGAACGACGACGGCGGAGTCGGCCTGGGAGGCCTGGTCGGCGGTGACGACCGTGCCCGAGAGCGCGGCGCGGGCGGTCGCGACGAAGAGCGGCCAGACTCCGGCGACGGTCACGGTGCGCGAGACCGAGGTTCCGGGGAGGAGCTCGGGCAGCGGCTCCGGGTCGGTCGCGGACACCGGCGCGAGGCCGAAGAGGCCGGCGACGCTGATCTCGGCGCCCGGCGCGATGCGGGTGTTCCCCGCGTTGGTCACGGTGTAGTCGACGGTCGCGGAGCCGGGGGCGAAGGGGTTCCAGCCGCCCTCGTACGAGACGGCGAGGCCGTCGATCGACAGGCGCGGGGCGAGCTCGCCGCCGACGCGGAGGTACATGCGCGAGCCCAGGCGCCGGTCGACCGAGACTCCGGTCTCGCCCTGCACCAGGATCGAGGACACGACGCCCGCGGCGTAGTCGCCCGGGGTCACGTCGTCGGGGACGACGACCTCGAACGGGACCTGCACGCTCTCGCCGGCGGGCACGGTGACCTCGGGCTCGGGGAACGCGATCCAGCTGCCCAGCTGCGTCGAGGGCTCCGCGGCGGGGAGCAGGTCGAGCTGGCCGGCCTCGGTGATGAAGCCGTCGGAGCCGTAGACGCGGAACGTCTGCTCCTCGTCGTCGTAGTTGGAGACGATCAGGGCGTCGCTGAGGCGTCCGCCGGGATCGAGGGCGTACGCGTAGTTCGGCCGCTCGCTGCCCTGCTCGGTGTCGGCGGGGCGCACCCCCCAGGTGACCGGCGTGGAGGCGGGGTCCGCCTCCTGGGCACCCGCCTGAGCCGAGAGGCCGCCGGCTGCGAGGAGCGTCATCAGCAGCAGGGCGGCGGTGGTGCGGGAGGTGCGTGGCATGAGCGACATCGATCAGGCTTCCGTTGCAAGGGGGGATGCCTCCCCGCGGGACGCCGCTCCGGTACGCGGCACGCCGAGCGGGGCGTACCGGAGTGGCGTCTCGCGGGGAGACGGGGGGAGGGTGGGGCGGCCCGGAGGCCGCCCCACCGGTGCTAGCCGAGCGCGGTGAGCGTCAGCGTCGCGGTGTAGGTGCCGGTTCCGACCGAGAGCGGGAGCTTCAGGTCGAGGTCGGCGCCCAGGACCGAGGATCCGGTCGGGTGCTGCGCCGCGGCGGAGCCGAGGACGCGGGGCGTGGCGAGGCCGTTGCCCGAGTCGAACCCGGAGGGGACGGCTGCGCCCGCGACGGCACCGCCGGTGTTCTCCAGGACCTCGGGGGTCCAGCCGAGGTGCTTGCCCGAGAACGTCTTCTCGCCGGAGCGGAAGTCGCTCAGCTGGCCGGTGACCGACCAGGCCGGGCCGTTGAGGCGGGTGTCGGTCACGCGGACCGGCACGAGCTCACCGGAGGCGGCGAAGTGGTCGCCCTGCTCCTCGGCGACGCCGAGGTTCACCAGGTTGCTGGTGCCCTCGAGCGTCCAGGTCAGCTCGCCCTTGTTGGCCTCGGGGACGATGACGGCCACGGCCTGGTCGCCGGCCGCCGCAGCGCCCGCCGCCGTTCCCGTGAAGGTGCCGTCGACTCCGGCGGCGGTGTTGCCCGCGCCGAAGTTGACCGCCGGCGCGTTGTCGGCGAGCGCGATGCGCCCGCCGACCGTCGAGCCCGCGAGCTGGACGTTGCCGGAGTTGCCCGAGAGCGTGAGGTTCCCGCCCACCGTGTTGCCGAGGGCCGAGGCCGAGCCGTCCTCGTTCGCGCCCAGGAGGACGCCGCGCGAGGAGCCGGTGACGGCGAGCGAGCCGCCGACGATGGCGCCCTGCACGTTCACGCCGAAGTCGCTGCCGGCGAAGGTGGCGTCGCCGCCGACACTGGTGCGGTCGACGTCGACGTAGTTCGCCGCGTCGGTGCTGACCGAGCCGTCGACCGAGAGGTCGCTGAACTCGACGTCGATCCCGCCGGCCTCGACCATGCCGCCGACCGTGAGGTCGCGCAGGTAGAGGAAGCCGTTGCGGCTGCCGTCCGAGAACGACACGACGTCTCCGCCGACGCTGGTGCCGTCGATCGAGATGCCGTACGCGTCGGTGCCGATGACGTCGCCGCCGATGGTCGCCGAGGTGGCGTCCAGCCAGGCGTCGTCGCCGACGATGACGTTGCCGGTGACGGTCACGTTGCCGAGCACGCAGGTCTGGCCCGCGCCGACGTTGAGGTCTCCGGTGATCGTCTGGTTCCCGAGCTCGGTGGTGCAGTCCGTCGTCGCCGCGAAGGCGGACGGTGCGGCGACCATCGCGAGGGAGGCGGCCGCGAGGACCGCCGTGGGCGTCTTCCACTTCATGGGGGTTCTCCTCGGTGCGCTCGTGCGCGTCGTGCTGGTGGTGGTGCTGTCGGTGCGGCGCGCGCGGCGCGGGGTGCGCTCAGCCACGGAGCGCAGCGATCGCGGAGTAGCTGCGGGAAGCGGCCTCGAGGGAGTTCCCCGTGCTCGGCGGCGTCGCCAGCGTGGGAGCGGTGTCCTGCTCCCAGACGCCGAAGCGCTGGCCGCGGTCGCGCAGCTCCGAGAGGAACGCCTGGTAGGGCAGGTTGCCCGCGCCGAACTCGACGATGTCGTAGCCGTTGGTGTTGGCGTTGTTCGTCTTGCCGTCCTTGAGGTGCAGGATCGGGTAGCGGCGCGGGTTGCGCTTGATGTAGTCGAGCGGCTCGAAGCCCGGGTAGAGCTTCTTGCCGACGTACGCCCAGTAGACGTCCATCTCGAGGTACACGTGACGCGGGTCGGTGTTGTCGTAGAAGAGGTCGTACAGGCGGGTCTTGGGGTCGTCCGTGGCGAACCCGAACTCACCGGCGTGGTTGTGCTGGTAGAGCTTCATGCCCGCGGCCGAGACCTGCTGGCCCCACTTGTTCCACTCCTCCGCCGCGGCGAGGTAGCCCGCCTTGGTGTTGACGTTGGTGGGCGCGTTGCCGGTGCCGAGGTGCGGCGTGCCGAGGATCTGCGCGATCTCGATCTGCTTGCCCAGCTCCGAGCGGAGGAGGTTGGTGCCGACGTGCGAGCCGACGGCGCGGAGGCCGTTGTCGTCGAGCAGCTGGCGGATCTGCTGCGGGGTGATCGCCCCGACGTTGCCCTGGGTGTACCCGGCGAACTCGATCTCGCTGTAGCCGATGCGGCCGAGCTCCTCGAAGACGGCCCGGAAGCCGAGCGACGAGACCTTGTCGCGGACGCTGAAGAGCTGGATGCCGATGCGGTTGATCGGGACCAGGCGCGTGGATCCGGACGAGGGCGCGGGGGCGGCCGTGGCGGGCGCCGCGAGGGCTCCCGCTCCGACGCCGACCGCGACGGTCGATGCGGCCAGGGCCGTCATCAGCGAGCGCCGGCTCATCGGCTTGGCCGTGATGGATGCGTGGTGGTGGTGCATCATTTCTCCTTCGAAATGGCAGATGGTGCAGGGGGTGGGGGGCCGGCCGGCCCGGTCGAGCCGGCCGGCCCCTGCGCGGGGGCTACTGCTGGACGGTGAGGTTCAGCAGCGCCGACGCGGCGTTGGTGTCCGCCGTGGCGGTGTGGGTGACGGTCAGCTTGTAGCTGCCCGCCGCGAGCTTCGGGAGCGTCACCACGACGTGCCCGTTCTCGTCGAGGGTCCCGGTGAGCATCGCGACGGTGGAGAGGTTCCTCTTCACCATCACGCTCACCTGACCGGTGCCGGCGACACCCGTCGAGGACTTCGCGTCGACCGTGACCTGCGCGCTGGCGCCCGGCTTGACCGGGTTGGGCGAGACGGTCGCGGTGAGCTCCGAGGCGGCCTTCGAGACGATCAGGCGGGCGGTGCCCTCCGAGGCCTTGAAGGTGGCGTCCGAGCCGTACGCCGCACGGAGGGTGTGGGTGCCGGCGCCGAGGGTCTTCGGCAGGGCGAAGGTCGCCTTGCCGTCCTTCAGCGTCGCGCGGCCCAGCTCGGTGGCGCCCTCGTAGAGGACGACCTCTCCGCCGGGGTTCCCACCCTGACCGGTGACCGTGACGGTCGCCTCGCCGGGTGCCCCGAAGGTCACGCGGGGAGCCGAGAGCGCCACAGTGGTGGTCGACGCGGCGGTCGGGGCGTTCGCCGCGGCCAGGTCGATCGTGAACTTCACCGTGCCGACCGCCGAGACGTTGCCGCCGGTGTCGGTGGCGCGGTACTGGATCGTCCGGGCGCCGTTCGTGGTGAACGGGACCGTGTACGCGCCGTTGACGGCGCGGACCGTGGTCCACGTCGTGCCGTTGTCGGCGGAGTACTGGACGGTGGAGAGCGCTCCGTTGTCCGTGGCGGTGAGGCCGAGGGTCACGGGCTTGTTGTAGACGCCGCCGACGCCCGCAGGCGCTGCCGGGTCGAGGGTCGCCGCGACGGTCGGAGCCGTCTTGTCACCGGCGCCGGCACCCTGGAAGGTGAGGGAGTCGAGCGACAGGCCGTTGGGCGAGGTCACGTAGAGCGAGCCGGTGCCGCGGGGGACGTTGGTGCCGAAGGGGACGAGGACGTCCTTCCAGCCGGCTCCCGCGGGGATGGTCGCCGTTCCGAAGGGCGCTGCGTCGGCAGCGTTCCAGCGGAGGTCGACGGTGCCCTCACCGGTGGCGCGGACCACGACGCCGGTCAGGTTGGCGAAGTTCACCGGGTCCCAGCGCAGGAAGGATCCCGCACCGAGTCCGCTGACGGCGTTGCCGCCGCTGGCGGTGGTGTCCGCGTAGGGCAGGACGCCCTCACGGGCGGCGTGCTCCGCCTCCTGCGTCTTCGGGTTCAGCCGCAGCGTCGCCTCGGCCGCAGCCGGGGGCAGGCCGTTGAAGCCGCCGTCCGTGTAGGTCACGACGACGGTGCCGTACAGCAGCGCGCCGGGGCCGTGCTCGGGCGAGTCCTTGGACGTCGGGAACGCTCCCTTGGCACCGGTGCCGGTGACCTCGGGGTGGGCGTGCTCGTCGTGGCCGAGGCCGTAGGTCCAGCCCACGCGGCTGCTGACGATCTGGTCGCCGTCCTCAGCGTCCTTGCCGGTCACCTGGTAGGGGATCGCGTCGCCCCAGCTGAAGAACGAGCCGTTGCCGGGCGTCTGGATCTGGATCTGCGGCGCCTGGTTGCCGACCGAGATGACCCGCGAGGTCAGGCTGAACTTGCCCTTGGCGTCGGTGACGCGCAGACGGGCCGTGAACTGTCCGAGCTCGGTGTAGGTCTTCTTGACGGTCACTCCGGTGGCGTCGAAGGTGCCGTCGCCGTCGAAGTCCCAGTCGTAGGTGAGCGCGTCGCCCTCGGGGTCGGTCGATCCCTTGGCGTCGAACGTGACCTCGAGCGGGGTCTGCGAGGCGGACAGGGGGGTCGCGGTGAAGCGGGCCTGCGGCGCCTTGTTGCCCTCGGCGTAGTCGATCCGGTACAGGCCCGCGTCGGGGTTGGCGCGGAAGAATCCGTCGCCGTACTCGATCACGTACATCGACCCGTCGGGGCCGAACTCCATGTCCATCGGGTTGTCGTGGATCGGCTGCGCGGCCTGGCTGAGCGCCGCGTTGGGGAGGAAGTCCTCGATGTGCGTGACCGCGCGGTCCTCATCGAGCGTGAACGCCGCGATGTAGTCCTGCGAGAACTCGCCGAAGAAGGTCTTCTTGTCCCAGTACTCCGGGAACTTCGACGTCGAGGTGTTCTCCGCGTCGAAGTGGTACACCGGTCCGCCCATGGGGCCCTGGCCGGTGCTGGTCCCGAAGTTGACGAGCTCGTCGAACGGCTGGTCGCCGGGGTTGTCGCCGTAGTAGACGGTCGCCGCCTTGGCGTCCGGGATGTCGACGAGGCCGGTGTTCCAGCGCGAGTTGTTCTTCAGGTTCTCCGGGTCGAAGAAGCCGCGGGGCGTCGACGTCTCGAAGTTCCACTCGTTGTACGGCGCGTTGGGTCCGTGGACGTAGGGCCAGCCGGAGTTGTGCGGCTCGTCCAGTCCGGTCGCGTTCCACTCGACGAGGCCCATCGGGCCGCGGACGCCGTCGGCCGCAGCGGCCTTCGTGGCGTCGGGGCCGTAGTCGCCCCAGGAGAGGGTGTTCGTCTCGGCGTCGACGTCGATCTTGAACGGGTTGCGGACGCCCATCACGAAGATCTCGGGGCGGGTCTTCTCGGTTCCCACCGGGAAGAGGTTGCCGTCGGGGATCGTGTACGAGCCGTCCTCCTGCACGGTGATCCGGAGGATCTTGCCGCGGAGGTCGTTCGTGTTGCCGGCGCCGCGACGCGAGTCGAAGCCCGGGTTCATGCGGGGCGCGTCGTTGTTCGGCGCGAAGCCCGCGGCACCCGGAGCGCTCGCCGGCGTGTTGTCGCCGGTGGAGAGGTACAGGTTGCCGTCGGCGTCCCAGTCGAAGTCGGCACCCACGTGGCAGCACTGCCCGCGCTGGGTCTCGATGTCGATGATCTTCTGCTCGCTCGCGAGGTCGAGGCCCGAGCCGGTCCACTTGAACCGGGAGAGGCGGTTGATGCCCTTCCACTGGTCCCAGTAGCTGTCGGTCGCGCCCTCGGGCAGCATGTTCGGGGCCGCGCCGGTCGGGGTGTTCCCGGGGGGCGCGTAGACGAGGTAGACCCACTTGTTCTCGGCGAAGTCGGGGTCGATGCCGACGGACTGCAGTCCGTCCTCCGAGTTCTGGTACACGGGGATCGTGTTGACGACACGGGTGGTGCCGGTCTTGGGGTCGGTGTGGCGGATCTCGCCGTTCCGAGCGGTGTGGAGGACCGACTTGTCCGGGAGGACGGCCAGGTCGAGGGGCTCGCCGACGTTCTTCGTCAGCAGGACCTTCTCGTAGTTGCTCCAGTCGAGAGCGGATGCTCCGCCCTCGGAACCGTGGTCCACTCCGTCGTGGGCCGAGGCGGGCAGGCCGAGGGCGGTGAGTCCGGAGACCGTCACCATCCCGGCGATGCCGAGTGCGAGAAGACGCCTGATGCTTCTTCTCGAGGATCGCTTACCATTCATGCGTGATGTGATTCCTTCAATGAGGTGTTCATCGCAGAGGCCGGGTCCGTCGCTGTCCGCACGACTGAGCGGATCCGGTCTCCTCCTGTCCGGCCCTGGGGCCGGTGTCTTGCACTCCTCCTCCTCTCGCGGATGCCGGTGGCGCTGCGCTGCGGGTCGTCAGTGATCCCGGGGCGGCGCCGAGGTGGGGGCCGGCGCGGAATGGTTCCCGCGCCGACCCGGGCTGGTGGGGCCGATCAGGACTCGAAGGCCGAGGGCAGGTACTCGGAGACGTTGTCCTTGGTGACGACCGGCGCGAAGAGCTGGATCTGGCGCGGGACGCCGAGCGAGCTGGTGTCGGCCATCGACTTGTTCTGCTCGACGAGGCGGGCGAGCTTGATGCCGTCCGCGGCCTGGGTCGAGGGGTAGACGACCGTGGCCTTGACGACGGAGTCGTCGGCCTCGATCGCGCGCATCACGTTGGCCGAGCCGGCGCCGCCGACGAAGAGGAACTCGTCGCGTCCGGCGGTGTCGATCGCCGCGAGGACGCCGACGCCCTGGTCGTCGTCGTGGTTCCAGATGGCGTCGATCTTCGGCGCGGCCTGGAGGAGGTTGGCCGCGGCCTGCTCTCCGCCCTGGACGGTGAAGTCGGCGGCGACGCGGTTGTCCACGTCGAGTCCGCAGCCCTCGAGCGCATCCGAGAAGCCCTGGCTGCGCTCCTGGGTCAGCGGGAGGGAGTCGATGCCGGCGATCTCGGCGACGACGGCGTCGGGGTTGTCGCCGAGCTCCTCGCAGATGTAGGTGCCGGCGCTGACGCCCATGCCGTAGTTGTCGCCGAGGATGGTCGATCGGGCGGCGAAGGGGCTGGAGAACTCGCGGTCCACGTTGATGACGGTGATGCCCGCCTCCATCGCCTGGGTGGCGACCTGCGTGAGCGCCGCTCCGTCGATCGGCAGGAGCACGATCGCGTCGACGCCGTCGTTGATGAAGGTCTCGACCTGGCTGATCTGGAGGTTGACGTCGTTGGTCCCCTCCGCGGTGCGGAGCTCCACGTCGTCGTACTTCTCGGCCTCGGCGATGGCGGCGCGGCTAACCGCACCCATCCAGCCGTGGTCGGCGGCGGGAGCGGTGAAGCCGATGACGACGTTGTCGCCGGAGGCGTCGTTGTCCGAGGCGGCCACGGCGGCGGCGGTCCCGCCGGAGGCGGCGTTGCCGGTCTCGACCGGGGCGTTCGAGATGCATCCGGTGAGCATCAGCGCGACGGCGCCGAAGGCGACGCCGGCCGAGCCGAGTCGGGCGGTGCGGGAGAGGCGGCTGCGGGTGAAGGGGCGTGCGGGCATGGAAGTGATCTCCTTCGATCGATCCGAGGGGTCCGAGGGCACACGTGTCCTGCGGAGAGGTGACCTGAGTGGTCGGGTGGGTTGCTGTGTGTGGAGGAGCGGGGCCGGAGCCCCGGGGTCAGGACTTCCTGCCGCGGGCGGCGAACCGCTGCTGCAGCAGGACGGCGGCGACGATGATCGCGCCCTTCGCGACGGCCTGAGTCGAGGTCGACATGTTGTTCTGCGTGAACACGTTGGTCAGGGTCGTGAAGATGAGGACGCCGAACACGGTGCCGACGATGGTGCCGCGGCCGCCGGCCAGCAGCGTGCCTCCGACGACGACCGCCGCGATGGCGTCGAGCTCGTAGAGGAGGCCGTTGGTCGAGCTGCCGGCGGTGGTGCGGGCGAGCATCATGACGGCGGCGATGCCGGCGGTGAGCCCGGCGAGGCCGTAGACGTACATGGTGTGGCGGCGGACCTTGATGCCGGCGAGGCGGGCCGCCTCCGGGTTGCCGCCGACCGCGATGGTGCGGCGGCCGAAGGTGGTGCGGTTGAGCAGGATCCAGCCGGCGACGGCGACGACCACGAAGATCAGCACGAGCACCGGGATGCCGAGCACGTCGGCGCGGAAGAAGTCGAGGAACGGCGTGACCGTGACGACCTGCGTCTGGCGGTTCGAGATCAGCTCGGCGAAGCCGCGGGCGGCGACGAGCATCGCCAGGGTCGCCATGAAGGCGACGACCCGGCCGTAGGCGATCAGCGCGCCGTTGATCAGGCCGCAGACGAGGCCGACGACGACCGCGGTGAGCACGATCACCAGCCAGGAGGTGTTGGCCGCGTAGTACTGGGTCGAGACCGTGCTCGCCCAGACCGTCGCGAGCCCCATCACGGAGCCGACCGAGAGGTCGATGCCGCCGGAGGTGATGACGAAGGTCATGCCGATGCTCAGCACGCCGATGACGGCGGCGAGGCGGAGGATCGTGAGCACGTTGTCGACGCTGGCGAATCGCTCCCCCGCGGTGGCGAATCCGACGATGCAGAGGATCACCAGCGCGAGCAGCAGCCCGACGTTGCGGCCGAGGGAGCCCTGCATGAGGCGGGCCATCCCGGAGCGGGAGTCCTTCGAGGGCACGCCCCCGGAGGAGCCTCCCGTCGCGGCCGACGCGTGACGGGCGGCGTCCTCCTGCGGACCGCCGATCGACGGCGACGCGGTGTCGAGCTGTCCGCTCACGCTGCACTTCCTTCCATGACGAGATCGAGCACGCGGTGCTCGTCGATCGAATCGGCCGGGCCCTCGTGGACCACGGCGCCGTCGGAGATCACGAGCACTCGGTCGGAGAGTCCGAGGACCTCGCCGATCTCGCTGGAGACCACGAGCACGGCGGCGCCGTTGGTCGCGAGGTCCCTGATCAGGGTGTAGATCTCGGCCCGTGCGCCGACGTCGACCCCGCGGGTCGGCTCGTCGAGCAGCAGGACGCGGCAGCCGCGCACGAGCCAGCGGGCGAGGAGCGCCTTCTGCTGGTTGCCTCCGGAGAGGGTGCGGGCGTCGCGGTCGACCCCGGAGGGCCGCAGGTCGAGGGAGACCGCCTGCTCGGCCGCCGCCGCGCGCTCGGAGCGCTCGTCGAGGAAGCCGCGCTTGGCGAAGCGGTCGAAGGTCGAGAGGGTGATGTTGCGGTAGACCGGCTCGTCCAGGAGCAGGCCCTGGCTCTTGCGCTCCTCCGGGCAGAGGCCGATGCCGGCGTCGACCGCCGAGGTGACGGATCCGGCGCGCAGGCGCTTGCCCGCCACGCTGACCGTCCCGGTGCTGGCGCGGCGCGCCCCGTAGATGGTCTCGAGGATCTCGGAGCGGCCGGAGCCGACCAGCCCCGCGAGGCCGACGACCTCGCCGGCGCGGATCTCGAGGGAGACGTCCGAGAAGGAGCCCTGCAGGCCCAGCTTCTCGACCTTCAGCAGCGTCTCGGCTTCGACGTCGAGCTCCTGGCGGTCCGGGAAGACGTACTCGACGGCGCGGCCGGTCATCAGGGTGATGAGCTTCGAGGTGGGGGTGTCGGCGACCGCGAGGTTCTGCGCGACGGTGGCGCCGTCCTTGATCACGGTGATCCGGTCGCCGATGGCGCGGATCTCGTCGAGGCGGTGCGAGATGTACACGATGGCGACGCCGGAGGCGGTGAGCTGGCGCACCACGTGGAAGAGGTTCTCCACCTCCTCGGAGTCGAGCACCGCGGAGGGCTCGTCCATGATGATGACCCGCGCGTCGTGCGAGAGGGCACGGGCCATCTGCACGATCTGCTTGCCGGCGGCGGAGAGCGTGCCGACCTCGCGGTTCGGCGAGATCTCGGAGTGGCCGAGGCGCTCCATCAGCTCGCGGGTGATCCTCGTGGCCTTCGCCCGGGCGGTGAAGCCGCCGCGGGAGAGCTCGTGGCCGAGGAAGATGTTCTCGGCGACGGAGAGGCCGTCGACGACGTCGAGCTCCTGGTACATCGTCGCGATGCCCAGGGCGAGGGCCGCCGTCGGGGACGGGATCGTGACGACGTTCCCGTCGACGAGGATCTCGCCCTCGGTGGGCTGGTGGGCCCCGGCGAGGGTCTTGATGAGGGTGGACTTGCCGGCGCCGTTCTGGCCGAGGAGGCAGTGCACCTCACCGGGTCGGACATCGAGGTCGACGCCGTCGAGAGCACGGGCGCCGGGGAAGACCTTCACGATGCCGCGCATCTGCAGAAGCAGCTGCTGAGACTCGTCGGAGGTGCGGGGAAGAGGCTGTGCAGCAGTGCTGCGGGGGTCTGCGGTGACCATGCGGATGAAGCTACTTCCACTTACGTCGCGGGTCAAGCAAAAGTTCTGAACCGATTCGAAGGCGGTTCGAGTGATCGCCCAGTCGCCCCAAGGGCTTCCTGCTACCGCGTCAGGGCTGGGATCCGCGGGATTACGCGACATCTGACGGCGGCGGTTGAGACATTCCGTCCGTGATAGAGCGCTCTCCGAACCCTATGAACGCGCTCATGTCCGTGCAGCCCGGGCGCGTCGCCCCGGAGGCGGCCTCGCCGAGCGCGGTAGCGCCCGCGCCCCGACCCGTGGCAGGGTCGTACGGCCGACGAAAGGACGACGATGTCGAACGACCGAGCCCTGCGCGTCGCGATGGTGGGGACCGCCTTCATGGGCCGCACCCACTCGCACGCCTGGCGCACCGCCTCCCGCTTCTTCCCCCTCCCCCTCCGCCCCGAGCTCGCCGTGCTCGTGGGGAGCAACCCCGACTCGACCGCCGAGCGCGCCGAGCGGCTGGGCTGGAGCGAGGCCTCCACCGACTGGCGGGCCGTCATCGCCCGCGACGACATCGACCTCGTCGACATCTGCACGCCGGGCGACACCCACGCCGAGATCGCCATCGCGGCCCTCGAGGCCGGCAAGCACGTGCTGTGCGAGAAGCCCCTCGCCAACTCCGTCGAGGAGGCGGAGCGGATGGTCGCCGCGGCCGCCGCCTCCGGCAAGGTGGCGATGTGCGGCTTCAGCTACCGCCGCACCCCGGCCCTCGCCCTCGCGAAGCGCTTCATCGAGGAGGGCCGCCTCGGCGACATCCGCCACGTGCGCGCCCAGTACCTGCAGGACTGGCTGTCCGACTCCGAGGCGCCGCTGACCTGGCGCCTGCAGAAGGAGCGCGCCGGCTCGGGCGCCCTCGGCGACATCGGCGCGCACAGCATCGACACCGCCCAGTGGCTGACCGGCCGCGGCATCACCTCGGTCTCGGCGACGCTGCGCACCTTCACCACCGAGCGCCCCGTGCTCAGCGAGCAGGTCGGCCTCGGCGGCCGCGCCGGTGCCGACGCCCCGCGCGGCGCCGTGACCGTCGACGACGCCGCGGCCTTCACCGCCTCCTTCGAGGGCGGCGCCCTGGGCGTCTTCGAGGCGACCCGCGTCGCGACCGGCCGCCGCAACGCCAACCGGATCGAGGTGAACGGCGAGCTCGGCTCGATCGCGTTCGACTTCGAGCGGATGAACGAGCTCGAGTACTACGACGCCCGCGACCCCGAGGAGGCGCAGGGCTTCCGGCGCATCCAGGTCACCGAGCCGGCGCACCCGTACATGGCGGCCTGGTGGCCGACCGGGCACGGCATCGGCTACGAGCACCTCTTCACGCATCAGGTCGTCGACCTCGTCGAGGCGATCGCCGGAGGCACGGCGGTCACGCCCACATTCGCCGACGCCCTCGACGTGCAGCGCGTCCTCGACGCGGTCGCCACCAGCGCGGGCGCGTCGTCCGTCTCCACGCCGGTCGCCCGCTGACCCGACCGTCCCCTCCCCGCGAGATGCCGCTCCGGTGCGCCTCCCCCGGCGTGTCGCGTGCCGAAGCGGCGTCTCACGGAAGGGGGCGGCGGGCGCGGGGAGTCACAGTCGGCGCCGTGCGCCGATCCTGCGCCATAATGCGCCTATGAGCAAGAAGATTGACGCTGCGCATCGCGCACTGGTAGAGGCCCTCGACAAGCACGCCCGACTCGTCTCGGACAAGGAGTCGAAGCCGCGGAAGGTCGAACGGGCCGGAGCCGAGCTCCGCGCCGCGACGAAGGCGTACGCCGCGCTCGTGTCCGCGCGCACCGGCGCCGCGAGCCCCTTCGCCGATCTGGCCGACCCCCGCCTGGACAAGCCGACCATCGCGTCGCTCCGGGCCGAGCGCGACGCGATCGCGAAGCGGATCGCCAAGCACGAGGCGTCGGCGGGCGAGGACGGCGCGCTCGCGAGCTGAGCGTCCGGCGCGGCGCGGTCAGGCGCTGAGCAGCCGTCACAGCGCGATCCCGCGGTGAGCGCGCGCCTCCTCTGCCTCCGAGTCGCCGTGTTACGCGCGGGTTCCGCGCGGGTCCGACCGCCTTCGTAAGGTGATCCCCGGGATCCGCGCAGTCGCGGCGCCGAGCGACCGGAGGCCGGTCGCAGCGCCGGCGGTGACCAGCACCGCCCGGTCGGCACCGCGTGCCCGGATCCTCTCCACGGAAGGATCCCCACAGCCATGACCCTGCGCACCCGACTCCTCGCGACCTCCGCGATCGCCGCCTCCGCCGCCCTCCTCCTCGCCGGCTGCTCCGGCGCGGGCGGCGGCGACGACACCGTCCGCATCGGCGTGGTCGGCGCGAGCGACCCCTACTGGGCCACCTACGAGAAGGCCGCCGCCGCCGCCGGGATCGACGTCGAGATCGTCGACTTCAGCGACTACAACCAGCCCAACCCCGCCCTCACCGAGGGCGAGATCGACCTCAACCAGTTCCAGCACATCGCCTACCTGGCGCAGTACAACACCTCGGCCGACGCGGATCTCGTGCCGATCGGCGCGACCGCGATCTACCCGCTCGGCCTCTACTCCTCGCAGTACGACGACGTCGCGGACATCCCCGCCGGCTCCACCGTCGCGATCCCCAACGACGAGACCAATCAGGCGCGCGCGCTGCTGGTGCTGCAGTCGGCCGGGCTCGTCGAGCTGAAGGACGGCGGCGGAGTGCTCTCGAACGTCGACGACGTCGAGTCCTCCTCGAAGGTGGAGGTCACCGCGCTGGAGGCCTCCCTCACCCCGACGTCGCTCCCGGACGTGGCCGCCGCGATCATCAACAACGACTTCATCGAGAACGCGGGCCTGAAGGCCTCGGACGCGATCGCCCAGGACGACCCGAGCGACCCCGCCTCCCTGCTCTACACGAACATCTTCGCCGCCCGGGCCGACGACGCCGGGAACGAGACCTACACGAAGCTCGTCTCGATCTACCAGGACAGCCAGGACGTGCTCGACGGCGTCTCGGAGCAGTCCGGCGGCACCGCGGTCTTCCTGAAGACCCCCGCCTCCGAGCTGGAGACCTCGCTCGAGTCCGCCGAGACCGACATCTCCGCCGCCTCCTGACTCCGGCACCCGCGGCACCGCGCCGGTCGGGTCCTCCGCTCGCGGAGCTCCCCACCGGCGCGGTCCCGCGCCTCCCCCGCAACAGAAAGGGCGCCCCGTGCCGCTCATCCGCATGACCGACGTGCGCAAGGTGTACCCCGGCGCAGGGCGCGGCGCCGCCCCGACCGCGGCCGTCGACGGCGTGAGCCTCGAGATCGAGGCGGGCGACGTCTACGGCGTGATCGGCTACTCCGGCGCCGGCAAGAGCACGCTCGCGCGCCTCGTCAACGCTCTGGAGCCCGCGACCAGCGGCAGCATCGAGATCGACGGCCGCGAGACCGTGGGCCTGCCCGAGCGCGAGCTGCGCCGGCTGCGCCTGGGGATCGGGATGATCTTCCAGCAGTTCAACCTGTTCGGCTCGAAGACCGTGTGGCAGAACGTCGCCTACCCGCTGCAGGTCGCGGGCGTCCCGCGCACGGAGCAGCGCGCCCGCGTCGACGAGATGCTCCGCTTCGTCGGTCTGAGCGACAAGGCGCGCAGCCACCCGGAGCAGCTCTCGGGCGGGCAGAAGCAGCGCGTCGGCATCGCCCGCGCCCTCGCCGCCTCCCCGCGCATCCTGCTGGCCGACGAGGCCACCAGCGCGCTCGACCCGGACACCACCGGCGAGGTGCTCGCCCTCCTCCGCCGCATCAACGAGGAGCTGGGCGTCACCATCGTCGTGATCACCCACGAGATGGACGTGGTCCAGCAGCTCGCGACGAAGGTCGCGGTGATGGAGTCGGGCCGCATCGTGGAGCGCGGGCCCGTCTTCGACGTGTTCTCGGCCCCGCGCGAGCCGGTCACCCGCCGCTTCGTCTCCACGGTCGTCCGCTCGGTGCCCTCGCCCGCGGAGGCGGCCGTGCTGCGCGCGCGCCACCGCGGCCGGCTGGTCACGCTCTCGTTCTCGGACGACTCCGCCTCCCAGGGCGACGTCTTCGCCGAGGTCGCGGCCGCCGGCGTGCCGCTCGAGCTCGTCTACGGCGGCATCACCGACGTCCGCGGGCGGGCCTTCGGCCACCTCACGGTCGCCCTCGACGCGCCGGACGGCGTCGTCGACTCCCTCCTCGCCCGCCTCGGCGGACGCGTCGCCCTCACGGAGGTGCCCCGATGAACGAGCTGATCCCGCTCCTGCCCAAGCTCGTCCAGGCGACCGGCGAGACGCTCTACATCGTCGCGCTGAGCCTCCTCTTCGGCGGGCTCGGCGGACTGCTGATCGGACTGGGCCTCGCGCTCACCCGCGGCGGCGCCCTCTACGCGAACCGGATGGTCCACGGACTGCTCAACGTGATCGTGAACGTGTTCCGGCCGATCCCGTTCATCATCTTCATCGCCGCGGCCCAGCCGCTGGCCCGGCTGGTGGTCGGCTCCGGCATCGGCACGGACGCCATCGTCTTCACCCTCTCGCTCGGCGCCGCCTTCGGCATCGGGCGGATCGTGGAGCAGAACCTGCTGACCGTGCAGCCCGGCGTGATCGAGGCGGCGCGGTCGGTCGGAGCGAGCCGGTTCCGGATCGTCCGCACGGTACTGCTGCCGGAGGCGCTCGGTCCGCTGATCCTCGGCTACACGTTCGTGTTCGTCGCCGTGATCGACATGTCGGCGGTCGCCGGATACATCGGCGCCGGCGGGCTCGGCAACTTCGCGATCCAGTACGGCTACCGGCAGTTCGAGCCGGTCGTCACCTGGGCCGCGGTGCTCGTGATCATCGTGATCGTGCAGCTGGTGCAGCTGCTCGGCAACGTGCTGGCCCGGCGCGTCCTGCGCCGCTGAGGCCGCCCCCGCACGAAAGCGGGACGCCACTCCGGTACGCGACACGCGAGGGTCGCTGTACCGGAGTGGCGTCTCGTGGAGGCCCGTCCGCAGAGGCGGGAGCCGTCAGTAGCGCGGCTTGCGCTCCGGGCGCTCGCTCGAGCGGCTCGGGCCGCTGGGGCGTGCGCCGCGGTCGGCGCCGGCGCGGCTCGGACGGCGGTCCGGCTTCAGCTCGATCAGCTGGCCGCTGATGCGGGTGTCGGCGAGGCGGTCGAGCACGTCCTGGGGCAGGTCGGCCGGCAGCTCCACGATCGAGAAGTCCGGGCGGATGTCGATGTGCCCGAAGTCGCCGCGGTTGAGGCCGCCCTCGTTCGCGAGCGCGCCCACGATCTGGCGGGGCTCGACGCGCTGGCGGCGGCCGACCTCGATCCGGTACGAGGCGAGGTTGCTGTTCGCCGGGCGCTGACGGCGCTCGGGACGCTCGCCCCGGTCGCCGCCGCGGTCGAAGCGGTCGCCGCGCTCGGGGCGGTCGCCGCGGTCGGGCCGGGAGTCGCGGTCCTCGCGCTCGCGACGGGCGAAGCGGGGGTCGTCGGGCGAGAGCAGCAGCGGCTCCTCGCCCTGCGCGACGATGGCCAGCGCGGCGGCGACGTCCGACTCGACCACGTCGTGGTGCTCGACGTAGTGGCCGATGATGTCGCGGAAGCGCTGCAGGCGCTCGGTGTCGGCGAGCGCCGCGGTGATCGCGTCGTCGAAGCGCGAGAGGCGGGTGACGTTGACGTCCTCGACGCTCGGCATCCGCATCTCGGTCAGCGGCTGGCGGGTGGCCTTCTCGATGGCGGCGAGGAGGCGGCGCTCGCGCGGCGTGACGAAGCTGATCGCCGCTCCGCTGCGCCCCGCGCGACCGGTGCGGCCGATGCGGTGGACGTACGACTCGGTGTCGATCGGGATGTCGTAGTTGACGACGTGGCTGATGCGCTCGACGTCGAGACCGCGGGCGGCGACATCGGTCGCGACGAGGATGTCGAGCTTGCCCGACTTCAGCTGCTCGACGGTGCGCTCGCGCTGGGCCTGGGCCACGTCTCCGCTGATCGCCGCCGCGGTGTAGCCGCGGGCGCGCAGCTTCTCGGCCAGCGTCTCCGTCTCGCTCTTCGTGCGGACGAACACGATCATGCCCTCGAAGTTCTCGACCTCGAGGATGCGGGTGAGGGCGTCGACCTTCTGCGGGTACGACACCATCAGGTAGCGCTGCGTGGTGTTGACGGAGGTCGTGGTCTTGTTCTTGACCGTGATCTCCTCCGGCTCCTTCAGGTACTTGCCGGAGATGCGGCGGATCTGCGCGGGCATCGTCGCCGAGAACAGCGCGATCTGCTTCTCGACGGGGGTGTCGGCGAGGATCGTCTCGACGTCCTCCGCGAAGCCCATCTTGAGCATCTCGTCGGCCTCGTCGAGAACCAGGAACTTCAGCTGCGAGAGGTCGAGGGTGCCCTTCTCGAGGTGGTCCATGATGCGGCCGGGCGTGCCGACGACGACGTGGACGCCGCGGCGGAGCGCGGAGAGCTGGGTGCCGTATCCCTGGCCGCCGTAGACGGGGAGGACGTGGACGCCGCGGAGGCCGGACGCGTAGCGCTCGAACGCCTCGCACACCTGCAGCGCGAGCTCGCGGGTCGGGGCCAGCACGAGGGCCTGCGGCGTCTTCTGCGAGACGTCGAGGCGCGAGAGGATCGGCAGCGCGAACGCCGCGGTCTTGCCGGTGCCGGTCTGGGCGACGCCGAGGACGTCGCGGCCGGAGAGGAGGGACGGGATCGTCGCGGCCTGGATGGCCGAGGGCGTCTCGTAGCCGACCTCCTTGAGGGCCTTGAGGACCGGGTCGGAGAGACCGAGGTCGGAGAAGGTGAGCGTGGGGGCGCTCTCGGAAGCGGTGTCGGCTTCGGGGGCGGAATCGGGGGTATCGGTGGACGCCATGGTGCAACGGTAGTGCTCCGGCGGCGCCGCCGTCCGAGGGAACCCCGAACGCTCGGGCGATCCCGACCCTCCGGAGGCGCCTCGAGCGCCCGTCACGGGGTGAAGTCGAGCAGCACCTTGCTCGAGCGCGAGGCGTCGCGGGCGAGCTCGAAGGCCTCGAGCGCGCGCTCCAGCGGCAGCACCTGCGTGACCACCGGCGCCACCGCGAGGCTCCCGTCGGCGAGCGCCGCCAGCACCTCGTCGATCTCGTCGACGAAGCGGAAGGAGCCGATCAGGCGCAGCTCCCGGGTGATCGCGAGCGAGATCAGGGCCGGCTGCTCGCCCGAGGGGAGGAGTCCCACCATCACGACAGTGCCGCCGCGGGCGGCGCCCCGGACGGCCGAGGCGAGGCCGCGCGGGCTGCCCGAGGACTCGAAGACGACGTCGGCCGCGACCTCGGCGATCGCGTCGGCGTCGGTCGCGCGGATCGTCCGGGTCGCGCCGACCGCCCGGGCGATCGCGAGGGGCTCCTCGGCCAGGTCGACGGCGACGATCTCGGCCGCCCCCGCCCGCTTCAGCACGGCGACGATCAGCGCTCCGATCGGGCCGCTGCCGATCACCAGCGCGCGACGTCCCGCCACCTCTCCGGCTCGCGAGACCGCGTGCCAGGCGACGCTCGCCGGCTCCGCGAGCGCCGCCTCCCGGAGCCCGAGGACGGCGGGCAGCTCGCGGAGCATGCGCGCCGGCAGCACCGCGTGGCGGGCGAACGCGCCCTGGGTGTGCGGCATCCGCGCGGCGCTGCCCAGATAGGTGCCCTCGGTCGCGAGGTTGGGGCGCCCGTCGGGCCACTCGCCGCGAGCGGTCGCGGGGTGCACGGCGACGGCCGCGCCGACCGGGGGTCCCGAGCCGTCCACCGCTGCCTCGACGACCGTGCCGACCACCTCGTGGCCGAGCGTCAGCGGCTCGCGGAGGATCGACTCGCCCGCGGCGCCGTGCGTCCAGGAGTGCAGATCGGAGCCGCAGATCCCGCCGTACGCGACGGCGACGAGGGCCTCGCCGGGGCCGCGCGGCGCGAGCGGCGCCTCCTCGACGCGGAGGTCGCCGGCGGCGTGGACGACGACGCGGGTGGTGGAGGCGGGGACGAGCGCGGTCATGCGGGTTCCGTTCGGTGGGTCGAGGGGTGGCTCAGACGACGACGGTCATGCCGCCGTCGATGAAGACGACCTGCCCGTTGACGTAGTCCGAGCCGTCGGAGGCGAGCCAGACGGCGGGGCCGATCAGGTCCTCGACGCGGCCCCAGCGCGCGGCGGGCGTGCGCCCGAGGATCCAGCTGTCGAACTCCTCGTCGTCGACGAGGCCCTGCGTCATCTCGGTGTGGATGTACCCCGGAGCGATCGCATTGACCTGGATGCCGTGCTGCGCCCACTCCGCCGTCATCGCGCGGGTGAGGTTGCGGATCCCGCCCTTCGAGGCGGTGTAGGGCGCGATCGTCGGCCGCGCGAGATCGGCCTGCACCGAGGCGACGTTGACGATCTTCCCGGCGCCGCGCGGGATCATCCGCTTCGCCGCCGCCCGGCCGACCACGAAGGCGCTGGTGAGGTTCGTGCGCAGCACCCGCTCCCAGTCGGCGACCTCGAGCTCGAGCAGGGGCACGCGGTGCTGGACGCCGGCGTTGTTGACCACGATGCGCAGCGGGCCCACCGCCTCCTCGATCCAGGCGACGCCCGCCTCGGCGGCCGCGTCGTCGGTGACGTCGGCGGGGAGCGCTCGCGCGCGGAGGCCGGGCCGAGACGTCCCGCTGCGCGCCGGGACGCCGGCGAGGGGCGGTGTCTCGGCGAGGGGCGGTGTCTCGGCACTGACGGGCAGCGGGAAGCCGGCGCCTCACCGCTGCCGGGCGCGTGAGCACGGCAGCTCGGCGGAGAGGCGCCGCGCGAGAGCAGCCTCCGCGCGTCGGCGCAAGGGCCCCCGCTCCGGGCGTCCCCGACCTAGCGTCGGTGGAACGGCATCATCGAGCGAAGGAGCACGACATGGCATCAGGAGTCGCAACGGTCTGGGTCCCCGTCACGGACATGGAGCGGGCGGTCGCGTTCTACCGCGACACGCTCGGCCTCGAGGTCAAGGACACCTCGGACGACTGGTCGGAGCTGGACGCCGGCGGGCTGATGATCGGCCTGAACGCCCGCGAGTCGGCCACGGTCGCGGAGCAGGGCGGGGCGGTCATCTCGTTCCAGCCCGAGGGCTCGATCGAGGACGAGCTGGAGCGCCTCACGGCGCGGGGCGCGTCGATCGAGGGCGAGATCAGCGACCACGAGTGGGGCCGCATCCTCCCCTTCAAGGACTCGGAGGGCAACGACCTCCAGTTCTACTCGCCGCCGCAGAGCTGAGCGGAGGGCCGCCGTCGAGGCGGCCGCGACGAGCGGCGGGCGGGCCGGAGCCGGAGGGCTGCGGTCCGCCCGCCGCTGTGCGTCGCGCGGGCGGTCGTTCCCCGCGCAGGTGCATCGCCCGGCCGGTCCGGTCCTCCGATCGTCTCTCCGCCGCACGTGAGGCCCTCCTCCCAGCCCGGCTCCGCACCTGAGGTTCTAGAATCAGCTGTCCGCCGCATCTGCGGAGCCCACATCCGGAGGTCCCCGTGCGTCGTCGACTGCTCCCCCTCGTCCCGGCCGCTGCCGCGCTCCTCCTGCTCGCGGGCTGCTCCGCTCCGTCGACCCCCGCCGGCGATGCGGCCACCGGCGGCGCGACGTCCTCGGTCGGCGGCTCCATCACGGTCTTCGCCGCCGCCTCGCTGAAGGGCGCGTTCACCGAGCTCGCCACGGGGTTCGAGGCCGCCGAGCCCGGCGCGCAGGTCGAGCTCTCCTTCGCCGGCTCCTCCGACCTCGCGACGCAGATCGTCAACGGCGCCCCGGCCGACGTCTTCGCCTCCGCCGACGAGCGCACGATGTCCACCGTCGCCGAGGCCGGGCTCGTCGACGGGAACCCGGTCGACATCGCCACGAACACGCTCGAGATCGCCGTGCCTCCCGGCAACCCGGCGCAGGTCGCCTCGCTCGCCGACCTCGCCCGGCCCGGGACCGCCACCGTCGTCTGCGCGCCGCAGGTGCCGTGCGGAGCGGCGGCCGCCGCGGTCGAGCAGGCCGCCGGGGTCGACATCTCTCCCGTGAGCGAGGAGTCGTCGGTCACCGACGTGCTCGGCAAGGTGTCCTCGGGCGAGGCGGACGCCGGGCTCGTCTACGCGACCGACGTCCGCGGGGCTGCGGGCTCGGTCACCGGCATCCCCTTCGCCGAGGCCTCGGAGGCGGTGAACACGTACCCGATCGCGGCGCTGACCGGAGCGGGCGACCCGGCCACGGCGGCGGCCTTCGTCGCGTACGTCGCCTCCGACGCCGGGCGCGCGGTGCTCGCGGCGGCCGGGTTCGGAGCGCCGTGAGGAGCGTCGCGGCGTCGGACGAGGGGTGCAGGACGGTCAGCGGGTCGGTCATAGGAGGGTCGTAGGACGGTCATCGGAGGCGCAGAGCCCCGGCCGCCAGGGTTGCTCGCGACGGACACCACGACCGACGAGGAGCACGACCATGACCCGCATCCCGGAGCCCCGCAGCACGCCCGACGGACCGGCCTACGAGGGCCGCCGGCTCGACCGCCCCGAGGAGGAGGTGGTCGACCAGGGCCTCCCGTTCGACGTGGGCACCCTCTTCTCGCGGCGCGGCGTGCTGACGCTGGTCGGCGCGGGGGCGGCGACCCTCGGGCTCGCGGCGTGCGCCACCGGAGCATCGGGATCCGCCCCCTCCGCCGCCGCGACCGCCACCGCGACTCCCACCGCGACCGCCACGGCCGGGGCCCGCACCGCGGTCGCCGGCGAGATCCCCGACGAGACGGCCGGCCCCTACCCGGGCGACGGCTCGAACGGGGTCGACGTCCTCGAGCGCTCCGGGATCGTCCGCAGCGACCTGCGCACCAGCATCGGCGGCGGCGCGACGGCCGACGGGGTCCCCCTGGCGCTCACTCTGACGATCCTCGACGCGGCGAGCGGGGGCGTGCCGTTCGCCGGAGCCGCCGTGTACGTCTGGCACTGCGACGCGCACGGGGACTACTCGATGTACTCCAGCGGCGTCGAGGACGAGACGTACCTCCGCGGCGTGCAGGTCGCCGACGCGTCGGGCGTCGTCTCCTTCGCCTCGATCGTCCCGGCCTGCTACTCCGGCCGCTGGCCGCACATCCACTTCGAGGTGTACCCGGGAGTGGACTCGATCACCGACGCGTCGAACGCGATCGCGACCTCGCAGGTCGCCCTGCAGGAGGAGGCGTGCACCGCTGTCTACGCCCTCGAGTCGTATGCGGGCTCGGCCGCGAACCTCGCCCGGGTCGGCCTGGAATCCGACTCCGTCTTCGGCGACGACGGCGGAGCCCTGCAGCTCGCGACGATGTCCGGCAGCCCGGCGTCCGGCTACTCCGCGGCACTCACGGCGAGCGTCGACACCCGCACCGCGCCGACCGCGGGCGCCGCGCCCCGCAGCCGCTGACCCCCGTCCTCCTCCGCGGGACGCGCCTCCGGTCCGCGACATGCCGACGGAGGCGCACCGGAGCGGCCTCTCACGAGAGGGAGAACGGGCGTCAGCGCAGGAGGCGGCGGGCGACGGCCACGGCGCCGAGCGCGGCGAGGACCCAGGGACCGCCGACGACCAGCGGGTCGAGGATCTGGTGGCGCACGTCGGTCCGGCCGCGGCGCGAGGCGATCGGGTGCGCGTGCGCCTCGGCGAGCACACCGGTCTCGGTGATCGGATCGTCCGGCCGTGTCGTGAGCAGCGAGCGGAGGTGCGCCCCGGTCGACTCCACCCGGTCGCCCAGCACGAGCAGCAGCCAGTGCGCGTGGCGCCCCTCGCTGAACCGGTCGTAGGCGTAGCGGCGGATCGCGCCGGAGACACCGTGGAGGGGCTGCGCCGTGCCGAAGACGGCGGGCAGCTCGCGGTGCTCGATGCTCTTCTCGCGACGGCCGTGCGTCCGCATTTTCTCCGGGCGCTCCCAGTGCGCGCCCGAGACGAGGTCGCTGCGCTCGCGGGGGAAGGCGGGGCGGTCGGCGGGATCGAGGTCGGCGCCCCAGCCCGGGATGCGGGCGCGCAGCTCCTCGGCGGTCGGCACGCGGACGGGGCGGTCGGCGGTGTACGGCACGGGATCCTCCTACGGGACGACGACGGTCTTGATGCAGCCGTCGAGCTTGGACGAGAACAGGTGGTACCCCTCGGCGATGTGCTCGAGCGGGATGCGGTGCGTGATCAGGTCGCTGGGCGTGATGTGCCCGGCCCGGATGTGCTCGAACAGGCGCGGCCACTGCCGGGTGACGGGGGCCTGGTTCATCCGCAGCGTGAGGCCCTTGTTGACGGCGTCGCCGAACTTGACGGCACTCGCGAGCGGACCGTAGGCGCCCATCACCGAGACGGTGCCGCCCTTGCGGACGCCGTCGATCGCCCAGTTGAGCGCGATCGGCGAGCCGCCCTGCAGCTTGAGCTTGGCGCCAGTGACGTGCTGGAGGAGGTTCCCGTCGGCCTCCGCGCCGACCGCGTCGATCACGACGTCGGCGCCGAGCCCGCCGGTGGTCTTCTTGAGGGTGACGATGAGGTCGTCCTCCTCGGTGTAGTCGATGGTCTCCGCGAAGGCGAACTCGCGGGCCTTGGCGAGGCGGTAGTCGATCTGGTCGACGACGATGACGCGGCCGGCGCCCATCAGCCAGGCGGACCGCGCGGCGGCCAGGCCGACCGGTCCGGCTCCGAGCACCACGACCGTGTCGCCCTCGACGATGTCGCCGAGCTGCGCGCCGAAGTAGCCGGTCGAGAAGGCGTCGGTGAGCATCAGGGCGTCCTCGTGCGGCAGCCACTCGGGGATCTTCGTCGGGCCCACGTCGGCGAACGGGACGCGCACGTACTCCGCCTGCCCGCCGTCGTAGCCGCCCGCCGAGTGCGAGTAGCCGTAGATGCCGCCGATCGCGGTGGCGTTCGGATTCACGTTGTGGCAGTTGGAGTAGAGGCCGCGGGAGCAGAACCAGCAGGAGCCGCAGTAGATGGTGAAGGGGACCATCACCGTGTCGCCGACGCTGAGGTTCTCCACCGACGAGCCGACCTCGTCGACCACGCCGATGAACTCGTGGCCGAAGGTGTGGCCGATCCGGGTGTCCGGGAGCAGCCCGTGGTAGAGGTGCAGATCGGATCCGCAGATCGCCGCCATCGTCACCCGGACGATCGCGTCGTTCGGGTGCTCGATCCTCGGCCGGTCCTTCTCCTCCACGCGGACCTTGTAGGGGCCCCGGTAGACCATCGCGCGCATGCCGCCTCCTGTGTCGTCGTCCCTTCAGCGTGCGTCGTGCTCCCGCCGGTCCTCCAGGGGGTTGCGCGCGGGGCCCGGGATCCCCAGCGCCCGTCCCTCCGCCGTCCTCTCCTCCCTCTCCGCGAGATGCCACCCGGATGCGCGGCACGCCGCAGGAGGCGCACCGGAGCGGTATCTCGTGGAGAGGGGGCGGGCACGGCACAGGCTCAGCCGCGGACGTAGGATCGACTCCATGCCGCAGATACGGATCAGGGACGCCGCCGCCGCGCTCGGCGTGAGCGACGACACGCTGCGGCGCTGGATCGAGAACGGGACGCTCGAGAGCGCGAAGGACGCGTCCGGGAGACGCGTCGTCGACGGCCTCGAGGTCGCCCGGCTCGCCCGCGCGAACGCCGTGCTGCCGGAGGATCCGTCCCCGGTCGCGCGCTCGGCCCGCAACCGCTTCGTCGGGATCGTCACCGGCATCGTGATGGACACCGTGATGGCGCAGGTCGAGCTGCAGTGCGGTCCCCACCGCGTGGTCTCGCTGATGAGCAGCGAAGCGGTCCGCGAGCTCGGGCTCGAGCCCGGGTCTCCCGCGGTGGCGGTGGTCAAGGCGACCACGGTCATCGTCGAGACGCCGCTCGCCCGCGGCTGATGCGCACCGGGTCCGGCCTGCCGCGCTGGGTCGTGGCCGTCGCCGCGCTCGGCGCCCTGCTGGTGCTGCTCCCGCTCGCCGCGGTCCTCGCCCGCGTCGACTGGCCGCAGTTCCTGCCGCTGATCACCTCCGACTCCTCCGTCGCCGCGCTCCTGCTGAGCCTGCGCACCTCCGCCGTCGCCACTCTGCTGTGCCTGCTGCTCGGCACCCCGATGGCCCTCGTGCTCGCCCGCACGGCCTTCCCCGGCCAGCGCCTGCTCCGCTCGCTGGTGCTGCTGCCGCTGGTGCTCCCGCCGGTGGTCGGCGGGCTGGCGCTGCTCTTCACCTTCGGGCGGATGGGCCTGCTCGGCGGCGCACTGGAGGCCCTCGGCGTCCGCATCGCGTTCTCGACCACCGCCGTCGTGATCGCGCAGACCTTCGTGGCCCTGCCGTTCCTGGTGCTGACGCTCGAGGGCGCACTGCGCAGCGCCGGCGCGCGGTACGAGTCGGTCGCAGCGACGCTCGGCGCCTCCCCCGGGACAGTGCTCCGCCGGATCACGCTGCCGCTGATCCTGCCGGGCCTCGCCTCGGGCGCGATCCTCTCGTTCGCGCGGGCGCTCGGCGAGTTCGGGGCGACGCTGACCTTCGCCGGCAGCCTCGAGGGCACGACGCGCACCCTCCCGCTCGAGATCTACCTGCAGCGGGAGAGCGATCCGGACGCGGCGGTCGCCCTCGCGCTGGTGCTCGTGGTGGTCGCGGTGCTCGTGATCGGTCTCGCGCACGGCCGCTCAGCCCGGGGGGTGCCGCGGTGAGCCTGCTGCTGGAGGCGCGGCTCGCGGCGCGCGGGATCGACGTGCGGATCGACGTGGCCGAGGGCGAGACGATCGCGCTGCTCGGGCCCAACGGCGCGGGGAAGTCGACCGTGCTCGAGCTGATCGCCGGCCTCGTCCGCGCCGACTCCGGGCGGGCGACCGCCGGCGGCGCGCTGCTCTTCGACGACCGCCGCTGGACTCCTCCGCACCGCCGCCCCGTCGCCCTGCTGGCGCAGGACCCGCTGCTGTTCCCGCACCTCAGCGTGCGCGAGAACGCGGCGTTCGGTCCGCGCAGCGCCGGCGCCGGACGGGCGCGGTCCCTCGAGCGGGCCGAGCGCGAGCTGGCCGCCGCGGGCGTGGCCGACCTGGCCGACCGGCGCCCGGGGAGTCTCTCCGGCGGCCAGGCTCAGCGGGTCGCACTCGCCCGGGCCCTCGCGACCGACCCGCGCCTCCTGCTGCTCGACGAGCCGCTGGCCGCGGTCGACGCCCGGACCGCCCCGGTCCTCCGCCGGATGCTCCGCGAGGTGCTCGCCGACCGCTCGGCGATCGTGGTCACCCACGACGTGCTCGACGCCTGGACCCTCGCCGACCGGGTTCTGGTGCTGCACGGCGGCCGTGTGGTGGAGGAGGGGCCGACCGCCCGGGTCCTCACGCGCCCGCGCACCGCGTTCACCGCCGAGCTCGCCGGGCTCGAGCTGCTCGACGGCGTCCGCACCGCGACGGGTCTGCGCACCGCCGGCGGGCACGAGCTGTCCGGAGTCGCGGCCGAGCCGGTCGCGGTCGGTGCCGCGGTGCTCGCCGCGGTCCGTCCCTCCGCCGTCTCCGTCGGAGGGGGAGGCCTCCGCGCCGTGATCACCGATGTGGAGCAGCGGGGAGACGCGGTGCGGGTGCGCAGCGCGCTCCTGACCGCCGACGTCCCGGCGGCCGACGCAGCACGCCTCGACCTCGCGCCCGGCCGCGAGGCAGGCTTCACCGTCGCTCCGGAGGATCTGCTGGTCTACCCGGCGTGAGGGGCGGGCACGAGGAGACGGCTCGCCATCCGGTGTGAATCCGTCCCTCGGACCGCCCTGTGCTCGACGCGAGGGACGGCACGAGCGCCCGACCCGCTACTCCGTCCGTCCGCCGTCCCCGCCGGGCGCCGCGTCGGACAGCGGGAGCCGCGCCCTCAGCCGCGCCCCCGCGAGCACGGGCGAGTCCGAGAGCTCCAGCGAGCCCCCGTAGACCGCGAGCTGCCGCTCCAGCCGCGCCAGGCCCGAGCGCGTCGACCCCTCGACGAGTCCGCGGCCGTCGTCGTCGAGGGTGAGCACCACGACGCCCGCCGCCTCGTCGCCGCGCACCCGCAGCGAGGAGGCGCCGCCGTGCTTCAGCGCGTTGGTGACCGCCTCCTCCAGGAACCGGACCAGGAGCATCCGCTGGTCGAGCGGCGCCTCGGCGCCCTCGGCGGCGAGCGCCGGGATGCGGCCGAGGTCGAGGTCGACGGCGATCTCGGGAGGGAGTCGCGCGACGAGGTCGCGGACGGCGGGGACCAGGCCGTGGTCGATCTCGACCGGGTAGAGGGCGTGGCCGACCGCGCGCACCTCGTCCTCGCGGAGCCGGTCGAGCCGGGCGGCGATGGCGAGCAGCCGCTCCGAGGCCGCCTCGTCGGATGCGCTCGCGACCGCGTGCAGCTCGGCGGTCAGCACCACGAGTCCGTTCTGGAGGCCGCCGTGCAGGCTCTGCGCGACGTCGCGCCGCACCCGCAGCTCCTCCCGCTGCAGGGCCTGCACCGCCTCGAGCGCCTGCACGGAGGCGCGGGCGTGCTCCCGCTCCTTCTCGCGCACGCGCCGTGCCGCGCGCACGAGCAGGTAGCCGTAGGCGGTGATCAGCGCGATCACCGTGGATCCGACGACCAGCTCGACCGCGAGAGCGGGAAGTGCCGAGAGCGGGTAGACGCCGGTCAGCACCTGGAGGCAGCAGCGGACGAGTCCCATCCCCACGGCGATGACCGCCGTCCGGGCCACGCGGGCGCCGCCGGTCGAGCGCTCGGGGCGCAGCACCGCGACCAGGGCGATCGCGAGCCCGATCGTCGACACGTTGACCAGGACGCGCGTCGTCACGTCGAGCAGCGGCCCCGGATCGACGCTCCGCAGCGTCCGCGACAGCATCCCGAGCGCGAAGACGGCCTGGAGCGCGGCCAGCAGCGAGAGGACGCCGCCGAGGAGGGCCATCGCTCCGAGGACGATGCGGTTGTCCTCGCGCGTGTCGCTCGGGCCGGCGCTCATCCGGTGTGCTCGAGGAAGAGGAGCGTCGCGTCGACCCGCGGGTTGCGCTCGCCGTCCGACCGCACGCCGAGGCCCGCGTAGACGGCGTTGACGTGGTTGTCGACCGAGCGGACCGCGATGCCGAGGCGCTCGCCGATCGCGGCGTTGGTCAGCCCCGATGCGAGACCCGAGAGCACCTCGTACTGGCGCGGGCTCAGCGCGGCGACCGGGGAGTCGCGGCGGGCCGCGCGGGCGGCGACCAGCGCCGGATCGAGCACGGTGCGGCCGTCCGCCGTCGCGCGGACGGAGGCGAGCAGCGCGGGGGCGGAGAGGGAGGAGGTCTTCGAGAGGTAGCTCCAGCCGCGGGCCTCGGCGCGGTCGAGGCGGAGGAAGCGGTGCATCGCGTCGACGGCCGAGAGCAGGACGATGCCCAGCCCCGGCGCGGTGGACCGCAGCCGGCGCCCGAGCTCGATGCCGTCCCCGTCGCCGAGCTCGATGTCGAGGATCGCCACGTCGAGCTCCGCGGGCCGCAGCACCGACCGCGCCTCCGTGGCGGATCCGGCCTCCACGACGCTCCGCACGCCCGGCACCGCGCGCAGCAGCGACGACAGCATGTGCCGGTAGAGGGGCTGGTCGTCGACGACGGCCAGCCTGAGCTCCGGAACGCCCCCCACGGATGTCATCCGCCCATCTTCACCCATGCTCCGGAGGTCGAGGCGTCCCTCGACCGGGGGTCACCGCGCGAGGATCCGCGTCGGCTCGCGGGCGGCGGCGGGCGCCTGCCCCGTGAGCGGGGGATCAGGAGTGACGGGGCGGGGTCGATGAGGCGGGTGCGGAGG
>NZ_PSWD01000019.1:0-58451 GCF_002931705.1 Rathayibacter sp. AY1C5
GCCCCTGCATCGACCCCCGGCGAATCGACTCCACCCCTCTCCCGTCGCGAGCTCCGCGAGCGCGAGCGCGCTCTGGCCCTCGCCTCCGACGTCTCGCTGGCGAGCGGCTCCGACGACCTCCTCGCGGCTCCGACGGCGGAGCAGCTGCGCGAAGCGGAGCGCCGCGTCGCCTCGATCCGCAGCGCCCCGGCCCCCGTCCCCGCACCGCGCGCGACGCCGCTCCGGCCCGTGCGCCGGGCCCGGGTCGGCGGACTCGTCGCCCTCTCCTTCGTCGCGGCCATCGTGGCGGCGACCTCTCTGCCGGCCACATCGCTCCTGACCGCGGAGGACGTGCAGGCGCAGAGCCTCTCGACCCCCTTCGGCGCCGACGCCCGCCGCGGCGCGCAGTCGTTCGTCGCCGGCGAGGTCAGCGCCGAGACGGTCGCCCGCGACGGCTTCGGCGTGCAGGAGCGCAAGACGCAGACCAACGTCGCCGACATCGTCCGCACCTCCGACACAGGCTTCACGAACGACCCGAACGCGTCCATCCAGTGGCCCTTCGCCGTCGGCGTGCCGGTGGGCGACCGCTTCGGCTACCGCAACTGCGCGGGCTGCTCGGTGAACCACGGCGGCACCGACTTCAACCCGGGCGACGGCTCGCCCATCCAGGCGATCGCCGACGGCGTCGTGCGCACGGTCATCGACGGCGAGGGCTCGCTCGGCGTGCACGTGATCGTCGACCACGAGATCGACGGGCAGCTCGTCTCGAGCGTGTACGCGCACATGCAGCACGGCTCGGCGGCCGTCTCCGAGGGCGACCCGGTGAAGGTCGGTCAGCTCCTCGGCCTGGTGGGCACGACCGGCATGTCGACCGGCCCGCACCTGCACTTCGAGATCCGCCTCGACGGCGTGACGAAGGTCGACTCCTACCTCTGGCTCAAGGCCAACGCCGGGCGCTGACCCGGCGGCGGGACGCGGGAGCCGCCGGGCGGACCCCGCGGCCCGCTACTCCGCGTGCAGCCAGACCGTGGTGTCGGCGGGCAGCGCCGGCTCGTGCAGCTCCTCCGAGGACAGCACCACGGAGCCGACGGGCAGCTCGACCGGAGCCTCGCCGAGGTTCGCGATCACCGTGACGGCTCCGTTGCGGAACGCCACGACGTCCTCCGGGTAGCCCTCGAGCCATTCGACGGCGCCGGAGCCCAGGTCCTCGGCGCGGCGCACCGCGAGCAGGGACCGGTACAGCTCGAGCGTCGAGCCCGCGACACCGCGCTGGCGGTCGCGCGCGAGCGGCGCCCAGTCGCCGGGCTGCGGCAGCCAGGAGTCGCCGGTGCCGCTGAAGCCGTACGCGGGTGCGTCCGCCTCCCACGGGATCGGCACCCGGCAGCCGTCACGGCCGTAGCGCTCGCCGCCCGTGCGGAACCAGGTCGGGTCCTGACGCGCCGAGTCCGGCAGGTCGATCGCCTCGGGGAGCCCGAGCTCCTCGCCCTGGTAGACGTAGGCGGAGCCGGGGAGCGCGAGCATGAGGGCGGTCGCGGCACGAGCGCGGCGCAGCCCCAGGACGGGGTCGGGGAGTCCCGGCGTGCGCGGGCCGATGCCGTAGCCCTGCGGGTTGTCGGACGTCAGTGCCAGGCGGCTCGCGTGGCGCACGACGTCGTGGTTCGACAGCACCCAGGTCGACGGGGCGCCGACGGCGGCGAAGGCCTCGACGGAGGAGTCGATGATGTCGCGGAGGGCGGGTGCGCTCCACGGGGTCTCGAGGTAGGCGAAGTTGAAGGCCTGGTGCATCTCGTCGGGGCGGACCCAGCGGGCGAGCTTGGAGAGGGGCTGCACCCACGCCTCGGCGCAGAGCACGCGGTCGTCCGGGTACTCGGCGAGCAGGGAGTGCCAGTCGCGGTAGATCTCGTGGACGCCGTCCTGCGCCCAGTAGGGGGCGGTGGCGGGCTGCTCGCCGTCGGCGGGAGCGACTCCGCCCATCGACCCGCTGTCGGCGGGCGGCGTGTAGTCGGGCAGCCCCTCGGCCTTGATCATCCCGTGCGCGACGTCGACGCGGAAGCCGTCGACGCCGCGGTCGAGCCAGAAGCGGAGGACCTCCCGGAAGCGCTCGCGCACCCACTCGTTCGTCCAGTCGAAGTCGGGCTGCGAGGTGTCGAAGAGGTGCAGGTACCACTGGCCGGCCGAGCCGTCGGGCTCCATGACGCGGGTCCACGCGGGGCCGCCGAAGACAGACTCCCAGTTGTTCGGGGGCAGCTCGCCCGACTCGCCCCGGCCGTCGCGGAACAGGTAGCGCGCCCGCTCGGCGCTGCCCGCGGGAGCGGCGAGCGCCTCCTGGAACCAGCGGTGGGCGCTGGAGGAGTGGTTGGGGACGAGGTCGACGATGATCCGGATGCCCAGGGCGTGAGCGCGGGCGAGCATCGCGTCGAAGTCGGCGAGGGTGCCGAAGAGCGGATCGACGTCGCAGTAGTCGGCGACGTCGTAGCCCGCGTCCTTCTGCGGCGAGGTCATGAAGGGCGAGAGCCAGATCGCGTCGACGCCGAGCTCGGCGAGGCTCTCGAGGCGCGAGGCGATGCCGGGCAGGTCGCCGATGCCGTCGCCGTCCGCGTCCGCGAAGGAGCGCGGGTAGATCTGGTAGATGACGGCGGTGCGCCACCACTCGGCTCCCCGGCGGTGCTCGGCCTCGGAGTCGGGGCCGGGGGAGTTCTCGGGCGCGCCGGAGGTAGCGGAGTCCAGGGTCATGAGGTCCAGTTTATCGGGCGGCTCGTGGGCGCCGGGGGCACGCCCCCCGCCGTCCCGTACAGTCGACGGGTGATCGAAGAGACGCCGGACGAGGCCCGAGCCCGACGCCGACGGGCGCTGCTGTGGGTGGTGCCGCTGCTGGTGCTGCTGGTCGGCGGCCTGGTCGCCGTCACCCTCGCGATCGGCGGATTCGCGCTGCGCAGCATGACCGGCGCCTCCGCCGTGCAGCTCGTCCTGGTCGCCTAGGCGGTCGCGGCCGGGCCGTCCTCGTCCTCGGGCGGGGGCGCGGAGGAGGTGCGCGCCCGCTCCTCGGACGCGTGCGCGGTCTCGGGCCCGGTCGCGCGGGCCTGCTCGTCGGCGCGGGTGACCGCCTCCGCGAGCTCGTCGGCGACGAGGTACCCGGGAGAGACGGCCTCGGCCCGGTAGGCCGCCCGGCCGACCATGTGCGCCGAGACGGGCACGGTCAGCAGCTGGAAGCCGATCACCAGCACGATGGTCCCCGCGGCGGCGAAGCCGGGGTTCCGGATGGCCACCGCGAGCATCACGCAGATCAGTCCGAGCACCTGCGGCTTCGTGCCCGCGTGCATCCGGGAGAGCAGGTCGTCGAACCGCATCAAGCCGATCGCGGCCAGCAGCGAGAGCAGGGCGCCGACCAGCAGCAGCACAGCGGTGAGCACGTCGAAGAACAGGTCCATGTCAGTCCTCCTCGCGGTTGGCCATGAACTTGGCGACGCTGATCGATCCGAAGACGGCGAACAGCGCGAGCCCGAGCGCGACGGGCAGGGTCCGCGCGTGGTGGTTGACCGCCATCTCGGCGCCGATCCCGCAGATGATCGTCGCGACGAGCACGTCGGCCGCGACGACCCGATCGAGCACGGACGGACCGCGGAGGATCCGCACGAGCGCGAGCAGGCAGGCGGCGCCGAAGACCGGCACCAGGATCCAGATCAGCCAGTCGATCACCGGACCACCCCCGATCCGGCCTCGATCGGCCGATTCACGCGCTGCACGTCCTCGCTGGAGCCGATGGCCCGGACGATGCGCGCTTCCGTCCGGAGGACCGTCCGGCGCACCTCGTCGATCCGCTCGCCCTCGTCGTGGGTCACGCCGAGCACGTGCAGGTAGAGGACGTTCAGCTGCGGGTCCACGTCGATCACCAGGGAGCCGGGGACGAGCGAGACGGCCTCCGTCGTCCAGACGAGCATCCCCTCGGAGCGGCTGCGCAGGTGCACGGCGACGATGGCGTTGTGGACCGGGACGGGCAGGGTCAGGATCTGCCAGGACACCCGCACCGAGGCCACCGCGATGTCGGCCAGCAGGCGCAGGAGGAAGAGGAGCACGAACCACGGGTTGATGCGGTTCGAGAACTCGACCGGCGGCAGGTAGAACACCCGGGTGATCAGCAGGGCGACCAGGAAGCCGGTGACGATCGACAGCACCGAGACGTCGTCCCAGAGCAGCACCCAGATCCCGACGAGGGTCACGAACATCGCGACGCGGTTCCAGATGTCGACGCGGCGGCGGGGGCTCATCGCGGCCCCTCCTCTCCGAAGGACGAGTCGCGGTAGACGGTCGCGATGTAGGTCGCGGGGTCGGCGACCGCGCTCGCCGCTCGCTCGCTCGCGTCGTAGAGGGGACCGGCGCCGACGGTCAGCACGACGCCGACGACGACCATCCCCGCGGTGGCGAGCACCATCATGGGCGGCGAGTGGCGGGTGCGGATGCTGCCCGTGTCGTCGGGGTCCTCCTGCAGCTGGTCGATCAGGGGCGACTCGTAGCCGGGCACCTCCTCCTGCCGGCGCCAGAAGACCATGTTCCAGACGCGCGCGACGGCGTAGAGGGTCAGGAGCGAGGTGACGGCTCCGGCGGCGATGACGGCCCAGATCAGCCACGACGGCTGGTCGACGGCCGCCTCCGTGCCGGCGACGAAGAGCCCCACCTTGCCGAGGAAGCCGGTGAACGGCGGGATCCCGCCGAGGTTCATCGCGGGGATGAAGTAGAGCAGCGCCAGCAGCGGCGAGGCCTTGAGCAGCCCGCCGAGGCGCAGGATCGAGGTGGTGCCGCCGACGCGCTCGATCAGGCCGGTCGCGAGGAAGAGCGTCGTCTGCACCGTGATGTGGTGGATGACGTAGAAGATCGTCGCCGCGTAGCCGGCCGGGGTGCCCACGGCGATCCCGAAGACCATGTAGCCGATGTGCGAGACCAGCGTGAAGGACAGCATCCGCTTGATGTCGGCCTGCGCGACGGCGCCGAGGATGCCGACGATCAGCGTCAGCAGCGCCACCACCAGCAGCACCTCGCTCAGCCTCCCGCCGGGAAAGAGCAGGGTCTCGGTGCGGATCAGCGCGTACACGCCGACCTTGGTGAGGAGTCCGGCGAAGACGGCGGTGACCGGCGCCGGAGCCGTGGGGTACGAGTCCGGGAGCCAGAACGACAGGGGGAACACGGCCGCCTTGATCCCGAAGCCGAGCAGCAGCACCACGTGGAGCACCAGCTGCACGTCGGCGGGGAGCTCGGCGATGCGGATCGAGAGCTGCGCCATGTTGACCGTGCCGGTGGCGCCGTAGAGCAGGCCGATGGCCGAGAGGAAGAACACGCTCGAGACCAGGCTGACGACCACGTAGGTCGTGCCGGCGCGGATCCGCGGCGCGGTGCCGCCCAGGGTGATCAGCACGTAGCTCGCGGCCAGCAGGATCTCGAAGCCGACGTAGAGGTTGAAGAGGTCGCCCGCGACGAAGGCGTTGAGGATGCCCGCCGAGAGGATCAGGTAGGTCGGGTGGAAGATCGTGACCGGCGTCTCGCGGTTGCCGTCGACGAGGCCCTGGCCGACCGAGAACAGCAGGACGCCCAGCAGGGTGATCGAGGTGATCACGAGCATCAGCGCGGCGAGCGGATCGACGACCAGCACGATGCCCCACGGCGGCTCCCAGCCGCCCACGTAGACGGCGCTGCCGCCTCCGTCGCCGGTGAGGACCAGCACGAGCATCACCGAGGAGATCACCAGAACGCTCGAGAGCGTCACGATGTTCACGGTGATCTGTGCGCGCCGGTGGCGTCCGAGGATCAGCGCGACGGCCGCTCCCAGGAGGGGGAGGGTGACGACGAGCGGGATCAGGGCGTTCATCGGTCCTCCTTCCTGTCGTCGGTCATGGCGCTCTCCCCGTGCTTGGCGGCGGTGCCCTCGTCGCTGGACTCGAGCAGGACGTCGAGCGCCCGGTCGTCGGCGGTGGTCTGGGCCGAGATGCCCGCCGCGTCCTCGCGGACGGAGGCGTCGGTCTCGTCGTCCTCCACCTGGTCGGCGTTGGCGAGGCGCCAGCGCCGGTAGATCATCGCGAGGAGGAAGGCGGACACCCCGAAGGTGATCACGATCGCGGTGAGGATCAGCGCCTGCGGCAGCGGGTCGGCCATCTCGGCGGCGATCTGCTCGTAGGAGCGCCCGTCGTCGGTGACGAACGGCGCGATGCCCGAGCGGCCGGCCATCAGCAGGATGAGGATGTTGGTCGCGTTCCCGACGAGCAGGAACCCGATCAGGATGCGGGTGAGGCTGCGCTCGAGCATCTGGTAGACGCCCGCCGCGTACATCACTGCCATCACGACGACGAGGACGAGGGTGATGCTCATGCGCCGTCCCCCCTGCCCGGTCCGCCGACGACCGTGGAGCCGGTGGGCAGCGAGGTCTCGAGCCCGTCGACCGTGCCCTGGCCGGGGCCGGGGGTGCTGTCGGTCGAGTGCGTGACGCCGTCGCCCGAGGGGGAGCCCTGCTCGGCCTCCTCGCCGTGGCGGTCGACCTCGCCGCCGAGGCTGCGGAGGATGTCGAGGGCGAGGCCGATCACGATCAGGTACACCCCGATGTCGAAGAGGGTGGACGTGCCCAGGTGGAGCTCGCCCAGCACCGGCACCTCGAGGTCGAGCCAGCTCGACTCGAGGACCTCGAGGCCGAAGGCGAGGGAGGAGACGGCGGTGCCGACGGCGAAGAAGAGGCCGAGTCCGAGGACCTTGCCCGCGTCGATCGGCGCGGCCTCGCCGAGCTCGAAGCGGCCGCCGGCGAGGTAGCGCGCGACGAGGGCGAGACCGGCGAGCAGGCCGCCCGCGAAGCCTCCGCCCGGGGTGTTGTGACCGGTGAAGAGCAGGTAGACCGACACGATCATCGCGGGGTGGAAGAGCAGGCGCACCAGCACCTCGAGCACGATCGAGCGGTTCTCCGGCCGGAGCGTGCGCCCGGCGACGAGCCAGGAGCCGCGGTCGCCGTCGCGCTCGGCGTCGGCGGAGGAGGCGGTCAGGTCCATCGCGCGCTCGCGGCGGTCGTCGGCGCTCTGCGACTCGAGGCGGGGAGCGCCTCCGGCCCGGCTGGAGAGGAAGATCAGGCTCGCGACGCCGGTGGCGACCACGACGAGGACCGAGATCTCGCCCATCGTGTCCCAGGCGCGGATGTCGACGAGCAGGACGTTGACGATGTTGCGGCCCTTGCCCTCCTCGTAGGCGAGGCGGGGCAGCTCGGCCGAGATCGGCGTCGCGGTCCGGGCGCCGAGGGCGATGGTGGCGGCGAGGGCCATGACCGCTCCGACCGCGATGCCGATGACGGCGCGCAGGCGCTTGCGCATCGGCTGGTGCTTCGCGGCGATGCGGGTCGGGAGGCGGCGCAGCACCAGGACGAAGACCACGAGGGTCACCGTCTCGATCAGCGCCTGGGTGAGGGCGAGGTCCGGTGCACCCTGCAGGGCGAAGAGGGCCACCATCCCGTAGCCGGTGGCGCCGGCCAGCAGCACGGCGGCGACCCGGTTGCGGGCGATCGCGCACAGCACCGCCGCGAGGATCATCACGGCCGCGACCGCGAGCTGGCCCGGGCTGTCCCAGAAGACGAGATCGCCCGGCCAGGTGCGGTTGAGGGCGGCCGCACCGCCGACGCCGAGGACGAAGACCGCGAAGATCACCGTCAGGTAGCGGGGGAGCGAGCCGCGCTGGACGGACTCGGTGACCGTGCTGGCGACGCGGTCGAGCCAGCGGACGGTGGCCCAGTAGCCCTCGGCCGAGTCGATCCGGTTGGGCAGCATCGACTGCGCGCGCGCGACGGCGACGCGCTTGGCGAAGAGCAGGAGTCCGACGGCGATCACGAGGGCGCTGAGTGCCAGCGCGGGCTCGAAGCCGTGCCAGAGCGCGAGGTGGTAGCCGCCGTGGTCGGAGGCCTCCGCGGCAGCGGCGAGCTCCGGGTCGGCGTCCGGGGCAGCGTAGGGGAGGGTGTCCGCGTAGACGGCGACGAGCGGGTCGAGCACGGAGGCGGCGATCCCGCCGATCACGCTGGCGGCGGCCAGCAGCACCGGGGCGGCGGTGAAGGTCCACGGCTCGGCGTGCAGGTGCGTGTCCTCGAGCCCCTTCTTCCGGGCGAAGGCGCCCCAGAAGAAGCGCGCGGAATAGGCCACGGTGAGGATCGAGCCGAGGACGAGGCCGACCAGCGCGACCCAGGCCCAGAACGAGCCCTGCTCGATCGCCGAGATCAGGCTCGTGAACACGGCCTCCTTGGCGACGAAGCCCAGCAGCGGCGGGATGCCCGCCATCGACAGCACGCCGACGAGGGCGGCGCTCGCGAGCACCGGCGCCTGCCGGCCCAGGCCGCTGAGCTTGCGGAGGTCGCGCGTGCCGGCGCGGTGGTCGACGATGCCGACGGTGAGGAAGAGCAGCGCCTTGAAGAGAGCGTGGGCGACGAGCAGGGTCAGTCCGGCCAGCGCGGCGTCGCGCGAGCCGAAGCCGACGGCGACGGTCAGGAAGCCGAGCTGGCTGACGGTGCCGTAGGCCAGCACGAGCTTGAGGTCGTACTGCCGGAGCGAGCGCCAGCCGCCGACGAGCATGGTCCAGACTCCGACGCTCACCACCACGGGCAGCCAGACGGAGTCGTCGGCGAAGCCCGGCGCGAGGCGCGCGACGAGGTAGATGCCGGCCTTCACCATCGCGGCGGCGTGCAGGTAGGCGCTGACCGGCGTGGGAGCGGCCATCGCGGCCGGCAGCCAGAAGTGGAACGGCACCAGGGCCGACTTCGAGAACGCGCCGAGCAGCACCAGCACCAGGGCCGTCGACACGATCGGGCCGGAGGGGGCGGCGGCGACGATCCCGGAGAGGCTGGTGGTACCGGCCTGCACGATCAGGACGATGATCCCGACCAGCATCGCCAGCCCGCCGAGAGTCGTGACCAGGAGCGCCTGGAGCCCGGCACCCCGGCTCTCCTTGCGCCCGCTGTAGTGGCCGATGAGGAGGTAGGAGAGGACGCTCGTCGCCTCCCAGAAGACGAAGAGGATGATCACGTCGTCGGCCGTGACCAGCCCGTACATCACTCCGGCGAACGCGGACAGGAGCGCTGCGAACCGGCCCAGCGAGGGCTCGTCGCGGCTGAAGTACGTCGCGCAGTAGGCGAGGACCAGGGCGCCGACTCCGCTGACCACGAGGGCGAGGACGATCGAGAGCGCGTCCAGGCGGAAGGAGAGGGCGATGTCGAGCGCGGGGATCCACGGCACGGACTCGCGGATCTCGCCGCCGTCGAGGATCGTCGGCAGGGCGGTCGCGGTGGCGACGAAGCTCGCGGCCGGGATCAGCGCCAGCGCGTAGAACGTCTTCGGCCCGAACCGGTCCACCAGCCAGGGGGTCACCACGGCGATCGCGAACGAGATCACGAGGATGAGGAGCATCACATGTTCCTCCCAAGGTGTACCCAGCGCATAAGTCGGTCAAGAATATCGGAGCGCCCTCCCGCGGAACCTGAGTGCGCGAAGGCTTGACGGCCCCGTCGTGATCCGCCAGGGCCCTACCGTGGGGAGCATGGCCCGCTCGCTCCTCCCCGACCAGCTCTGCCGACTCCGCGTCCACGACCTCGCGACGGGGGAGTCGACGACCGTCTTCGAGTCCGACTCCGTCCTCGTGGAGGCGCCGAACTGGACTCCGGACGGCTCCGCCCTGATCGTGAACGGCGACGGCGGCCTCTTCCGGCTGCCGCTCGAGGGGGCGGCCGTGCTCGAGCCGATCCCGCTCGACGGGGTGCCGGCCGAGCTCAACAACGACCACGTGCTCGCCCCGTCCGGCGGGCTCGCCTACGTCTCGGCGCGCGACGGGCACCTCTACGCGGTCGAGCTCGACGGCTCCGCCCCCGCCCGCCGCCTGACCGCCGAGCGCGAGGGCGCGCGCTTCAAGCACTACCTGCACGGCGTCTCGCCCGACGGCGCGACCCTCGCGCTGATCGGCGGCGGCGACGCCTCCGGGCGGTGGCGGACCGACGTCTACACGATGCCGGCCGGGGGAGGCCCGCTCACCGCCCTGACCGACGACGAGGCGGCCGACGACGGCGTCGACGTCTCGGCCGACGGCCGCACCCTCGTCTTCAACTCCGAGCGGGCCGGAGGAGGCGCGCAGCTGTTCCGCATCGGCCTCGACGGCTCCGCGCTCTCCCGCCTAGTCGAGTCGGACACGGTCGACTGGTTCCCGCACGAGTCGCCCGACGGCGCGTACCTGCTCTACCTCGCCTATCCGGAGGGGACGGCCGGGCACCCCGAGAACGTCGACGTCGAGCTGCGGCTGCTCGACCTCCCCGGGCGCGCGACGCTCGAGCCCGGCCGCGTGCTGGAGCGCCTCCACGGCGGGCAGGGGACGATCAACGTCTCCGGCTGGGCGCCGGACTCGACGCGCTTCGCCTACGCCGACTACCCGCGGCGCTGAGAGCCTGAGTCCTTGCCGCGCATGCGCGGGAGGGGGATCGATCACGGCGGGGAGCGGGTCTTGAATCGGGGGATGAGCATCGACAGCGCAGCATCCTCCTCCGTCACCCGCTCGCCGCTCGGCGACTCCGGCATCGACGTCTTCCCGCTCTCGCTCGGCGGCAACGTCTTCGGCTGGACCGCGGGGCGGCAGACCTCCTTCGACGTCCTCGACGGCTACACGGCCGCGGGTGGCGACTTCATCGACACCGCCGACGCGTACTCCGCCTGGGTCCCGGGCAACACGGGCGGCGAGTCCGAGACGATCATCGGCGAGTGGCTCGCGCAGCGCTCGGGGGACCGGGACGACGTGGTGATCGCGACGAAGGCGGGCCGCCACCCGCAGTTCACCGGCCTCGCGCCCGACACCGTGCGCGCGGCCGCCCGCGCCTCCCTCGAGCGGCTCGCGACCGACCGGATCGACCTCTACTACGCCCACTTCGACGACGAGGCCGTGCCGATGGCCGACATCGCCGCCGTGTTCTCGGAGCTCGTGGACCAGGGCCTCGTTCGCGCGATCGGAGTGTCGAACTTCAGCGCCGAGCGCGTCGCGGAGTGGCTGCGCATCGCGGGCGAGGAGGGCCTGCACGCGCCCGTCGCGCTGCAGCCGCACTACAACCTCGTGGAGCGCGGGATCGAGGCCGACCTGCTGCCCCTCGCCCGCGAGGCGGGGCTGGCCGTCGTCCCCTACTCCGCCCTGGCGTCGGGATTCCTGACCGGCAAGTACCGTGACGGATCGACGCCCGAGGGTCCGCGCGCCGACGGCGCCTCCCGCTACCTCGACGGCCGCGGCCGCCGGGTGCTGGCGGCGCTCGACGCGGCGGCGGAGGCGCACGGCGCCGAGGTGGCGACGGTGGCCCTCGCGTGGCTCCGCTCGCAGCCCGGAGTGGTCGCGCCGATCGCCAGCGCCCGCGTGATGGAGCAGTTGCCGGCGCTGATCGCCTCGGCCTCCCTCGAGCTGAGCGCCGAGGAGCTCGCCGCGCTCGACGAGGCGAGCCGGGCGTAGCCGCAGACGGGCGGCCGCGGGGGCGCGTCCCCCGCGGTCGTCGACGCTCCGCGGAGGTGCTATCGTCTAACGGTGCCAAATCGCGGGCACGCCCCGAGAGGGGCTGTCAGACCCGCAGGTGCGCCCCCTTAGCTCATTGGTAGAGCACTTCCTTGGTAAGGAAGAGGTAGTGGGTCCGATTCCCACAGGGGGCTCCGTTCCCCGCAGGCCAGACCTGCGAAGAACGCGCGGCGGGGTAGCTCAGGTGGTTAGAGCACACGGCTCATAATCGTGGTGTCGCGGGTTCAAGTCCCGCTCCCGCTACAGCGAGAAGGCCCCGGTTCGCGCGTCGAGCCGGGGCCTTCGGCGTTCCCGGGCGAGGTCCTGCCCGCGGGAGACGTCTCAGACCGCGCAGCCCGCGAAGAGCACGTCGTCCGAGGAGACCAGGTCCTCCAGGGTCAGCAGGCGGTCGAGGTCGTGGCCGGCGGCCAGGGCGTTGGCGCGCTCCGGTGCGGTCTGGGGGGCGAGGCGCCCCTCCATCACCCCGCCGAGGGCGCGGACGGCGCACGCGGCGACCACTCCCTCCGGGGTTCCGCCGATGCCGAGGACGAGGTCGACGCGGCCCGCGGGATCGGCCGCCTCGATCGCGACCGACACGTCGCCCTCGCCGCGCAGCTCGAGCGCGACCCCGGCCGCGCGCAGAGCCTTGATGAGCCCGGAGTGACGCGGCTTGTCGAGTACGACGACGACCAGCTCCGCGACGGGCTTCCCGAGCGCCGCCGCCAGCCGTGCGGCGTTCTCGGCGGGAGGGAGGTCGAGCGAGACGGCGCCCCGGCCCGCTCCCGAGCAGACCAGCTTGTCCATGTAGAAGACGTCGCGCGGGTCGAACAGCGTGCCTCGCGGGGCCAGCGCGATCACGCTCACCGAGCCGGGGAGCCCCTCCGCCGTGAGCCGGGTCCCGTCGAGCGGATCGACCGCCACGTCGCAGGAGGGTGCGGAGGCGCGGCCGAGGCGCTCGCCGTTCGCGAGCATCGGGGCCTCGTCCTTCTCGCCCTCGCCGATCACGACGACGCCGTCGAACGGAGCGTCGGCCAGCACGGCGCGCATCGCCGCGACCGACGCCTCGTCCGCCGCGATCTTGTCGCCGCGCCCGTACCAGCCGCGCGCCGCCTCGGCCGCCGCGCGCACGGCGGAGGCCACCGCCTCCTGCAGCTCGGCCGGGTAGGCGGGCGACGCGATCAGCCGCAGGCCGCTCATGCGCGCGGGGGCTGAGCGGTCGCGGTGCGGACCAGCCGCTCCAGGGTGCGCAGGCCGTCGGAGGAGAGCACCGACTCCAGGTGCCCCTGCACCGACGCGACGTGCTCGCCGCGCAGGGCGTTGACCACTCCCGTCTCCGGATCGACCGACACCTCGAGCCCCAGCCGGGGCGTGCGCGCGACGCCGGGGGCGACGGAGGAGAAGGTGTTGTAGAAGCCGATCGCGGCGTCCTCGCCGAACACGTCCACCGCCAGGCGCACGCCCTGGCGGGGCGCGGGCAGCGGCTCGACCGGGAGGCCCGCCAGCAGCGACAGCATCTGGTGGCTGAGGCAGACGGCGAGCATCGGCCGCTCCGCCTCGAGGCGCGTGGTCATCAGCGAGCGCAGGTGCGCGATCCGCGGGTCGGAGTCGTCGCGGGGGTCGCCCGGGCCGGGGCCGAAGACGACGAGGTCGTCGCTCAGCACGTCGGCGACCTCCGACCAGCGCTCGACCCGGGCGTCCATCCCGAGGTGGCGCAGCTGGTGGGCGAGCATCGTCGTGAACTGGTCCTCGTTGTCGACGATCAGCGCGGTGTGCCCGGCGAGGCCGGCGATGTGCTCGGGCGCCTGGGGCCGGAGCCAGAACGAGGCGAGCCGCTCGTTGCGCGCCTCGAGCGCCTCCTGCACGCCCGGCTGCGCGTTCAGGTCGATGGCCGGCGGCACCTCGCGGTGCGGCAGCAGGCCGAGGGCGGAGAGGACGCCCGACGCCTTCGCCCGCGTCTCGGCGACCTCGCCCTCGGGGGTGGAGTGGCGCACGAGCGTCGCGCCGGCCGGCACGGTGAGGCGGCCGTCCGCGCGGAGGTAGGCGGTGCGGATGAGGATGGGGGCGTCGACCGTGTAGCCGTGCTCCTCCGGCTCGAAGAGGGCGAGCACGCCGGAGTAGTAGCCGCGCGGCTCCTTCTCGTACTCGGCGATCACGGCGCACGCGTTCTCCATCGGCGAGCCGGTGACCGTGGGCGCGAACATCGTCAGCCGCAGGACCTCGCGCACGTCGAGTCCGGTGCGGCCCTCGAGCAGGTACTCGGTGTGGCTGAGCCGCGACATCTGCTTGAGGAACGGCCCGAGGATGCGGCCGCCGTCCGGGCAGACCGCGCTCATCATCTTCATCTCCTCGTCCACGACCATGAAGAGCTCCTCGCTCTCCTTGACGTCGGCGAGGAACGCGAGCACCTCCTCCCCGGTGGGTCCGGCCGCGGGGTGGCGGAAGGTGCCGCTGATCGGGTTCATCATCGCGACGCCGTCGCGCACCGAGACGTGGCGCTCGGGGGTCGCGCCGACGGCGGTGACCGTCTGCGCGCCGTCGACGCCGGGGGTGTGGATCGCGAAGGTCCAGTACGCGCCGGACTCGTCGGTGAGCAGGCGGCGGAACCAGGCCAGGACCGCCTCGACGGGCGGCGCGTCGGTCTGCGCGACGAAGGCGCGGTTGATGACGAAATTGGCGCCCTCGCCGCGGCCGATCTCGTCCTCGATCACCCGGCGGACGATGTCGGCGTACTCGTCGTCCGGCACGTCGAAGCCGCGCTCCTCGACCGGGATCTCCCGCCCGGGCAGGAGCCGCAGCACCTCCGCCAGGGGGACGCTCTCGCGCTCGCGCACCACGAGGTTGCGCAGCGGGGCTCCGTCGTCCTTCGCCGCGAAGCCGCGCTCGCGCACCTGCCGGTAGGGCACGAGGGTCAGCACGTCGTCGCCGTCGAGCGGGATGTCGGCCAGGCCCTCGACGTCGAGCACGTCGCCCGTGAACACGTCGACGGCGTCGCGGCCCTGGCGGAGGACCACCGCGAACGGCAGCGTCCCGTCGGAGGCGAGGATGCGGGAGAGGAGCGAGGTCATCGTGGTCCTTGAATCGGGTCGTGCCCCACCCGGGCCCTGACATGCAGAACGACCGCCCGGAGGAGGCGGTCGCGTGCGAGGGGTCTGCGCGTCGGTCCGCCTAGGAGGCGGGCCACCAGGGGCTTCGGATCGACGTGCGCACGCGGCGAGTCTAGGGGAGAGCCGGGCGGCGGCCAAGCGGTGTCAGGCGGCCGGCCGCTCGGTCGGCTCGCCCCGCAGGGTCCGGAGCAGGAGGGTCGCGCCGGCCGTGGCGGCGGGGGTGGCGACGACCGCGCCCCCGGGGACGAGGAACGCCAGGTAGACGGCGATGCCGAAGCCGAGCGAGACCGCGCGGTGCTCGCCGAGGAGGCGGCGGCGGTCGCGGAGGGAGAGCCCCCGGGCGTCGCCCGCGAACCCGGTCAGCTCGAGCGCGAGGGCCCTCCCGCCGACCAGGGCGCCCGCGACGAGGCCGACGATCGAGCCGACCAGCGGCACCAGGCCCAGCAGCACCAGGACCACGCCGATCCCGAGGGAGGTGGCGACCAGCACGGCGGAGTCGCGGAGGCCGCGGCCGACCCCCTGCCAGAAGGTGCTCTCGCGCTCGTCGGGCACGCCGCCGAGGTCGTCCTCGACCCGCCGCCAGATCCGCTCGTAGAAGGGGTCGCCGACCAGCAGGGTCACCGCGGCGAAGAGGACCACGCCGAGGGCGAGCGCGGCGCCGACCACCGCGATCGAGAGCACCAGGCGGACGGTGGCGGCCGTGCCCTCGTCCCAGCCGCCGGCGAACGGGGTGAGCGCGGTCACCGCGTCCTGCACCCGCGTGAGCACCAGGACCAGCACGCCGACGAAGACCAGACCGACGATCAGGGGCGGGATCGCGCCGAGGAGCATCGCCCGCGGCGAGCGGACCCAGGCGCGGAAGCCGCGGAGGAAGAGCCGGGCACCGAGGCCGAGATCGCGGAGGACGCTCATCCCCCGATCCTCGCAGGTGGGTCCGGCCCGGCGGTCCGGTAGAACACCCGACCGTGCGGGGTGCGGAGCCTCAGACCCGCTCGAACGGAGCGAGCAGCCCCGCCATCGCCTTCGTCCGCGGCGCGGCGTACTCGTCGCGCCGCGAGGTGCTGACGCCCATCGCGACGAGCCCCTCCACCAGGCGCACCGCCGAGGCGACGCCGTCGATCACGGGCACGCCCAGCTCCCGTGAGAGGTCGCGGCACAGGTCGGCCATGCCCGCGCAGCCCAGCACGATCGAGTCGGACCCGTCGACGGCCAGCGCTTCGGCGCACTCCGCCAGGATCGCGCGGCGGGCGTCGGAGCGGGGGTCGTCGAGTTCGAGCACGGGGATGTCGCAGGCGCGCACCTGACGGCAGGCGTCGCCGAACCCGGCGCGGCGGGCGATGTCCCAGGCGCGGCCGCTCGTGCGCGAGAGCGTGGTGACCACGCTGAAGCCCCGGCCGACGAGCGCGGCCATGTGCATGGCGGCCTCGGCGATCCCCACGACCGGGCCGCTCGCGATCTCGCGCGCGGCGTCGACGCCCGGGTCGCCGAAGCACGCGATGACCGCGCCGTCGCAGCCGGCCGCCTCCGCCCGGGCGATCTCGTGCAGGACGCCGGGCACGGCGAGCGCCTCGTCGTAGTGGCTCTCGATCGACGCCGGACCCATCGGCGGAGTGACGGCCGTGATCTCGGTGCCGAGCGAGGCGACGGAGCGGGCGGCCCGGCCGATCGCCGCGGTCATCGCAGTGCTGGTGTTCGGGTTGACGACGGTGATGCGCATGGTGGTTCCTCGCTTCGGGTGCCGGGAGGGGGAGGGGCCCGCCCGGCCGCCGGTCCGCGGGATGCGGAGCGGCCGGAGCGGATCCCTCCTCCGTGCCGGCCGGATCAGACGGTCGAGCCGTCGCTGACGTGCTCGAGGTCCTCGTCGAGGCGCCCGATCCGCGGCGCGCGCCGCTCGAGCACGGCCATCGCGACGAATCCGAGCCCGCAGCCGAGGAACCAGCTGTAGTCGCCGAGCCAGGTGAACTCCGCGCCTCCCGCCTCCGCGATCCAGCGCGGCACGAGCACCGAGGCGACGGAGGGGACTCCGCCGATCACGGTCGCCCAGACGGCGTTGGGGTTGAAGCCGCGCGAGAACCAGTAGCGGCCCTTCTCGCTCATCGTGTAGAGGTCGTCCACCCAGACGCGCTGGCGGCTGATCAGGTAGTAGCCCGCGATGAGGACGCCGAACAGCGGTCCGATCAGCGCGCCGAGGATGCCGAGCGTGTAGTGGATGGCGGTGTCGTTCGAGTACCAGTTCCACGGGGTGAGCAGCACCGAGCCGACGGCGGCGATCATGCCGCCCATCCGCCAGCTGATCTTCTTCGGGTTGACGTTCGAGAAGTCGAACGCGGGGGAGATGAAGTTGGCGACGATGTTGATGCCGATCGTCGCGATGACGAACGTGAGCCCGCCCAAGAGCACGGCGAACCAGGTGTCGATCCGCTCGACGGTCTCGATCGGGTCGGTGATCAGCTCGCCGAAGACCGGCACGGTCGCCGACGCGGTGATCACGGTGAGGAGGGAGAAGAAGAGGAAGTTGATCGGGAGGCCGAGCAGGTTGCCGCGCTTCACGGCGCCGTAGCTGCGGGCGTACCGGGAGAAGTCGCCGAAGTTGAGCATCGGGCCCGAGAAGTAGGAGACGACCAGGGCGACGGCCGAGATCATCACCGGCACCGCGGCGGCGAGGTCGAGCGGCTCGCCGGAGCCGAGGGTGAGCGAGATGTTCTCCCAGCCCGCCTGCGACACCAGGTAGACGGCCAGCACGAGCATCACCACGTAGACCGCCGGTCCCGCCCAGTCGATGAAGCGGCGGATCGACTCCATGCCCCGCCAGAACAGCGCGGCCTGCGCGACCCAGAGGATCGCGTAGGAGAGGTAGCCCAGGGCCGAGAGGCCGAGGAACGACGCCTCGGGCGTGTTCAGGGCGGCCATGCCCGGGAAGAACTTGAGGAAGACGATGTTCAGCGACTGCGCCGCCAGGTAGGTCTGCACGCCGTACCAGGCGATCGCGATCAGTCCGCGGATGATCGCCGGGATGTTCGCGCCGCGGATGCCGAAGATCGCCCGGTTGATGACGGGGTAGGGCACGCCGGTGACCTGGCTGGGCTTGGCGACGAGGTTGCAGAAGACCTGCACGATCACGATGCCCACCACCAGGGCGACGAGCACCTGCCAGCCGGCCAGGCCCAGCGCGAAGAGCGAGCCCGCGGTCACGTACCCGCCGACGCTGTGCACGTCCGACATCCAGAACGCGAAGATGTTGTAGCTCGACCAGCGCTGCTTCCGGAGCGGGGCGAGGTCCTCGTTGGAGAGGCGGTCGTCGTAGCCGGCGCTCGCCGCGGCGGCGGGATCCGGATCGACGGGGGGAGCGGTGACTCGGGGTGCGGTGACGCGGTCGGACATGGGTGGATCCACCTCTCGGGCGGTCGTGCGCAGAGCGGCACGGAGCGGATGTGTCAGGGTGGTCGGGACGTCCGGCCGAGGAGGCGGGGCGTCGCGGAGAGCGTTCCGAGTGAAGTGATCACTTCACGCGGGCCACGCTACGAGTCGGGAGGCCGCCGCTCGTTTCGGCTCCGTTACGGCTGTGTGACGATCCGCGAGAGGGGACGGGCCATGCCCTCCGACGACACCGCGCCCGACGAGGCGGCCGCCCGGGCGATCGCGGACGGGGCCGGACTCGGCGCCCGGCTGCGGGAGCTGCGGCTCTCGGCGGGCCTGTCGCTGAAGGCACTCGCCGGGCGACTCGGCATCTCCGTGAGCGCCGTCTCGCAGATCGAGCGCGGAGCCATGCAGCCCTCGGTCGGCCGGCTGATCGCCCTCGTGGACGCGCTGGGGGTCCCGCTGTCCGCCGTGTTCGACCAGGGCGCGTCGGCGCCGGTCGAGACCGCGGTCGTCCGGGCGCGCGAGTCGGCGCCCGTGGCGCTCGAGGGCGGAGTGCTGTTCCGCCGTCTGGCGCCGCGTCCGCTGGACGCCGTCGACTTCTTCGAGTCGACCTACCCGCCGGGCTCGACCTCGACGGCGCACCGGCAGCTGCTCCGCCACGACGGGTTCGAGATGGGGACGGTGACGCTCGGAGAGCTGACGGTCGAGTTCGAGGACGAGTCGGTCGTCCTCGGGCCGGGCGACGCCATCACGTTCCCGTGCGAGCGGCCGCACCGCATGGTCAACACGGGCTCGACCACGGCGATCGCGACCTGGCTGATCGTCCACCGCTGACACCGCGCCGGTGCTTCGTGCCGGACCCCTGGCGGCACCACCTGCGTATGGGACCCTGGTCCTCGCTCCTCCACAACGGGCGGACGACCGTCTCCTGTCCACACCCCGGTCGGGATCGGGGCGCGGCGGGCCCTCGGTGTCGGTACCGCCTGGTGGGCTGGTCTCCTCGACCGAGGGGTGCGGAACGTGGAGGAGCGGATGGACGGCAGGAACGACGAGGGGTGCCCGCGCTGGTGCGCGGGCGAGCACGACGAGCTGGTCGCGGCGGGGGAGCGGCTGCACCGCTCCGCGGCGAGCTCGCTCCCGGTGGTGCTCTGGGCGGGCCGAGACGGGGCCGCGGGCGCGACGGTGCACGTCTCCCTGTGCCGCCCGGGGGAGTCGGGGGAGGACAGGCTCCGCCTGGAGGCCGACGGGCTCGGCGAGGTCGACCTCGATCTCAGCTCGGGGTCGCGGCTGGCCGGCGCGGTGCTCCGGCTACTCGGCGCCTCGTGAGGTGCGCGGCGGATCGGGTGGCAGGAGGTCCGTCAGCTCGATCTCGAGCGCCTCGCAGAGCGCGAGGAGGGTGTGCAGCGTGGGGTTCGCGGGCGAGCCGGGCTTCGACTCGCCCTTCTCGAACTTCTGGTAGGTGTAGCCCGCGAGCCCGGCCGCGTGGGCGATCCGCTCCTGGCTGGCGCCCTTGGCGATGCGGGCCCGGTGCATGTTGGTGCCGAGCTCGCGGGCGTAGGTCGCCCAGTCGCGCTCGGGAGTGGGTGTCGACATGCCCGCCAGCTTCGGAGAAGTTCGGCCGCGGGTCAGCCATACACGGATGGGAAATTCTCGGTGGTCATACCCGGGTGACCACCGGCGGCGCCTCCGGAGCCCCGAGGGCCCCGCGACGGCAGCGCCTAGTATGGCCGGGTGCCAGTGAACCCCGAACTCGTCGGGCGCGTCTTCGCGCCCACGGAGCCCTATCAGGTGGGGCGCGAGAAGGTGCGCGAGTTCGCCCGCGCCGTCTCCGCGACCTCCCCCCTGCACCACGACGTCGAGGCCGCCCGCGCCGCCGGGCACCCCGACCTCGTCGCTCCGCCCACCTTCGCCGTCGTCGTGCAGGAGTTCACGCTCCAGCAGCTGCTCGCCGAGCCCGACGGCGGGATCGACTTCAGCCGCGTCGTGCACGGAGACCAGCGCTTCGTGCTGTCCCGTCCGGTCGTCGCCGGCGACGAGCTGACCGCGACCCTCTCGGTCGCCGCCATCAAGAAGCTCGGCGCCCACTCGATGGTCACCACCGAGTCCCGCATGGTCGACGCGAGCGGCGAGCACGTCGTCACCGCGATCTCGACCCTCGTGGTCAGGGGAGACGAATGAGCACCGCACTGCCCGCTCTCGCCGAGCTGAGCGTCGGCCAGGTCGTCGCCGAGAGCCGCTTCCCGATCGACCGCGGCACCCTGGTGCGCTACGCGGGCGCCTCGGGCGACTTCAACCCCATCCACTACCGCGACGACGTCGCCGCCGAGGTCGGCCTGCCCGGCGTGCTCGCGCACGGCATGCTCACGATGGGCACCGCGGTGCAGGTCGTCGTCGACTGGGTCGGCGACCCCGGACGCGTGGTCGACTACCAGGTGCGCTTCACCCGCCCCGTCGTGGTGGACCCGCGCGACGGCGCCGCCATCGACGTGGTCGCCAGGATCGGTGCTGTGAACGCCGAGGAGGGCTGGGTCCGCGTCGACCTCGCCGTCTCGGTCGAGGGCCAGTCCGTCCTCGGCAAGGCCCAGGCACGGGTCCGACTCGCGTGACCTCCGCGCCGCTGCTCTCCGCCCTGACCACCCTCCGCGTCGGCGGACCCGCCGAGCGCCTCGTCGAGCCCGCCACCGAGGCGGAGCTGGTCGAGACGCTCGTCGGCCTGTGGTCGGACGACGAGCCGTGGCTGCTGCTCGGCGGCGGCTCCAACCTCCTCGTGGGCGACGACGGGGTCGAGGGCACGGTCGTGCGCGTGCGCACCACCGGCGTCGAGCGGCTCCCCTCCGACGAGCCGGGGCGCGTGCTCCTGCGGGTCCAGGCGGGCGAGTCGTGGGACGGCCTCGTCGCGACGACCGTGGAGCGCGGCTGGGCGGGCCTAGAGGCCCTCAGCGGCATCCCCGGCACGGTCGGTGCGTCGCCCGTGCAGAACATCGGCGCCTACGGCCAGGAGCTCTCGGACACGCTGGTCGCGGTCGACTTCCTCGACGAGGGCGCCCGCGAGCCCGTCCGGCTGACGGCGGAGGAGCTGCAGTTCGCCTACCGCACCTCCGTGATCAAGCAGGGCCGCCGGGGCGCGGTGCTGGCCGTCGAGTTCGCGCTCGAGGAGGTCGGCGCCGAGGGCGACGGCACTCCCGTCGCCTACGGTCAGCTGGCGTCGGCGCTCGGAGTCGCGCTCGGCGACCGCGTGCCGCTCGCGCGGGTGCGCGAGACCGTGCTGGCGCTGCGTGCGGGCAAGGGCATGGTCCTCGATCCGGAGGACCCGGACACCGCGAGCGCCGGCTCCTTCTTCACCAACCCCCTCGTCACGAGCGCGTTCGCCGACTCCCTGCCGCCCGAGGCGCCGCGCTGGCCGGTCGAGCCGACGGCGGAGGCGCCCGTCATCACTCCGCTCGCCGCGGTCGAGGCCGGAGCGCCCGTCGGGCTGCCCGTGCCTCCCCGCGCCGACGGCCTGGTGAAGCTCAGCGCCGCGTGGCTGATCGAGCACGCCGGCGTCTCGCGCGGTTTCGCCCTGCCCGGCTCGCGGGCCGCCGTGTCGAGCAAGCACACCCTCGCCCTGACCAACCGCGGAGGAGCGACGGCCGAACAGGTCGCCGAGCTCGCCCGGTACGTCCAGGGCCGCGTCCTGGCGGAGTTCGGCGTGCTGCTGCACCCCGAGCCCGTCGTGGTCGGCACCGCGGTCTGAGTCCGCGCGGTCTGCGCGCGCAGGCCCCGCGCTCGCGGGGACGCGCGCCCTCCGGCCGCGGCCTCCTCCGGCTCAGCTGTCGCGGCGGATCCAGCGGAAGCCGAAGCGGCAGGCGACGAGCCCCACGACGAGCCAGATACCGAGCACCAGCGCGACGCCGCCGAGGTCCCACGACCCGTTCACCTCCGCCTCCTCGAACCCGCTCGGCAGGAACACGGCGCGCATGCCCTGCGCGATCCACTTGAGCGGGAAGACGCTCGCCGTGTTCTGCAGCCAGTCCGGCAGCGTCGTGAACGACAGGTACGACCCCGAGATGAACTGCAGCACGAGCAGCGGCGGCACGATCACGGCGGTCGCGCTCTTGCCCGAGCGGGGCAGCGCGGAGACGGCGATGCCGAGGATGGCCGACGTCGCGACTCCTGCCAGGTAGACCCAGGCGAAGGTCGCCCAGCGCCCGCTGTCGGTGGGCAGCTCGACCGAGAACACCGTCGCCGCGACGAGGAGCAGCAGGGCCGTCTGCGCGAGGCTCGTCACGAGCACCTGGCCGAACTTGCCGATGAAGTAGCTGAAGACCGGCAGCGGTGCCCCCGCGAGGCGCTTGAGCGTGCCGTCGCCGCGCTCGACCGCGATGTCGACGCCCAGGTTCTGGACGCCCGAGAGCAGGATCCCGGCCGCGGCGAGGCCCGGCACGTAGTACTCGGCCATCGGGATGCCCGGGTCCTGCGGGTTCGCCTGCATCACCGCGGTGTCGCCGAACGCGACCGAGAAGATCGTCAGGAGCAGCACCGGGAAGAGGAAGGTGAAGAACACCTGGTCCGGAGCGCGGAAGTACGAGCGGATCTCGTAGCGGGCGCGGGCGAGTCCGAGGCGGACGGTGCGTCCCGGGCCGGTGGAGAGGGTGCGGGGGCGGGTGGCGACGGCGGTCACGCGGGCTCTCCGATCAGGTCGACCGCGTCGCGGTCCTCGCGGATGAGGTCGAGGTAGATGTCCTCGAGGCTGGGGCGGACGACCTCGAGCGCCGTCGGCTCCCCGATCCGGGCGTGCAGCTCGGCGACGGTCCGGGCGGGCTCGGTGGTGCGCAGCCGGTGCAGCACGCCGTCCTCGCGCCACTGCACGATCGGGACGCGCGCCTCGTCCCCTCCGATCGCGCTCATCGGGCCGATGGCCAGGAGCCGCCCGCCGGAGATCACGGCGGCGCGGTCGCCGAGGCGGGCGGCCTCGTCGAGGTAGTGGGTGGTGAGCAGGATGGTCGTGCCCTCGCTCTTGAGCAGAGCGATCAGGTCCCAGAAGGAGTGGCGGGCCTCGGGGTCGAATCCCGTGGTGGGCTCGTCGAGGAACACCAGCTCGGGACGGCCGATGATGCCGAGGGCGACGTCGACGCGGCGGCGCTGGCCGCCCGAGAGGCGCCCGATGCGCGAGCGGGCCTTGGACGTCAGCCCGACGGCCTCGATGGTCTCGTCGACGTCGCGCGGTCGCGGATAGAGGCTGGCGAAGTGCGCGATCTGCTCGCGGACCGTCGCGTTGCCGGACTCGCCGCTGGACTGCAGGACGATCCCCAGACGCGCCTTCCACGCCAGGTCGCCGTGGCGCGGGTCGACCCCGAGCACCGACACCTCGCCGCCGGAGCGGTCGCGGTAGCCCTCGAGGATCTCGATGGTCGTCGACTTCCCGGCGCCGTTCGGGCCGAGGAGCGCGAAGGTCTCGCCCCGGTGGATGTCGAAGGAGACTCCCGCGACCGCCGGAGCGCCCCCGTAGTCCTTCCGCAGGTCGCGGACTCGGACGGCGTGGTCTTCGCTCATCGTCACAGCGTGCCCTGTCGCACCCCTCCGGCGACAGTGATCCCCGATTTCCGCCTCCCTCTTGCCCTCCCCGCCCCGAGATGCCAGGCACCCCTCACCTGTCGGACAGGCCCGTCGCAGTACCCGCCGTCACCGTGCGGCACGGTCGAGCGGCGATCGGCGGTCCGCGTGTCACGGATCGTCGTCCGCGCTGCGCACCCCGCTCTCTGCGACGCACCCCCGTCGTCGAGCCGCCGCTGCCGATCGACGGCGCAGGCGGAGGAGGGCTAAACGGTGCCGAAGAGCCGCTGCAAGCGGCGCACGCCCTCGAGGAGCGCGTCGTCGCCGAGGGCGTAGGACAGGCGGAGGTAGCCGCTCGGTCCGAAGGCCTCGCCGGGGACGGTGGCGACCTCGGCCTGCTCGAGGATGAGGTCGGCGAGCTCGAGGGAGGTCGTCGGGGTGGTGCCGTTCCACTCGCGGTTCAGCAGCCCGTTCACGTCGGGGTAGACGTAGAACGCGCCGCCGGGGGTGGGGCACTCGATCCCGTCGATCGCGTTCAGCTCGGCGACGATGGTGCGGCGGCGGCGGTCGAAGGCCAGGCGCATCTCCTCGGCCGGCTCCTGCGGGCCGGTGAGGGCGGCGATCGCGGCGCGCTGCGAGATGTTCGAGACGTTGCTCGAGAGGTGCGACTGCAGGTTCGAGGCGCCCTTGATCGCGTCGGCCGGGCCGACCATCCATCCGACGCGCCAGCCGGTCATCGCGTAGGTCTTCGCGACGCCGTTGACGAGGATCGTCCGGTCGCGCAGGGCCGGCACCGCCTCGACGATCGAGGTCGCGTGCTCGAGCGGGCTCGCGTCGTCCTGGTCGCCGGTGGAGTAGACGAGGTTCTGGTAGATCTCGTCGGCGATGATCCAGAGGCCGTGCTCCTCGGCCCACTCGCCGATCTCGCGGGTCTGCTCGGCCGAGTAGACGGCGCCGGTGGGGTTGGAGGGGGAGACGAACAGGAGCACCTTGGTGCGCTCGGTGCGCGCGGCCTCCAGCTGCTCGACCGTGACCAGGTAGCCCTGGTCGGCGCCCGCGAACACGTCCACCTGAACGCCGCCGGCGAGCTTGATCGCCTCGGGGTAGGTGGTCCAGTACGGGGTCGGCACCAGCACCTCGTCGCCGTCGTCGAGGAGGGTCTGGAAGGCCTGGTAGACGGCCTGCTTGCCGCCGTTGGTGACCACGACCTGCGAGGGGTCGACGGCCCATCCGGAGTCGCGCGCCGTCTTCTCAGCTATGGCAGCGCGGAGGTCGGGGAGGCCCGCCGCGGGGGTGTAGCGGTAGTTCCCCGGGTCGAGCACGGCGGCCGAGGCGGCCTCGACGATGTGCTCGGGAGTGAGGAAGTCGGGCTCGCCGGCGGCGTAGGAGACGACCGGGCGGCCCTGGGCCTGGAGGGCCTTCGCCTTGGCGTCGACCTTCAGAGTGGCGGACTCGGCGATGGCGGCGATGCGGGCGGAGATGCGCGTGGTGGAGGACACGACGGCCAGCGTATCCTGCGCGCACACGGGGCTCCGAGGCCCCCCGCCGCTCGGCTGGACACGCCCTTCGGGTCCACGTACACTCGTCCGAGGTAGTCGATCTCTGCCCTCATCCGCAGCGCCCGCGAGGGTCGCGGCGGTGGGGCGGCGGGTCGGTCTCCTCCTCGGATGCTCGCAACGGCATCCATAGGGCGGTGGCTCAATTGGTAGAGCAGCGGTCTCCAAAACCGCAGGTTGCAGGTTCGAGCCCTGTCCGCCCTGCACATCGATGTCCGTCGCACGCGGTCCCCGCGACGCTGCGGTCATCGGTCCAGGGCCGCCCATGACGGGCGGTCGGCCACACCGGAGGTTCCGGTGCGGGAAAGGTGCGTGCAGGTGGCCGGGAAAGCAGTCGACGAGCCGAGCGAGGACGTCGTCGCGATCGCCAATCAGCAGCGAGCCGCGCGGCGCAACCCGTTCGCGCGTATCGCCCTCTTCATCCGGCAGGTCATCGCCGAGCTGAAGAAGGTCGTGACGCCCACCCGCAAGGAGCTGGGCAACTACGTCGTGGTCGTGCTGATCTTCGTCGTCATCATGATGGCGCTGGTGTCCTTCCTCGACTGGGTCTTCGCCCTGGCCGTGACGTACGTGTTCGGCACACCCGCCGCCTGACCCGAGAGCATCCGGGCCGCGCGAGCGGAGGGTGCCGGCGACAGCGGGACGCGCCCCGAGGGGCGCGACCGATCGATCGAGAGAGAGTTGTGACGAGTGTCTGACAGAAACCGCGACGACGTCGACTGGGCGACGGCTGCCGAGCAGTCGTCGGAGGTCGAGGAGGAGCAGGAGGGCGACGTCCAGTCGCAGGCTGAGGACGCCGTCGAGCCCGCCGAGCAGGGTGCGCTGAGCATCATCGACGAGAACGAGTCCGAGGACGACCTCGCCTCCGACCTCGAGGCAGCGCTGGACGCCATCGGCTCCGTCGACGACCCCGAGGCCGACTCCGCGGTCGACGAGGCCGCGCACATCGACACCGTCGAGGAGGCCGAAGCGGCCCTCGAGGCCGTCGAGGACGAGGCCGAGGTCGCCGCCGAGGACGCCGAGTCCGCCGGTGAGGACCTCGCCGACATCGACCCGTACGAGGCCTTCCGCACCGAGCTGCGCGGCAAGCCGGGCAAGTGGTACGTCATCCACTCCTACGCCGGCTTCGAGAAGCGCGTGAAGTCGAACATCGAGAACCGCAAGGTCTCGCTCGAGGCCGAGGACTACATCTTCGAGGTCCAGGTCCCGATGGAGGACGTGGTCGAGATCAAGAACGGCCAGCGCAAGATGGTCACCCGGGTGCGCATCCCCGGCTACGTGCTGGTGCGCATGGACCTCAACGAGGACTCGTGGTCGGTCGTCCGCCACACCCCGGGCGTCACCGGCTTCGTGGGCAACGCCCACAACCCGACCCCGCTGCGCTTCGAGGAGGCCTTCACGATGCTGAAGAGCCTCGTCGAGATCAAGGATGTCGCCCCCTTGAAGACCTCCGGTGCCAAGGGCCAGAAGCAGGCCCAGCGCGTGCTGCCCGCCGAGGTCGACTTCGAGATCGGCGAGACCATCACCATCAAGGAGGGCTCGTTCGCGGGTCTTCCCGGCTCGATCAGCGAGATCAAGCCCGAGAGCGGCAAGCTCACCGTGCTCGTCTCGCTCTTCGAGCGCGAGACCCCGGTCGAGCTGTCGTTCGACCAGGTCACCAAGCTCTGACGCATCGCCTCCGCGCCGCGTGAACGCCCCCTCCGCACGTCGAAGGGGGCGTTCGCCGTTCCGGGCGGCGCCCCCTCCGGCACCGCCCCACGCGCCCCCGGGCGTCGGCCCCTCCTCCGCCCTGTCGGGGGTGGCCCCGCTCGTGTAAGCTCGTACGGGTTTTCGTGTCGGCGCCCGCCTCTGTGCGCGCCGGACGACCCTCCTCCACCGCGATCCGGCACCGTCGGATGCGCGGGAGAGCGGCCGGGAGCCCCCGACCGCTCGAACCCTGAGAAAAGGAATCAGAATGGCCCCCAAGAAGAAGGTCACTGGCCTGATCAAGCTCCAGATCAAGGCCGGCGCGGCCAACCCCGCGCCCCCGATCGGTCCGGCGCTCGGTCAGCACGGCGTCAACATCATGGAGTTCTGCAAGGCGTACAACGCGCAGACCGAGTCGCAGCGCGGCAACGTCATCCCCGTCGAGATCACCGTCTACGAGGACCGCTCGTTCACCTTCGTGCTGAAGACCCCGCCCGCGGCGGAGCTCATCAAGAAGGCCGCCGGCGTCGCCAAGGGCTCCTCGACCCCGCACACCGTGAAGGTCGCGAAGCTCACCCAGGCGCAGGTCCGCGAGATCGCCGAGGCGAAGCAGGTCGACCTTAACGCCAACGACATCGACGCCGCCGCGAAGATCATCGCCGGCACCGCCCGCTCGATGGGCATCACGGTCGAGTAGCGCGACGCGCTGCTCGACGGCGGGAGCGACGCGCCCACCGGCGCGGACCCACCGCGGAAGCCTCGAGAACCCGACGGCGGCCCCTCAGCGGGCCGCACGCCCGGGCCGGAAGCGCCTCCGCAGGACCTCTCCGCCTCCCGCGAGCAGCAGTCACGGCCGCGATCGCGGCACCACCAGAACTCCATCACCCCCGTGGGAGAGCCCGCCAGGCTCTAGAACCACATTCTCGTTTCAAGGAGAAACAACATGGCACAGAAGTCGAAGGCCTACCGGGCCGCCGCGGCCAAGCTCGAAGAGGGCAAGTTCTACACGGCCGACGAGGCCGTCGCGCTCGCCCGCGAGACCGGTTCCGCCAAGTTCAACAGCACCGTCGAGGTCGCCCTCAAGCTCGGTGTCGACCCCCGCAAGGCCGACCAGATGGTCCGCGGCACGGTCATCCTGCCCCACGGCACGGGCAAGACCGCCCGCGTCATCGTGTTCGCGACCGGTCCGGCCGCCGAGGCCGCGCTGGCCGCCGGTGCCGACGAGGTCGGCGGCGCCGAGCTCATCGAGAAGGTCGCGGGCGGGTACACCTCGTTCGACTCCGCCGTCTCGACCCCGGAGCTCATGGGCCAGGTCGGCCGTCTCGGAAAGGTGCTCGGCCCCCGCGGCCTCATGCCCAACCCGAAGACCGGCACCGTGACCCCGGACGTGGCGAAGGCCGTGACCGAGATCAAGGGCGGCAAGATCGAGTTCCGCGTCGACAAGCACGCCAACGTGCACCTCGTCGTGGGCAAGGCCGCGTTCACCGAGGAGCAGCTCCAGGAGAACTTCAAGACCGCGCTCGACGAGATCCTCCGCCTCAAGCCGTCCTCCTCGAAGGGCCGCTACATCCAGAAGGCCGCCGTCTCGACGACCTTCGGCCCCGGCATCCCGCTGGACGTCAACGTCCTGGCCTGAGCCGAGCACGCACTGACGTGAGGAGGGGGTCCGCTTCGGCGGGCCCCCTCCTTCGTCGTCCCGGCATACTGGACCGGTGATCCGCCGCTCCGCTCCGCCGCGCCTCCCGTGACCGTCCGCCGGGCGTCCCCCGCCGACGCCGCCGCCCTGGCCGAGCTGGCCGCCGCGACCTTCCCGCTGGCCTGCCCGTCGCACACCACCGCGGAGGCGAAGGCCGAATTCGTGCGCACCGTGCTCTCGGTCGAGCGCTTCCGCGACCACCTCGCCGATCCGCTCCGCTCGCTCCTGGTCGACGACGACTCCGGCGCGCTGACCGGCTACGCGATGCTCGTGCGCGGGGAGCCCGCCGACGCCGACGTCGTCGCGGCGATCCGGCTGCGTCCGACCGTCGAGCTCAGCAAGTTCTACCTCCTGCCCGGCCGGCACGGCTCCGGAGCGGCGGCCGCGCTGATGGCCGCGACCCTCGAGGAGGCGCGGGCACACGGTGCCGCGGGCGTCTGGCTCGGCGTCAACGAGGAGAACGCGCGTGCTCAGCGGTTCTACTCCAAGCACGGCTTCGCGGTCGTCGGCCGCAAGCGCTTCCTCGTCGGCGACCGCTGGGAGGACGACTTCGTCCTCGAGCGCTCTCTCGCCTGACCCTCCCCGCGAGACGCCACCCGAGTACGCGACCCGCTCCGCGCGGCGTATCCGAGTAGCATCTCGCCGAGGTCAGCCCTCGGAGACGGTGAGGACGATCTTGCCGCGGGTGTGGCCCGTCTCGAGCTGCTCGTGCGCCTCGCAGGCGCGGGCGAGGGGGAAGATGCCGTCGATGAAGACGCGGACGTCGCCCGACTCGAGAAGGCGCGAGACCACGCCGAGGGTCGCCCCGTCGGGAGCGACGCGGTAGGTGGAGGCGCGCACGCCCGCAGCGGCCGCCTCCTCGAAGAACCCGGGCCAGCTCCCGGTGGGCGCGTTCACGATCAGGCCCCCGGGGCGGAGGACCCTCAGCGAGCGCGAGCCCGTGTCGTCGTGGACGTTGCCGACCAGATCGATGACCACGTCGACGCCGGACAGCAGCTCGTCGAAGCGCTCGGCGGTGTGGTCGATCACCTGCGCGGAGCCGAGCTCGTGCAGCCACTGCAGGTTGCGGGTCGAGCCGGTCGCGATCACCGAGGCGCCGAAGTAGGCGGCGAACTGCACCGCGAAGTGGCCGACTCCGCCCGACCCGGCGTGGATGAGGATCCGCTGACCCTCGTGCGCCTTGGCAAGCTCGACGACCATGCCCCAGGCGGTGAGCGCCGCGAGCGGGACGCCGGCCGCTTCGACGTGCGAGAGCGTCGACGGCTTCCGCGCGATGGAGACGCTCGGCACGCTGACGTACTCCGCGTAGGAGCCCGAGTAGCGCGGCACCATGACGAAGCCGTAGACCTCGTCGCCCGGCCGCAGCGGATGCGCCGGGTAGGGGCTCGAGACGACGACGCCCGAGAAGTCGTGGCCGAGGACCGCAGGGTAGGAGGCGATCTGCGAGGCGACCCCCTGGCCCGCGCGCGTCTTCGCGTCGAGCGGGTTCACGCCGGCCGCGACCACCTTCACGGTGAACTCGGCGTTGATGGCGGAGGGTGTCGGCACGGTCGCCAGGTGCAGGGCGGAGGCGTCGCCCGGCGCGTCGATCACCGCCGCCGTCATCGTGTCGGGGAGGACGACCTCCTCCGGGATCTCGCCGATCGCGAGGCCGTGCCCGAGCGCGCTGGTGTGCATCGTCGCCTTTCCTGTCGCTGAGGTGTGCGGGTGGAGCGTGCCGAGGACGTCGCCCCCGATCCCCGCATCCGACGCCGCGACCAGTCAATCGAGGCAATGAGTCGGCGCTGTTACGGGGGTGTCACCCTCGGGAGAAGATTGGCGCGCGGAGCCGCGGGCGCCCGGTCTGGCACGATGAGGGGATGCGACGCCGACGTACCCTGCTGGTCGGCGGTGCCCTCCTTGTCCTGGCCGGGCTCGTGATCCTCCTGGCCGCCCGGATCAGCATCGGCACCAGCCGCTGGGTCTACGTCAGCGAGATGGGCGCGCCGGACCTGCCGACGGCGGGCGCCTTCGAGGCCGCCCTTCTGCTCGTGGCGGCCGGCGGCGCGCTGATCGCCGCGGGCGCCTGGCCGGTGCGCGCCCGCCTGCTCCCCGCCCTCCGCCCGGCGGGCGCGATCCTCCTGGCGGCCGCCTGCTTCGCGCTCGCCTCGCAGGTGACCTGCACGGCGGGCTGCCCGCTGCCGGTCGGGCCGGCCTTCCGCTGGCAGGACCTCATCCACACCTCGGCCGCCGTGCTCGGCTTCGGGGCTGCCTGCGCCGCGATGCTCCAGCTGGCGACCGTGCGGGGGCGCCCTGCGGTCGCGCGGCTCTCGCTCGCCGCCGGGATCTCGGTGGCGGTCGTCGCCGGAACGGGTGGGATCCTGTCGCTCCTGCGCGTGTGGCTGCGGCTCGGCGGGACGCTCGAGTTCGTGGCGACGGCGATCGCGGTGCTCTGGCTCGCGTTCGTCGGCCTGGTGCTCGCGCTCGAGGACCTCAGCGCCGAGCGAGCCAGCCGCGGACGTGCCCGCGGATCCGGTCCTGCTGAGCGGCGAAGCCCTCGTCCCGCGACGGCACCCGCTCGCAGTCCGCATCCGGAAGAGCCCTAGCCCACGCCTCCGCGACCTCGACCGGGTGCACGGGGTCGCGCTCGGCCGCGATCACCAGGGTGCGCGCGATGACCTCGCCCAGCTCTCCGGAGTCGCGGTAGGCGGCGTTCCGCGGGATCTGGGCGAGCCGGACGGCGCGCTCGGCCGCGCGCGGGGAGCGGAACTGCAGCGTCAGCGCCTCCGCCGACGCGGGGGACACCTCGGCGGCGCGCGCGAACAGGCCCGAGGCGCGGAACATCCGCTCGCCGCGCTTCGCGTCGTGGTCGTGCAGCAGCTGCGCGATGACGGGGAACACGGTGAGGTTCTCGGGCAGCGGCTCGGCGGTGAAGGCGGGGCGCACGAAGACGGCGCGGTCGATCGGCAGCACGCGTCTGACCGCGAGGCGCAGGGCGATCGCCGCGCCCATCGAGATGCCGAGCACCGTGAGCGGCTTGTGCGCGGCTCCGGCGCGCACGACCTCCTCCGTCACCTCGTCGGCAAGCGCCTCGAGGGCGAAGTCGCCGGGCGCGCCGAGCAGCTCGGAGGCGCCGTGGGCGCGGACGTCCGGAGCGATGACCTCGCTGCCGGCGGGGAGGGCGGAGCGCAGCAGCCCCAGCGGCTGGGAGCGGTCGCCGCCCAGGCCGTGCAGGAGGAGGACCGTCACCGGGCGCGCGTCCGCTCGTGCAGCTCGGCCATCAGCATCCCCGCCAGCCGCACGAGGATGTGGATCTCGTCCTCGTCGCGGTCGACCCAGCGGGAGTTCGGCTCGCCCTCGATCGGCACGAAGTCGCGGTGCTGCTCCCAGACGACGAGCGTGCGCTCGGCGCCGAGGACGTACTGCTGCCAGAAGACCTGCCGCAGGTAGTGGCGCGGGATGCTCCGCCACGGCTTCGTCGTGGTCTTGATCTCGCAGAGCTCGAGCCGGCCGTCCTCGCGGAGGCCGATGCCGTCGGGCGTGGCGAGGTGGCGCCGCTCCTGGCTCGCGTGGAAGAGGGTGCTGCTGGGCTCGATCGCGTGCTCGCTCCGCACCCAGGCGGCGATCTCGGGCTCGCGGGCGCGGCCGTGGTCGGTGAAGGCGTTGCCGCCGAAGCCGGTGCCGTAGAGCTTGTCGAGCGCGGCCCTGCCGATCGCGGCGGGGGAGGAGAGGCGGGCGACGTCGGTCGCCGTGATGCCGCGCGAGCGGGCGCGGAGCCAGGCGACGCGGTCCGAGGAGTCGGCGACGACCCTCCGGAGGTGCGGGGGCTCGGCGTCCGTGAAGACGGGCTGCGTCTCCCAGGGGAAGGAGAGCTGCAGGTCGGGCACCGATTCATTCTCTGCCCCCTGCGGCGCCCGGTCGAATCGGCACGCCGACCCGCGGCGTCTCACCGGGGCGGGACGGCTCGCGCCGGCGGCTCAGGCGTCGAGGAAGGCGTCGACGTGCGCGGGGGAGAGGAGGTGGCGCCGGACCATCAGGGCGGCACCGCGGACGCCTCCGCCCTGGGCCGCGGCCTGCACGATGTCGAGCGCGCGGGTCGCCAGGGGGAGGGAGCGGCGGTAGACGACCTCGCGGACCCCGGCGAGGACCTCGTGGCTGGCCTGGGCGATGCTGCCGCCGACGACGATGACGGACGGGTTCAGGAGGTTCACGCAGGTGGCGAGCACCTCGCCGATGTCGCGGCCCGCGGCGCGCGTGAGCTCGACGGTGGTGGGGTCCCCGCCGGTCAGCAGGGTGACGACGTCGGAGGTGCTGGCGGCGTCGATCCCGGACTCGGTCAGGCGGCGGGCGATCGCCGAGCCGCTCGCGATCGCCTCGAGGTCGGCCTCGCCGCGGTCGCCGGGGACCTGCACGTGGCCCAGGTCTCCCGCCGCTCCGAGGGCTCCGCGCTGCAGGGCCCCTCCGCTGACGATCCCGGCTCCGATGCCGGTGGAGACCTTCACGTAGAGGAGGTCGTCGACGTCGGCGTAGTGGTCGGCGTGCTCGCCGAGCGCCAGCAGGTTCACGTCGTTGTCGACGAGGACGGGCACGGGGAGGCGGCGGCCGACGAACTCCGGGATGTCGAAGCGGTCCCAGCCGGGCATGATCGGCGGCTTCACCGGGCGGCCCGTCGCGTGCTCGACGGGTCCGGGGACGCCGACGCCGACTCCCGCGAGCGGGCCGGCCGCCGGAGTCCGGCCGAGCAGGGCCGCGGCGACGTCGAGGGCGTGGCCGAGGACGGCGAGGGGGCCGTCGGCGATGGCGATGCTCTCGCGGCGGCGGGCGAGGACTGTGCCGTCGAGGTCGGTCAGGGCGACGACGGCGTGCGCGGCGCCCAGGTCGACGGCGAGGAGGCTGCGCGCCCGGGGGTCGAAGGCCACGCGGGCGGCGGGACGGCCGCCGGAGGAGGGGGCGTCGTCCTGCCGGGCGACCAGGCCGGAGGCGGTGAGGACGTCGAGCTGGGCGGAGACGGCCGCACGCGGCAGGCCCGTCTCGGCGACCACGTCGGCCCGCGTCCGGGGCGCCCCGTCGGCCAGCAGGAGCAGCAGCTCGCCGACCGCGCTGACGGTGATGCGGCGGCGCGGGGACATGGCCAGAGTCAACCACAGCGCCCGTGCTTCTGTGCGGCGGGTGCCCGACTTGGCGGGCGCGCAGGGCTAGTTTTGCTTGTCCGTGAGCAAAAGTCCGCGTAGGGTTCGAGGCACACCTTCCGATGCGATCAGGAGCCCCACCGGTGGCCACACCCCCAGACCTCTCTGTCCAGCTGTACTCGGTGCGCGAGCCGCTCGCGGCCGATCTGCCCGCCACCCTCGACCGCCTCGCGGCGATCGGCTTCACCACGGTCGAGCTCTTCGGGTTCGTCGACCTGGCCGACGCCTACCGCGCGGCGCTCCCGGCCAGCGGACTGCGCGCTCCCAGCGCCCACGCGCGCCTCCTCGGCCCGCAGGGCGACGCCACCGTCGACGAGATCCTCGACACGGCCGCCTCGCTCGGCGTCGAGACCGTGATCGACCCCTTCGTCGACCCGACCCGCTGGACCACCGCGGACGACGTCGCCCGCATCGCCGACGAGCTGAACGCGCTGGTCGACTCCGCCGCCGCCCGCGGCCTGGTCCTCGGCTACCACAACCACGCCTTCGAGTTCGAGAACCGCGTCGACGGACGCAGCGCCTTCGAGCACCTCGCGGGCCTGCTCGACCCGCGCATGGTCCTCGAGCTCGACACCTACTGGGCGGCCGTCGGCGGCGACGACCCGGTCGAGGTGCTCGGACGCCTCGGCGACCAGGTGCGCTTCCTGCACGTGAAGGACGGCCCGATCTCGGCCGACACCCAGGAGCAGCTGCCCGCGGGCGAGGGCGCGATGGACGTCCCGGCGATTCTCGCCGCCGCTCCGCAGGCCCTGCCCGTGCTGGAGTTCGACGCCTACGCCGGCGACATCTTCGAGGGCCTGGAGTCGGCCCACCGCTACGTCTCGGGGCTCGGCGCATGAGCGGCACCGGCCGCGTGGGCGTCGGCGTCATCGGCGCCGGCAACATCAGCACCCAGTACCTGACCAACCTCACCGTCTTCCCCGACCTCGAGGTGCTCTTCGTCGCCGACATCGACCTCGAGCGGGCGAGGACCCAGGCCGAGGCCTTCGGCGTCCCCGCCTCCGGCACCGTCGAGGAGCTCCTCGCGCACGAGGGCATCGAGATCGTCGTGAACCTCACGATCCCGGCCGCGCACGTCGAGGTCGCGCGCCGCGCGGTCGAGGCGGGCAAGCACGTGTGGACCGAGAAGCCCTTCTCGCTCGACCGCGACAGCGGGATCGAGCTGCTCGCGCTGGCGAAGGACAAGGGGCTGCGCGTCGCGACCGCTCCCGACACCTTCCTGGGCGCGGGCCTCCAGACGGCGCAGCGCGTGATCGAGAGCGGAGCCATCGGCACGCCGCTCTCCGCCCTCACCCTCTTCCAGGGCCCCGGCCCCGAGTCGTGGCACCCGAACCCGGAGTTCTTCTTCGCCGAGGGCGGCGGACCGCTGCTGGACATGGGCCCGTACTACATCACCACGCTCGTGCAGAACCTCGGCCCCGTCGAGAGCGTCACCGCCGTCTCGTCCCAGGCCCGCGCCACCCGCGTCGTGGGCTCCGGCCCGAAGGAGGGCACCGAGTTCCCGGTGACCATCCCGACGCACATCGGCGGGCTGCTCCGCTTCGAGTCCGGGGCCTCGGCCCAGGGCGTGTGGAGCTTCGAGTCGAGCCTGCCGCGCACCGGCTTCGTCGAGATCAACGGCTCCGAGGGCACCCTCGTCCTCCCCGACCCGAACCAGCACGACGGAGAGATCACCCTGCACCGCCGCGGGTCCGCCGAGCCGGAGGTCATCGCGGCGACCGGCTCGACCGCCTCCCGCGGCACCGGCGTGCTCGAGCTCGCCCGTGCGATCCGGGCCGACCGCCCCGAGGCCGCCTCCGGAGACCTCGCGTACCACGTCACCGACGTGATGCTCTCGCTCCTCGAGGCCGCCGAGACCGGCGAGAAGGTCCTCGTCACGAGCTCCGTGACGCCCCGCCCCGCACTGCCCGAGAGCTGGGACCCGACCGAAGCGACCCTCTCCTGATGCCCGCGCCCCTGCGCGTCGGCGTGCTCGGCGGCGGCTTCATGGCGGCCGTGCACAGCCGCGCGGCCCGCAGCGCCGGAGCGGTGCTCGCCGGAGTCGCCTCCTCCACCCCGGAGAAGGGCGAGCGGGCGGCGGCCGAGCTCGGCGTCGAGCGCGCCTACCCGGACGCCCGGGCCCTGATCGAGGACGAGAGCATCGACCTCGTGCACGTCTGCACCCCGAACGCCACGCACGCCGCACTCGCGCTCGCGGCGATCGAGGCGGGCAAGCACGTGGTGTGCGAGAAGCCGCTCGCCGCGACGCTGCGGGAGGCGGAGTCGCTCGCTGCGGCCGCGTCCTCCGCCGGCGTGGTGGCGACCGTCCCGTTCGCCTACCGCTTCCACCCGATGGTGCGCGAGGCCCGTGCCCGCGTCGCCTCCGGCGAGACCGGCCGCCTGGTCACCGTCCGCGGGAGCTACCTCCAGGACTGGCTGCTGGGCGCCTCCGACGACAACTGGCGCGTCGACCCGGCCGCCGGCGGCCGCTCGCGCGCCTTCGGCGACATCGGCTCGCACCTGGTCGACCTGCTGGAGTTCGTCACCGGCGACCGGATCGACTCGCTCGCCGCGATCACGAGCACCGTCCACGCCGAGCGCGGCGGCCGCCCGGTGAGCACCGAGGACGTGGCCGGCCTGATCGTCCGGCTCGAGGGCGGCGCCGTCGGCACGCTCCTCGTCTCGCAGGTCACCGCGGGCCACCGCAACGAGCTGGTGCTCGAGGTGTCCGGGCTGGAGGAGTCGCTGCGCTTCGAGCAGGAGCTCCCCGAGACGCTGTGGGTCGGCCGGCGCGACAGCGCCCTGCTGGTGCCGCGCGACGCCTCGATCCTCGCGCCCGATGCGGCCCGGCTCTCGATCGTGCCGAGCGGTCATCCGATGGGCTACCAGGACGCCTTCACGGCGTTCGCCCGCGACACCTACGCCGCCGTGGCGGGCGCCGACGTGGAGGGTCTGCCGACCTTCGCCGACGGCCTCCGCGCGGCGCGCATCACCGAGGCCGTGCTCGACGCGGCCGAGACAGGCGCCTGGGTGACCGTGCCCGCCGCCGACGACCGGACGGAGATCGCCGCATGAGCGACGAGAAGACCTACCCCGACACCCACCCCGTGACGCTGTTCACCGGCCAGTGGGCCGATCTGCCCTTCGAGGAGGTCGCCCGACTCGCCGCCGAGTGGGGCTACGACGGACTCGAGATCGCGGCCTCGGGCGACCATCTCGACCTCAAGCGCGCGGACGAGGACGACGCCTACGCAGCCTCGCGCCTGGAGATCCTCGACCGCTACGGCCTCGAGGTCTTCGCCATCTCGAACCACCTCACCGGCCAGGCCGTCTGCGACGACCCGATCGACTTCCGCCACAAGGCACTCGTGCGCGACTACACCTGGGGCGACGGCGACGCGGAGGGGGTGCGTCAGCGCGCCGCCGAGGACATGAAGCGCTCGGCGCGGGTCGCCCGCAAGCTCGGCGTGGACGTGGTCGTCGGCTTCACCGGCTCGAAGATCTGGCCCTACGTGGCGCAGTTCCCGCCGGTGCCGGCCTCCGTGATCGACGAGGGGTACGAGGACTTCGCGACCCGCTGGAACCCGATCCTCGACGAGTTCGACGCGAACGGCGTGGTCTACGCGCACGAGGTGCACCCGTCCGAGATCGCCTACGACTACTGGTCGAGCGTGCGCACCCTCGAGGCGATCGGGCACCGCCCGGCCTTCGGCTTCAACTGGGACCCGTCGCACATGATGTGGCAGGACATCGACCCGGTCGGCTTCATCGTCGACTTCAAGGACCGGATCTACCACGTCGACTGCAAGGACACCCGCCTGCGCCCGAAGAACGGCCGCGCCGGCGTGCTCGGCTCGCACCTGCCGTGGGGCGACCCGCGCCGCGGCTGGGACTTCGTCTCGACGGGGCACGGCGACGTCCCGTGGGAGGACGCGTTCCGCGCGCTGGAGTCGATCGGCTACTCCGGCCCGATCTCCATCGAGTGGGAGGACGCCGGGATGGACCGCCTCCACGGCGCGAAGGAGGCCGTCGGCTTCATCCGCTCGCTGCTCTGGAGGACCCCGACCGCGTCGTTCGACGCCGCGTTCTCGAACCAGTAGCCGCGCGGCTCTCCTCGGCGGGATCCCGCTCCGGCCCGCAGCGCACGTCGCGCGCGCCGGATAGGGGTCCCGCAGGCGGGGGTGGGGTCAGTCGGCGGCCTTGGCGGCGCGCTCGGACTTGATGCGGGCCTGCTCGCGGCGGACCTCCGCGTAGCGGTTCTGCTCGACGCGCAGCCACTCGGGGACCTCGTCGAGCAGGGCCTGGATCTCGGGAGTGGTCAGCGCCTCGGTGACGCCGCCGCGGGCGAGCCCCGAGATGGAGACGTTCAGCCGGGAGGCGATGACGGAGCGGGGGTGCGGCCCCTCCTCGCGCAGCTGCACGAGCCAGGCGGGCGGGTTCGCGGCGAGCTCGTCGTACTGCTCGCGCGTGATCGCCGACTCCTGGAACTCCTCCGGGGTCGCGGGCAGGTAGACCTGCAGCTTCTTCGCCGCGGTCGCAGCCTTCATCGTCTGTGTCGCCTTGGCCATGCGGCAACCCTACCGGCGCGGCGCGGACCACCTACCCTGAGGGGATGAGCGAGCAGCCCGAGACCGTCGACCCGCAGGCCGCTCCCGAGGCGGAGGGGCGTCCGGAGGGCGGGGCGGACGCGGCGGCTGTCGACGCGTCGGCCGGATCGGGCGCGGTCGGCGCCGGAGCCGGAACCGAGTCGGACGACACCGACGGCGACTCCGAGGACGGCGACTCCGACGACCTCGACTCCGAGGACAGCGACGCCGGGGACAGCGATGTCGACGACGCCGACTCCGACGACGCCGACTCCGACGCCGAGGACGCCGTCCCCGACGGCCCCGTGCTCGCCGTCGCCCTCGTGCCCGGCGTCACCCCCACCAAGTGGACCCGCGTCTGGGGCCAGCGCCGCTCCGATCTCCCGCTGCGCATCACCGTCGTCGCCGAGCGCGATCAGGAGCAGGCGCTGCTCGACGGCCGCGCGCAGCTGTCGTTCGTCCGCGGCGACGTCTCCTCCTCCGCCCTCAGCTCCATCCACCTCTACGACGAGCAGCCCGTCGCCGTCGTCGGCCGCGAGCACGTCCTGGCCGCCGCGGAGGAGCTCGACGTCGCCGAGCTCGCCGGCGAGCATCTCCTCCAGGATCCGGAGGACGTGCCGGAGTGGGCCGCGGTCGCCGAGGAGCTCGCGGACGGCTCGCGGCGCCCGCTGCCGCGCATGGCCGGCCTCGACGACGCGGTCGAGCAGGTCGCGGCCGGAGTGGGCGTGCTGATCGTGCCGCAGTCGGTGGCGCGCGTGCACAGCCGCAAGGACGTCACCGCGGTGCCGGTGACCGGCGTCGCTCCCTCCTCCGTCCGCCTCGCCTGGGTGACGGACGACAAGGGCGACGACGTCGAGGACTTCATCGGAGTCGTCCGCGGCCGCAGCGCGAACACCACGCGCGGAACCGCCGCGACGCCGAAGGTCGAGTCGCGGGCGAAGGCCGCCAAGGCGAAGGCGCGGGAGGCGCGCGAGAAGGCGGAGAGGGCCGGCGGCGGCAAGAAGAAGCCGGCCCGCGCCAAGGCGTCCGCGCCGGCGGTGCGGCGCACCCGCAAGCCCCGCGGCCGCTGACCGTGGCCGACGACGCCGGCTGGTCGCTCCGCCCCGCCACCGCGGAGGACGCCGCAGCGATCGCCGAGCTGCGCGCGGTCGTCATGCGCCCGTCGCTCGAGACGCTCGACCGCTACGACGAGCACCGCGTGCGGCACCGCTTCCTCGACGGCTACCGGCCCGAGCTCACCCGGGTGATCGAGCTCGACGGCGCCTTCGCCGGGAGCATCGCCGCGCGGGTCGAGCCGGACGCGGTCTGGATCGAGCACTTCTACCTGGCGCCGCACGCACAGGGACGCGGAGTCGGCGGCGCCGTCCTGCGTCGGGTGATGGCGGAGGAGGCGCGGCCGGGTCTGCCCTTCCGGCTCGACGTGCTGAAGCGCAGCGACGCCCGCCGCCTCTACGAGCGGCACGGCTTCCTGTTCGAGCGTGCTCTGGAGTGGGACGACATCCTCGTCGCGCCGCCTGTCTCCTGACCCCTGATCGGGGAGGACGACGGGGCGCGGGCCGCCGCTAGCATGAGCGCGATCCCCTCCGCCGGGTCGGCCGCAGGGCGACCTCCTCCTGGAAGCAGGCACTCCGCCGTGTCCCCGCTCGTTCTGAGGTCCGCCGCCTCCGCGGTCCTCGTCGCCGCCCTGGCGATCACCTCCAGCCCGCTCGCCTCCGCCGCATCGGCGGCCGCGCCGTCGGCCGCCCCCGTCGCCGCATTCGGCGCCGCCTCCGACGCGCCCCGCTCGATCGTGCTCCCCGAGGGGCAGCCTCTCTGGCAGCCCAGCGCCGAGTCCCCCCTGCCCGCCGTGCCGGACGAGGCGCCGAGCGCCGCCCGTGCGAGCGCTGCGGCGTCGATCAGCGGCCGTGTCGTGGTCGAGGAGGCCGACGGCTCGATCGCGACCACCACTCCCCGCGGCGCCCTCCTGAACGTCGAGGTCTGGTCGAGCGAGGCGGGGCTCCTCGGGAACCACTCCGTCGCCGGCGACCTCACCTTCAGCATCGACGGGCTCACCGCCGGGCAGACCTACTACCTGCTGATCAAGGACAACGCCGACCTGTACGCCGACCTCTGGTCCGGCGGCAGCGCCGTCGCCCGCAGCGCCGAGCCGCTTCAGGCCCCGGCGGCCGGCGTGCAGCTGCGCACCGCACGGCTGGGGTCGCTCGAGGGACGCCTGAGCGGCGTCGCGGGCGACCAGCGCGTCGACATCTGGTACCGCGACCCGGGAACCGACGGCTACTTCCGCACCGGCGAGCTCGACCTGATCACGGGCGGCGACAACCCGTACTCGTTCCAGCAGGTCGTCCCCGGCGACTACCTCGTCCGGGCGTCGAGCCGCGACGACGTGATCGACGACAGCTACTGGGACCACGTCCTCCGCTCGGGCGACGCGGGCGACGTGCGCGTCCCGGTGGGCGGATCGGCCGCCGGGATCGACCTCTCGCTGAGCAGCGACTACCAGCAGTACACCGGCCGCCTCGCCGGATCGGACCGCTACGCGACCTCGGTGGAGGCGACGGGCTACTTCTCCCCGGGCATCCCGGTGCTCTACGTGGCCAGCGGGGCGAACTGGCCGGATGCGCTGAGCGCCGGCCCGGCCGCCGCCGCCCTCGGAGGCGCGCTCCTGCTCACCGATCCCGACCGCCTGCCTCGGGTCGTCTCCGACGAGATCCGCCGCCTCCGCCCGGAGCGGGTCGTGGTCGTCGGCAGCGAGCTGAGCGTGAGCCCCGGGGTCCTCTCCGCGATCCGCTCGATCGTCGGCGGCACCGAGCGGATCGGCGGGACGGACCGCTACGACACCTCCCGCCGGATCGTCGCGGACGCCTTCGGCGCCGGCCCCTACTCGAACATGTTCGTCGCGACCGGCACGAACTTCCCCGACGCCCTGTCGGCCGCGCCGATCGCCGGCTGGCGTGCGCAGCCCGTGCTGCTGGTCGACGGTGCGACCTCGGGCGCCGACTCCGCGACCGCGACCGCGGTGCGCGCCCTGGCGCCGGAGCACGTGGAGTTCCTCGGCGGCGACCCCTCGATCCGGGACGCGTACGTGGCGGACTTCGCGCGTCGCGGCCTCGCCCCCTCGGTCTCGAGGATCGCCGGCCGCGACCGCTACGAGACCAGCGTCGAGCTGAACAGCGCCTACCCCCAGTCGCTGCTGCAGGACAGCGTCTTCCTCGCCGCGGGGTCCTCCTTCGCCGACGCCCTCTCGGGAGCGACGACGGCGGCGGCCCTGGGCTCGTCCGTGCTGCTGACCGAGCGCGACTGCGTGCACGACTCGACGCTGCGCTTCCTGGCCTCCAACTCGAAGAACTACGCGTTCCTGCTCGGCGGGGAGCCGACGCTCACCGAGGACGTGGCGAACCTCCGCAACTGCGAGTACGACTTCTGACGACGCGTGCTCCCGGGGTCCGGGGCTAGGGTGCGAGCATGCCCACGAGCGATGAGACCTGGACCCTGGCCGAGCACGACGTACCGGTGTACCGCAGCGGTGAGGGCGGCCGCGCGCTGATCCTGATCCACGAGGTCTGGGGGGTCGACGGGCACATCCGCTCGGTCGCCGACCGCTACGCGGCCGAGGGCTACAGCGTCGTCGCCCCCGAGCTCCTGGCCGACAGCGGCCTGCTCGAGCAGCTCGACGAGGAGCAGCGCGCCGACTACGACCACCCGGTGCGGCGCCTGCCGCGCCAGGTCGAGCTGCGCACCTTCTTCGCCCCCGTCTTCACTCCGGAGCACGCGACGCGCACCGTCGCGATCCTCCGCGCCCTCGTCGAGCGGCTCCTGCGCCAGGAGGGCGCGACCAGCGTCTCCGTCACCGGGTTCTGCTACGGCGGCACCTTCTCGTGGGCGCTCGCGCTGGCCGAGCCGCGGCTGGCGGCGGCCGTGCCGTTCTACGGGCACGTCACCGCGTCCGCCGAGGAGCTCGGCGCGCTGCAGGTGCCGGTGCTGGCGTTCCTGGGCGATCAGGACGCTCCCCTCGTCGAGCAGGTGCCGCGCATCCGCGAGGCGACCGAGGGCAAGGACGTCGAGGTCGTCGTCTACCCGGGAGCGGGCCACGCCTTCTTCAACGACGCGAACGAGCAGACCTACCAGGCCGAGGCGGCGACCGACGCCTGGCCGCGGGCGCTCGCGTTCCTCGGAGCGCACGCGGGCTGAGCGGGCTGTGCGGGATCAGCGGGTGAGGATCCACGCCACCAGGTAGCTGCGCGAGTCGGCGCTGTCGATCGAGGAGTCCGGCAGGCGCTCCGCCCGCGCGAGAGCCGCGGCCGGGTCGCTGGTCGCCTGCAGCATCAGCACGTAGTCGGCGAGCGGCGCGCCTGGGGCTCCGGCCACGAGCTCGTCGACCCGCGAGGGGTCGGGGAGGAACGCGGTCGACGGCGGCATCGGGATCAGCTCGATCCCCAGCAGCGCCGAGGGTGTCGCGTCGAAGAAGGTGGCGTAGTCGCGCTTGCCGCCCCAGTTGATCGCGACGAACGGCGCTTCGAAGCCGACCGGCGTCTCCGGGCTCAGCCAGAGGTCTGCGGCCGCCTGCGTCTCGAGGGAGAGCAGCCAGCGCGCCTCCTCGAGCAGCGGCGCGTTCCCGGAGGCGGCGGCCCAGAGGGCGAGGCCGTTCCAGGCGTTGACCGCCTCGGACACCGACTCCTGGTCGTTGCCGTCCCGGGCCGGCGCGAGCCCCGAGGCCCAGGAGTGGCCGCGGTACACGTCGAACACGCGCAGCCGCGGGAACTCGGCGGTGTCGACGGGAGAGGCGAGATCCAGGGCGAGCAGGTCCGCGACGGTCCGGTACCGCTCGAGGAGGGACGGGTCCTCGGCGGCCAGCATCCCGACGGCGGAGAGCAGGTAGCCGTAGTGGAAGTGGTGGTCGTTGAACGCGTCGGACCCGAACGACGGCGCGGAGCCGACGACGCCTCCGAGCACGGGGTCGTAGACGACGCACTTCACGGCACCCGGTGCGCAGCCGCGCGGGTCGAGCCACTGGTCGAGCTCGGCGGCGATCCGGTCGTGCAGGTCGGCCGCCACCTCCTCCAGGCCGAGGTCGACGGCGAGACGGTGCAGAGCAGCGGCGCGGTAGAGCTCCTTGCCGGCTCCGTAGGTGTCGGGCGCGGCGAAGCGGGTGGCCGCGGCGTCGAGTGGCACCTGCGTCCGGAGCGTCGTCTTCTCCTCGGCCGTGAGGGAGCCGAGATCGAGCGCCCCCGACTCGACGATAGTGGGGGCGGCGCGGGAGAACGACGTTCCCGCACGGAGCCCCACCCGGCCGTAGAGCGTGTCGTAGCCGATCGCCCCCTCGGCCCCGAGGCCGAAGAACGTCTCGGCGCCGCCCTCGGTCCGCAGCGCGTAGGTCGTGGTGGTGGTGCTCGCCGTGACGTCGTGGGAGACGCTCGCGCCCTCGAGGGGCACTGCACGACGCCGAAGCTCGTCGATCCGCGCCCTGCTCGCTCCCGGAGGCACCGCGAAGAGGAGCAGCGTGCCGTCCAGCGTCATCCGGGGGAACGTATCGAGGGCGGCGGCGGGCGCCACCAGCCCGTACCGCTGTCCGCCCGCGGTGACCAGGAGCAGGCCGCCGGCCGCGCGCTCGGGAGCGGTGGCGCCTCCGATCAGCACAGTCTGGGCGCTCTCGGTCCGGTAGGAGGCGTAGGGCCAGCCCTCGGCTGCGACGAGCTCACCGGCACCCGCGAGGCTCCAGTGCGCGACGAGGTCGTCGAACGCGGAGAGCGCCACCGCGCTCGAGGGGACCGTCACGGTGAGATCGTCCCGGGCGAGGGCGTAGACGGTCCGCGGAGCCGCCTCCACGATCGGGAGGCCCACGGTGAAGCCGTCGGCGCGCGGCGTGACGGTGAGGATCCCTGAGTAGAGCGGGAGATCCTCCCCGAACACCGGTCCGGACACCCACGAGTTCGTCGGCGGCCGCACCCCTTCGGCAAGCCGCGCCGTCCCCGCGTAGGGGCCGGGGACCTGCGGCAGCTCCCGCGCGTGCACGGACGCTGCCACGGCCCAGTCGGACGCGGAGCCGTCGGACGTGCATCCGGTGAGGCCTGCGATCGCGAGGGCGAGAGCGAGGGCCGCCCCCGCCCCGCGCCTCACCGCGCGAATCCGCCCGGCGTGAAGAGCCTGCCGAGCTGGGCGACCAGCCAGCCGCCGAAGCCGTCGCCGTCGTCGCGGAGCCGCACCTCCGCCGCGACGGGAGCTCCGACCACGGTGTAGTCCTGCGTCGTGATCTCGTCGGTGCGCGCGCGGATGACGGTCGTCGCCCGCCCCTCGTGGAACCGCTCCACCTCGACGTCGTAGATCTCGGCGTCGACGGTCGTCCCGTCCGGCATCGCCACGGCGACGGTGCCGCCGATAGGGACCCGCGAGTAGTCCCGGGCGCCGAGCACGAACTCGCTCTCGAGGTGGATCGAGTCCGAGATCGCGACGACCGCGATCATCTGGTCCTCCTCGACGAAGGAGCCGATCTCGGCGTCGACCGATGTGACCACGCCGTCCAGCGCCGCCGTGAAGACCATCAGGCCGCCCTCCTCGATCCGGTAGCCGACATCGGCGCTGGTGAACGTCTTCGTCTGCATGTCGGACTCGAGGACGGTGCTCTGCAGGCTGAAGAGCACGTCGCCCTTCTCCACCGCGTCGCCGCGGGAGATCGTGAGGTCCTGGATCGTGCCCGCGTAGGGCGTCCCCAGCGAGTACTCGTCGGTGACGAGCTGAGCGCTCGCCGCCCGCACGGTGAGCGAGGAGTTGTTCGCGTAGACCAGGCCGGCGGCGGCGACGCCGAGCGCGAGGGCGCACGAGGCGAGGAAGCCGAGCCAGCGCAGCGCGGTCATGCCGCACCCACGGCGAGTCCGTGGCGTCCCGCAGCGGCGGGGCCGCTCGGAGCGACCACCTCGGCCCGGGCGGCGCGCTTCAGGAGGACGTGCTCGCGCGCCGCGATCACCGCGAACGCTCCGAGCGTGAGGGTGTTCAGGACGTTCCAGGCGAGCGCCACCGAGTACTCCGCGGTCCACTCCGCCTTGAGGAAGCCGACGACGGAGGTCGCGGCCAGGAACACCAGGAAGACCATCTGCACCTTGATGAAGTTGAAGGGCGAGGCGGCCTGCCCGGTCGCGCCCGTCGAGGTCCAGGCCGGCTTCCGGCCCGCGAGAGCGAGGAAGAACGCCTTCGTGTACATCGGGAAGGTGACGGTCGACAGCAGCAGCGTCTCCCACCGGAACGAGCCGATGATGAACAGCGCGAGCCCGATCTGCAGCACGTAGAACCCGCAGTAGAAGAGGATCCACTCGACGAGCGGCACCTCCAGGCTGACCGGCGTGATGTTCAGGTAGATCTGCAGCGGGGGCAGCACGATCAGGCCCAGCGGCACGATCCCGGTGAAGTAGAACGTGACGGTCATGAAGTACTGCACGCGCTGGTCGGTCGTGAGCCGGCGCTTCGGCGAGAACGGGTTGTGCTTGAGCAGGATCTCGAACCCGCCGACGGCCCAGCGGACCTGCTGGCGGACGAAGGCCTCGATCGTCTCGGGCGTGCGCCCGACCGCGAGGGTCATCGGCACGAAGATCGAGCGCCAGCCGCGCTCGTGCACGAAGATCGACGTCCAGATGTCCTCGGACTGCGAGCCCTCGTACATCCCGCCGATGTCGTCGAGGGCCTTGCGGCGGAAGACGGCGTTGGTGCCCACGCAGAAGGCGGAGTTGTACTTGTTCTTGCCCGGCTGGGTGAGGGCGTAGAAGACGATCTGCATGTAGGCGGAGCCGCGCGAGATGAAGTTGTGCGCGTTCCCGTAGACCTGCGGGGCCTGCACGAAGGCGACGTCGTCGTGGGCGAAGAAGGGGAGAGTCTCCTCCAGGAACTCCGGCACGGTCACGAAGTCGGCGTCGATCATCACGGCGAAGTCCGAGTCGGTCAGACGGAGCGCGTGGTTCACGTTGCCGGCCTTGGCACCCGCGCGGTCCTCGCGCACCACGTAGCGGACGCCCAGGCGCTCGGCGATCGCGGCGACCTGCGGGTCGTCCCCGTCGTCGAGGAGCCACGTCACGTGGGTGCCGCGCATGTCGCGGGCCGCACGGGCCGTCTCCTCGATGATCGCGGGGTCCTCCCTGTAGGTCGTGATGAAGACGTCGACGGTGATGCGGCGGCGGCCGAGGTAGAGGTCCTCGCCGATCGGGATGCCGTCGACCGGGCTCCCGTAGAGCGTCGCTCGAGCGGAGTGGAAGGCGGAGTCGCGCGGGTCGTAGGTGCTCGACAGGGCGGTCCACATCGTGAGCGCGGCCTGGCCGATCAGGTACAGCTCGCAGATGATGACGATGGCGAACGGGAGGGGGTCGCCGATGTTGCGCGGGTTGAGCAGGAAGGCGCCGTAGAGCAGAGCGCCGGCGCCGGAGAGGAGCACGATCATGATGAGCGAGGGCGACTGCTGCTTGGCGCGGCTGGTGACGGCACGGGGGCTGGCGACGCGTTGCTGGCGCGTCAGGAGCGGGCGGATCTCGGGTGGAGCGGGAGGACCAGGGCGGGCGGGGGTGCTGGGGTTCACGGGTGAGCTCTTCGGGTAGGTGGAAGCGGGGGCCCGGAGCGTCGTCGGTCGGGGGTGCCGGACGGCGCGCCGGAGGAGCGCCTGTGCGCGCGTTCGGCTCAGGTCGCTGATGCGCCGCGGTCCGTCGGGTACGGCGCGGGCGTCGGGGCCGCGGTCCCGTCGGGTACGGGGTCGCGGTGCGGAGGCCGCCCGTCATCGGGGATGTCGGCGGCGGTCCCCATGTTCGACCTGGGAGAGTGCCGGGACAAGAGCCGGAAGAGGACGTGTCCGCTAGCGGACACCCCGTTCCGACACTGCGGCTCCGCGGCGCTGAGCTCGCCGACGGCCGGCTTCAGCGCGGTCGGACCGGCAGCCAGCCCCGCCGGGCCGCGAGCACGCCCGCCTGGAAGCGGCTCTCGGCGCCGAGCAGCTCGAAGAGACCGGCGATGTGCCGACGGCAGGTGCGCACGCTGAGGTCCAGCCGTGCCGCGAGCGCCTCGTCGGTGAGCCCGGCGGCGAGGCCCTGCAGGATCGACCGCTGCACCGCGGAGAGGGAGGGCTCCTCCTCGGCACCTGCCGCGTGCAGGGGCGCTGCGAACTCCCACGCCGCGTCGAACACGCGCGCCAGGGTCGCCGCGAGCTCGGGGGAGCGGACGACCAGGGCGGCGCGGTCGTCCTCGTCGCGGGAGCGGGCGACGATCGCGAGGGAGCGGTCGAAGACCACCAGCCGGAAGGGCAGCGTCGGGAGGGTCCGGAACCGCGCGCCCAGCGGCTCGAGCTCCGCGACCGAGCGCCGGAGAGCCGCGTTGTCGCGGCGGCGGTCGTGGTACAGCGTCCGCCTCGCGATGCCGCGCCCGAGCAGCTCGCGGTCGACGGCGTCGCTCGCCTCGTGCCGCTCCACGCTGCTGGTGCCGGGAGCGGCGATCAGCACCTCCTCCGAGGCTCCGCGCTGCAGGTCGAGGAGCAGCCGGAGGACGGTCGCCGGGTCCTCGATCACCTCCACCTGCTCCGCGGCGGCGAGGGCGCTGCGGGCGCTCCGGTAGGCGGGGACGAGGGCCATCAGCTCGCTGCGGCGGCGGGTGATCCCGGTCTGCAGCTCGAGGAGGCGCCGCTCGTCGTCGGCGATCAGCTCGGCCAGGGCGATGTCCGGCGCGGCCGTGGCGAGCGACTCCGCCCCCGCGTGCAGCGGAGCGAGCAGCCGGAGCCCGATCAGCTCGTCGCGCGCCTCGCGGAGGCCGTCGACGGTGACGCCGAGCTCGTCCGACGCGCTCTCGAGCGACCAGTCTCCGCGCACGGACGCGTGCAGGTACAGCGCGATCGCGTTCTCGCTCAGCACCGGCGGCCCCCCGTTCTCCCGACCCTCCCGAGTGTAGGAGGCGCGCACTCAGCGCCGCCGCGCGAGAACCGCGACGACGGCGAGCTCACCGGCGAGGACCAGCGCCACCGCTCCGAACACGGCCGGGCCGACCAGCGCGGCGAGCGGAGTGAGACCGGCGTTCGCGAGGAGGGGGGCGAGGAGACCGATCACGACGCCGGTGCGGCGGGCGGGGGGCTGCCGGCGGGCGACGGCGACGACGCTCAGCGAGGTCGCGGCGGCGGCCGCGAGCACGAGCACGAGGACAGCCGCGGGGTGCGGCTCCCCGAGCAGGAGCAGCGCGGCCAGCGCGGCCCAGGCGAGGGCGCCTCCGGCGGCGACGGGGCCGAGGTGCGGGGTGGCGGCGGGTGCAGTGGCGGTCATGGTGCGTCCTCTCGTCGTGGTCCTCAGAGCCTCGCGGAGGCCCGTCGGCGGCACCAGATCAGCATCCGGGCACGGCAGCATCCGGACATGCGGCGGACCCCCGGCTCCGCGCGGGGCGGAGGGTCGGGCGCCCACGGGACGTCCGGACAGGCTCCGGCCGTGGCAGCATCCGGTCAGCCGGCCTCGCGCAGCCTCCCGCCGGCGAGGTGGAGGCTGCGCTGCGCACGGCGCGACGGCGGAGTGGTGGGTGTCGTCGGCTCCTGCTCCCCGGGCGCCCGCTCTTCCCGGGGCGGTGCCCGCGGTCGTAGGCTCGCGCTCATCCGCAACGGGAGGGGCCGACGATGACCGCCACGAGAGAGACGTCCGCCCCGCCCGAGCTCAAGCGGGTGCTCGGCCCCAAGCTGCTGCTGCTGTTCGTGGTCGGCGACATCCTCGGGACCGGGATCTACGCCCTCACCGGGCAGGTCGCGGCCGAGGTGGGCGGGGCCGCGTGGCTCCCCTTCGTGATCGCGTTCGTCGTCGCCACGCTCACCGCCTGCTCCTACCTGGAGCTGGTGACGAAGTACCCGCAGGCGGCGGGCGCCGCGCTCTACGCGCACAAGGCGTTCGGGATCCACTTCGTCACGTTCCTCGTCTGCTTCACCGTGATGGCGAGCGGGATCACCTCGGCCTCCGCCGCCTCGGGCGCCTTCGCGAGCAACTTCGCGATCGGCTTCGGGCTCGGGGACGGCGCGGGGACGCGGCTGAGCATCGCGCTGGTGTTCATGGTCTGCATCGCCCTGGTGAACCTGCGCGGTGTCGCCGAGAGCGTCGGGCTGAACGTGGTGCTCACCCTGATCGAGCTCTCGGGCCTGCTGCTGGTGATCTTCGTGTGCTTCTTCGCGGTGTTCGGCGGGCAGGCCGACTTCTCGCGGGTGGTCGCGTTCGAGGCGCCGGAGGACAAGTCGCTGCTGCTCGCGGTGAGCACCGCGACCTCGCTGGCGTTCTTCGCGATGGTCGGCTTCGAGGACTCCGTGAACATGGCGGAGGAGACGAAGGAGCCCAGCCGCATCTTCCCGCGCGTGATGCTCACGGGTCTCGGCATCACCGCCGTGGTCTACGTGCTCGTGTCCACGCTCGCCGTCGCGATCGTCCCCGTGGGGGAGCTGGCCGGCAACGACACTCCGCTCGTCACGGTCGTCGAGGCCGCGGCGCCCGACTTCCCGATCTCGACGCTCCTGCCCTTCATCTCGCTCTTCGCCGTGGCCAACAGCGCGCTGATCAACATGATGATGGCCAGCCGCCTGCTCTACGGGATGAGCCGACAGGGCGTGCTGCCGCCGTTCCTGCAGAACGTGCTGCGCGGACGGCGCACGCCGTGGGCGGCGATCCTCTTCACGACGGTGATCGCCCTGCTCCTCACCGCCTACGTGTCTCGCGACCCCTCCGACCCCATCGCGGTGCTGCTGGGCGGGACCACGTCCCTCCTCCTGCTGGCGGTCTTCGCCGTCGTCAACGTCTCCGTGCTGGTGCTGCGGCGGCAGCCGGTCGAGCACCGTCACTTCCGGACCCCCACCGTGCTGCCGGTGCTGGGCACGATCGCCTGCGTCTACCTGGTGCTGCCGATCACCTCGGGACGCGACACCGCCCAGTACGGCATCGCGGGGGTGCTGCTCGTGATCGGCGTCCTGCTCTGGGCGGCGACCTTCATCGACCGGCGGGTCCGCGGCTACGCGCGCACCGCGGCGATCGCTCCGGAGGAGCTCGACGCCGATCCCGCGGAGGACGCATCGGGAGCGCACAGCGACGGCATCGGCCGGTCATAGCCGATCCATAGGGAACTCCCGATACTGGAGTCATGAGCACCCCGGCCCCCTCGAAGCACCTCGCCCCCGCGCAGCGCACCCGCCTGAAGCGGGCCGACGGGACGCCGATCCGCGTCCTCGTCGTCGACGACGAGAGCACCCTCACCGACCTGCTCCAGATGGCTCTGCGCTACGAGGGCTGGGAGGTGCGCACCGCCGCCGAGGGCCGCGCCGCGATCACGATCACCCGCGAGTTCCGGCCCGACGTGATCGTGCTCGACGTGATGCTCCCCGACATCGACGGCCTCCAGGTCCTGCAGCGGGTCCGCGCGGACGGCAGCGAGACCCCGGTCCTCTTCCTCACCGCGAAGGACGCGCTCGACGACCGGATCGCCGGGCTCACCGCCGGCGGCGACGACTACGTCACCAAGCCCTTCTCCCTCGAGGAGCTGGTCGCCCGGATGCGCGGCCTCATCCGCCGCAGCACCCTGCTCGCCAACGACGCGGACGACCCCGAGGTCGTCGTGGGTGACCTGGTGCTGAACGAGGACAGCCACGAGGTCCGCCGGGGCGGCGACGAGATCGAGCTGACCGCCACCGAGTTCGAGCTGCTGCGCTTCCTGATGCGCAATCCGCGCCGCGTGCTCAGCAAGGCCCAGATCCTCGACCGGGTCTGGTCGTACGACTTCGGCGGCAAGTCGAGCGTGGTCGAGATCTACATCTCGTACCTGCGCAAGAAGATCGACGCCGGCCGCTCGCCGATGATCCACACCGTGCGCGGCGCCGGCTACCTCCTGAAGCCCGCCGACCAGTGAGCCGCACCGGCCGCCCGTCGCTCGGCGACTTCGCGACCCGCTCCGCCCTCCGCAGCTCCCGCCGCGGCCGGCGCGCGCCGTGGACTCTGCGGCGGCGGATGGTCGTCGCCGTGGTCGCGCTCGTCGCGGTGACGGCGGGCGTCGTGGGAGCGGTCAGCGTGCTCTCCGCCCGCTCGATCCTCTACGGCAGCACGGACGCGTCGCTCAGCCAGTCGGTCACGCGCCTCCAGGACTTCGACGGGCCGAGCCGCTTCGGCGGGTCGAGCGCGATCGAGCAGGCCACGACCTGCCCCAGCGGATCCTTCGGCGGCGGCCCGAGCCAGAACCTCAGCACCATCACCGCCGTCCAGGGCTCGGACGGCTCCTTCATCGGCGCCTACGTCGACGCCGACGGGGTCTGCCGGCAGTTCTCGGACCCGGCCGACTCGGTGCTCGCGGCGGCCGTCGCCGCAGGGGGCGAGGAGGCGACCATCGAGCTGCCCGGGAGTCTCGGGACCTACCGCGTGCGCGCGGCGGCGGTCGAGGGCTCCGTCGTCGTCGTCGGCGTCCCCCTGGGCGAGGTCGCCGAGACGCTCGCCTCCCTCACCTGGGTGGTCGTCGTGGTGGTGCTGCTGGCGATGCTGCTGGTCGCCCTCGTCGCCACCGCGATCATCCGCGTGGCCCTGCGGCCCCTGGAGCGGGTGGAGGCGACGGCGACCCGCGTGGCCGAGCTGCCGCTGGACCGCGGCGCCGTCGAGCTGGTCGAGCGGGTCCCGGAGGAGGACGCCGACACCCGCACCGAGGTCGGCCGCGTCGGCGCCGCCTTCAACCGCATGCTCGACCACGTCACCGGTGCGCTGGAGTCGCGGCAGGCGAGCGAGGACAAGGTGCGGCAGTTCGTCGCCGACGCCTCGCACGAGCTGCGGACCCCCCTCGCGGCGATCCGCGGCTACGCGGAGCTGCCCCGGCGCGGCGGGACCGAGCTGCCGGAGTCGGCCGCCTACTCCCTCGACCGGATCGAGTCCGCCGCCACCCGGATGACCTCGCTGGTCGAGGACCTCCTCCTGCTCGCCCGCCTCGACGAGGGCCGCGACCTCGAGAAGGAGCCCGTCGACCTGACGCTGCTCGTGATCGAGGCGCTCTCGGACGCGCACGCCGCGGGCCCCGACCACGAGTGGGACCTCGAGCTCCCCGAGGAGCCGATCGAGATCCGCGGCGACGGCTTCCGGCTGCACCAGGTGGTCGCCAATCTGCTGCGGAACGCGACCGTGCACACGCCCCCCGGCACCCGGGTCGTGGCGGCCCTCGCCGAGGAGGTGTCGGAGGGGCGGCCGATCGCGGTCGTCACGGTCACCGATTCCGGCCCGGGCATCGCGCCGGAGCTGGTGCCGGTGCTGTTCGAGCGCTTCGCCCGCGGCGACTCCTCCCGAGCGCGCACGACCGGATCGACGGGGCTGGGCCTGGCGATCGTGGCGGCGGTCGTCGACGCCCACGGCGGGCGCGTCCTCGTCGCGTCCGAGCCGGGGCGCACGAGCTTCCGCGTCGAGCTGCCGGCGGGCTGAGGGCAGGGGCGGCGGTCTCCCGCCGCCCGCCCTACACCGAGACGCCCAGCCGGCGGCGCGCGTCGTCGAGGGTCCGCACCACGGCGACCACCTCGTCGAGCGGGTGCAGCGGCGACTCGGTGCGCCCCTCCGTCACGTACTGCGCGACGTGCAGCGCCTCCCAGGCGAGGCCCTCGCCGCCCTGGAGCGGCGTCTCGTCGATCCACGACCCGCTCTCGGAGCCGCGGGTGAGCGTCACGCCGCCCGGCGTCCAGAACGACGGGTGCACGTCGATCCGCCCCGCCCGCCCCGCGACGCTCGCCGCGTGGCGGGTGTCGGCCAGCACGGTCGAGGTGGCCACCGACTGCACCCCGTGCGCGTGGCTGCCGACGATCGTCGCGGTTGCGTCGACGCCGGTCGAGGTCATGCTGCCGGCGACGACGGTGCTCTGCGGGGTGCCCGCCACCATCGAGACGAAGGAGGAGGCGTAGACGCCGACGTCCAGCAGGCCGCCGCCCGCGAGCGCCGGGTCGAAGATCCGGCTGGAGGGGTCGAAGTCGAAGGCGGCGCCGAAGTCGGCCGAGACGACGGCGGGCGCGCCGACCGCCCCGTCGGCGAGCAGCTGCCGCACGACGTCCATGTGCGGCAGGTAGCGCATCCACATCGCCTCCATCGCGAAGACTCCGGCGTCGCGCGCGGCGTGCACCATCATCTCGGCCTCGCCCGGGGTCGGCGCGAACGGCTTCTCGACCAGGATGTGCTTGCCCGCGGCGATGGCGAGCAGCGCCTGGCGGGCGTGCTCCGAGTGCGGCGACGCGATGTAGACCACGTCGACCTCAGGATCCTCGACCACGGCCTCGTAGCCGGCCGAGGCCCGCTCGATCCCGAACCGGCTCGCGAACCGCTCCGCGCGCTCCAGCGAGCGGGAGCCCACCGAGACCACGCGCTGCCGGGTGTGCTTCTGCAGCGCCTCGACGAACGAGCCGGCGATCGAGCCGGGCGCGATCACCCCCCAGCGCAGGACGGGGGAGTCGAGGAGGGAGGGGAGTCGGGGCTCGGGGAGCGTCAGTGCCATGCGTCCACGCTAGGGCCCCGTGCCCGGCGGGGGCGAGGGGGTGCGCGGCGGTCCCCTAGGGTGTGACGGCACGCGCAGTCGCGGGCGGAGGAGGACGTCATGCCCGAGTGGTACACCCTGGGCGTCGTCGCCCTCGTGATCGTCGTGGTGGTCGTCGCGATCGTGCGCTTCCGGTTCAACCCGGTGCTGGCGCTGGCCGTCGGAGCCGCCGCGATCGGCCTGCTCACCGGGCTCGGCCCCGTCGACACCGTCTCCACGATGACCACCGGCTTCGGCGAGGTGATGATGGAGGCGGGCCTCCTGATCGGCTGGGGCGTGCTCATCGGCGCGATGCTCAACGAGATGGGCGCCGTCGTCCGGCTCGTCGAGGGCCTGCTGCGCGTCTTCGGCCGCCGCGGGATCCCCTACGCGCTGGGCCTCTCCTTCGCCACTTACCTGCAGACGATCTTCGTCGACGCGCTGATCGTGATCGCGGCCCCGCTCGCGCGCCGGATCGCGCCGCGGCTGGGGCGCGCCGGCACCGGCATCGTCGCCGTGACCTTCGCCGTCGGGCTCGAGACGGGCATCGTGATGATGGTGCCCGGCTTCGCCGCGGTCGCGCTCGCGGGGCTGCTCGGAGTGCCGCTGGGCGTGATGATGCTCGGCGGATTCGCGGTGGTGGCGCCGACGGTCGTGGTCACGATCCTGCTGATGTCGCTCGCGTTCCGCCTCGGCTTCTGGGACCCGGCGCGCGACGAGCAGCTGGTCGTGCGCGACGACACGACCGGGCTCGCGACGGTGGGGGCGTCGCCCGCCGCGGACGGCGGACGGCTGCCGTCGTTCGGAGCGCGGGGGAGCGGCGGGGCGTCCTCGAGCGGAGCCGGAGCGGCATCGGGCGGCTCGTCCGGCTTGTCCGTCGAGGACGCGGCGGGTCCCGCCGAGGCGCAGGACGCCCACCCCGCCCGCGAGCGCCCGCTCCTGCTCCTCTTCGCGCCCATGCTCCTCGCCCTCCTGCTCATCGCCGCGCAGGCGGTGCTCACCGTCTCCGGGATCGAGCTGCCGGTGCTGCAGTTCCTCGGGAACCCCGTCATCGCGCTCCTCCTCGCCGTGATCGGCACCGGAGTGGTCGGCCGGTCCACCGTGGGAACCGCGCGGATGGAGAAGGCGGTCGCCAAGGGCTTCCAGGACGGCGGGCAGATCTTCCTGCTCACCGGCGTCGGCGGGGCGCTCGCCGCGGTGATCGCGCAGGGCGACCTCGGCGAGATCCTGAAGGGCTACTTCTCGACCTCGGCGACCGCGCCGCTGCTGCTCGTCTGGGTGATGGCGGCCGTGCTGCACATCGCGGTCGGCTCGGTCACCCTCTCGGCGATCACGGCGGCCGGAGTCGTCGCGCCGGTCGCCGCGACACTCGGCCTCGACCCGCTGCTGATCGCACTCGCTGCGGGCTCCGGCGCGCTGTTCTGCATCCACGTCACCTCGAACACCTTCTGGCTGCTGCAGAGCTTCCTCGGCCAGTCGGTCCGCGGCGCCCTCAAGTCCGTGACCGTCGGCGTCTCCCTCGCCTCCGTCCTCGCGCTCGGCGCCACGCTCGTCCTCTCCCTCTTCCTCTGACCGGGCCCTCCTTCCTCCTCTCGCCGGATGCCACTCGGGCACTCGAGTCGCCGGGCGAGGCGTACCGAAGAGGCATCTCGCGGAGCTGACCCGGCCGACACGTGACGGAAACATGGAGCCTCTATCTTCCTGAGAGGGTTCACATCCGATTCGGAGATCCAGACGCCGACGGGGGCCCGATCCGTTCCGTCACGCCTCGACAAGGGAAGAACTCCGCTTGAGATCTCGAACCGCCCTCGCCTCCGGATGCGCCGCGCTCGCGCTCGCCGCCGGCGGCCTCCTGGTCGCCCCACCGGCGACCGCCACGACGACAGCACCCGCCGACTACACCCGCGTGGACATCGTGCGTCCGCCGTCCGCTCCGATCGCGGTGCCGACCAGCTACCCGCAGCAGACCCCGCTGACCGAGGTGCCCGTCGACCCGACCGACGCCTCGCTCCTGCGCGGAGTCACCCCCTACGACGCCATCGCGCCGCAGCTGAACGCGCTCGCCGCCCGCTCCGACCGGGTCTCGACCCAGGTGGTCGGGAAGTCCGGCCTCGGCCGCGACATCTACCTGGTCACCGTCACCGCCCCCGAGACCGAGGCCGAGACGGCGCAGCAGGCCGAGTGGCGCGACCGGCTCAAGTACGAGCCCGCCGCCGCGGCCGCCGACGCCGACCTGATGGACGGCTACAAGGTGCCGGTCTGGTTCAACGGCAACATCCACGGCAACGAGTGGGAGGGCAGCGACGCGATCCTCGAGTACATCGAGGGCGTCGCCACCGCCGAGGACGCGGAGACCGAGGCGCTGCTCGAGGGCAACCGCCTCTACTTCACCGTCACCAACAACCCCGACGGCCGCGCCCTCGGCCAGCGCGCCGTCGCCGCGGGCTACGACCCGAACCGCGACATGATCACCGGAGCCACCAGCGAGGCGGCCGTGATCCGCGACCTCTCGAGCGTGCTCCAGCCCACGTACTTCATCGACATCCACGGCTACACCGGGATCCTCCAGGTCGAGCCCTGCGGCCCGCCGCACGGCGAGAACTACGAGTACGACCTCTTCCTCCCGCACGCCTACGCGACCGCGCTCGAGATCGAGCGCCGCGTCGTCGAGGCCGACGTGCCCGGCAACACCTACCTCGCCGAGGACGGCAGCGCCACCACGGACAACACCGGGAAGATCCTCATCCCCTACCGCGACATCCGCGCGGGCTGGGACGACTGGCCCCCCATCTTCGCCCCGCAGTACGTCGCCTTCCAGGGCGCGATCACCAATACGGTGGAGCTTCCGCTCGGCCGCACGGCCAACAGCACTCCGGAGGAGATCGCCCAGGGCCAGGCCAACGCGGACATCGACGTCGAGGTCGCCGGGATCGTCATGGACGCCTCCGTCGACTACATCGAGGCCAACCGCGACGCGCTCCTGAGCAACCAGGTCGCCATCTTCGAGCGCGGCGTCACCGGCGCCCCCGCCATCGAGATCCCCGCCGACGTCTCCGCGGCCGACCTGCCCGCGGGCGTGCCGACCGAGTGGACCGAGATCTGGGACGAGACCGACGTCTACACGACCGAGTACCCGCGCGCCTACGTCATCCCCGTCGACGGCACGCAGCGCTCCGTCTCGGACGCCGAGACCCTCGTCGCGCAGCTGCTCGCCCACGGCGTCGAGGTGTCGCGGACCACGGCCGCCACGAGCGTCGGAGGAGTCTCCTACCCCGCGGGCACCTACCTGGTCGACATGCACCAGTCGGTCCGCGGCCTCGCCAACGTCCTCCTCGCCGACGGCAGCGACATCTCGAGCCGCGTGCCCGAGATGTACGACGTCTCGGCCTGGAGCCTCTCGCTCCTCTGGGGCGCCGACGTGCAGGCGATCGGCTCCACCACCGACGCCCTCCCGGCCGTCGGCCTGGAGCCGGTGACCGCCGTGGCTCCGGTCGGCTCCGTCCCGGCAGGCGCCGACTACCTCGCCTTCGAGCCGCGCGGCGTCCTGGAGTACCAGGCCGTCAACGCGCTGCTGGCCGACGGCGTCGCCCTCGAGCAGTTCGAGGACGGCACGATCGCCCTCCGTGCAGACGCCGCCGGGCTCGCGGCCGCCGAGGGAGCCGCCGCCGCCTTCGGCGTCGACTTCACGGCGACCACCGCCGACCGCGTGCGCGCCGAGGACGGGAAGGCGCTCGACGCCCTCCGCGTCGCCTACTCCGGCACGAACGAGGACCGCGACGCGCTGGCCAAGCTCGGCTTCGCCGACGCGGTCGCCGTCGACGCGGCCGCGCTCACCGCGGGCACCGCGACCCTCGAGAGCGCCGACGTGCTCTACGTGGGACGCGCCCTCTCCTTCACCCCGGAGCAGGCCGCGGGCCGCACCGTGGTCGAGGAGTTCCTCGCGGCGGGCGGCGACGTCGTCGGCCGCGGTGGCGCTGGAGCGGCCTTCGTGTCCGACTTCGGCCTGGCCGAGCTGACTGCGCAGACCGGCACGAGCGGCTCCAACGGCATCGTCTCGGTCGAGACGCCCGGCGGCGGAGTCCTCGGCGACTACCCGCAGGACACCGCGTTCGTCTCGCCGGCACTGTGGTTCGCCGGCTTCGACGAGTCGGTCGCGGTCGAGCAGAGCTACTCGGAGGACGGCACGTTCGTCGCCGGGCACTGGGTCGACTCCGACGGGCAGTCCCGGAGCGACGCGGCCGGGCAGGCCTCGGCCGTCTCGTTCTCGACGGAGTCGGGCACCGAGGGCTTCCTCTTCGGCACCTCGCCGGTGTTCCGCAACCACCCGGTCGGAGCGTTCAGCGACGTCGCCCGGGCGCTGCTCGCCGTGGCGCCGGAGGGCGCCGCCGTCGAGCTGCCGGGGACTTCGGAGCCCACGCCGACGCCGGAGCCGACCGGCTCACCGGAGCCGACCGCGACTCCCGAGCCGACGGCGACGCCCGAGCCCACCGCGACGCCCGAGCCCACCGCGACGCCCGAGCCGACCGTGAGCCCCGAGCCCACGTCGACCCCGGAGCCCACCGTCGTGCCGACGGCCGGACCGACCGCCACGGCCGCGCCGATCACCGCACCGACCGGCCCCGGCGGCCTCCCCTCCACCGGAGTGGAGACCGGCTCCTGGCTGCTGCTCTCGGGAGGTGCTGTCGCCCTCGGCCTCGGCTCGCTCCTGATCGCCCGCAGCCGTCGCCGCGAGGACCAGGAGGCCTAGCCTCCGCCTCCGGGGAGGGATCGGGCGCCCGCCGCCCGGTCCCTCCCCGTTCCCGTTCCCCGTCCCC
>NZ_PSWD01000002.1:0-268911 GCF_002931705.1 Rathayibacter sp. AY1C5
CCTCTTCTCCCACTGCTGCACAGGAAGGCCCGACCATGACCACCGCACCCCGCCCCGCCCACCGCTTCGACCCGTACCAGGAGGACCCGACGCTGCGCGCCGCCGAGGTCGCCGTCGACGCCGCGGCCGCGTCCGGCGACGCCGACGCGACCGCCGCCGCAGCGCGAGCGCTGATCGTCGCCGCGGCCGCCTACGGCTGGCCCACCGCGACCGCCCTCGTCTTCACGTACGAGACGACCGGCCCCATCGCCCACGTCTGGGGACTGTGGAAAGTCCTCGACGCCGACCGCCAGGTCCTCCGCGAATGGGACGAGGAGCCCGGCGACATGACGGACGAGTCCGAGGAGGAACTGATCGCCCTTGACCTCATCAGCAACCGCCGCGCGACCCTCGACTACACCGACTTCGGAAAGCCCATCGGCTCCACGACCCCTATCCTCCACACGCTCACCCTCTGAGCGCGTGCGCGGGCCGACCCTAAGCGGGCCGGCCCGCACGAGGGGGAGAACCCCCTCGACCCCCCGTCGAGAGCCCGCGTCCTGCCTGTGCTCTCACCGGTGGCTAGGCTACGGACGCGAAAACCGCAGTGATGGCAGAGGGGCACCCTTCGTGACGACCGGACCGAAAGTGTCGATCGGAGCCGGAGTCGCTGGGCTCCTGGTCTTGTTCTTCGAGCTCTACGGCCAGGTCAGAAACGGCACCGAGACCTGTTACGCCTGGTATGGCGTTCTCTTTCCCGGCGTGGAAACGGAGACCCTGGCAGGCGCTTCATTGTGGCCGCTCGGCCTCAGGTGCACTTATGAGCGATTGGGCTCCGGTGACGTACTCGCCGTAATCAACCCGAGCTGGTTCCTCACAGCGCTGCTGATCGTGTCGTTGGGGCTGATCATCGGCGGCCTCGTCTATGCCATCCGCTCTCACACCGCTCCGGCCAGATCTGACGCGTAACGCCCCGGCCCCGACCGGGCCGGCCCACAGGGGAGGGAGAATCCCCTCGACCCCAGGGCCTCGAACCACAGCAGCACAGCCAGTGTCATGGCCGGATGCGACGATGGACGCGCTCGCACCCGTCGCGACCGCCGGTCGTCGCGCCTCATCAGACAGGACACCCACGATGAAGCTCTACCCCGACGTGATCAGCACCCTCCGCGCCCAGGAAATCGACCCTGACGAATGGGCGCGCGAGCACGGCTCGCCCTCCGCCGCGGAGTGGGCCGGCGACGAATGCGGCTGCGCCGACGACCGCTGCATCGGCCACCACCACGACGAGCACGAGGACTGCGGCTGCTTCCCCGCGATGCTCGAGCAGCACTTCGCCCAGGAAGACGCTCGCGGCCACCGGACCCTCAAATGGCGCACCACTCCCGTCAGCGTCGTCGTCTCAGCAGAATCCGACCTGGAGGACTTCGGGCTCCTCGCCCTCGCCGATCAAGACCAGATCGACCTCTTCGCCAGCACCGACGTCGATACGGCGGCGATGACGCAAGAACACACCACCGCCGAAGAGACAGCCCGGATCGCAGCGTTCGCCGCCGAAATGTCCACCGCCGGCTCCCTGAGCACCGAGCAGTACGAGCAGCTCGGAGAGATCCACCACGCGGTCCTCAACCGCGCCAAGGACGCAGGCGACCCCCGGTACGACCTGTACCGCGCGACGGAACGGCTCTCCCGCGCCATCACCGAGGTTTGGGACCGCGACGTCGCCGCGTACCAAGACGCCTACCTCACCGTCGTCCGCGACACCCTCACCACCCGAGGACTCACGACCGGCATCAAGATCGTGGACTTCGCTGACCGCGACACCGGAATCTACGACGAAGACCTCGCGCACGACCTGCGCAACGTCGCCCTGCGCACCACGCCCCTGCCCGTCATCGGAGCCCACAGGGAGGAGCGCAAGATGACGGTCGACGCGCTACGCGCCGCCGGCCTCAGCTACATCGAGCGCGCCCGCACCGTAGTGTCCGGCGAGGCTGCGACCGAGTAGCGATCAGCGGCGAGGGCGCGGCTTGTACTTCTTCCCCGCACGGATGTTCCGATTCTCGATCACTCCGACGATGGCCAGACCGATCGCCACCGCGACGAGCAGGAACCAGCCGAGCACGTTGAACCACTCACCGGTGAACGCCGCGTAAGTCTGCTCACCGGCGATCGCGAAGAGCATGAACGACAGCCCGAACCACACCATGCCGTTGCTGATCAGCGCAGCACGCGCGAGCTTGGTCCGAGGCTTCGACATGCGCCCACCCTCCCACCGGACCCTGGACGTGTCCACGGGGCCGAGGCGGTTCTAGGGTGAGCGCATGAGCACCCCGACGCCCCGCGAGCTGCTGGCCGTTCACGTAGCCGCCGAGCCCTCCGGGATCACCGCGACCTTCACCCTGGGCGATCCGCTCGAGCTGCCACAGTCGGTGGGATGGTTCACCTACGGCATCGAGCTCACCGGCGCCGACGGCGCCACGGTGAAGCACTTCGGCGTCCGCCTCTCCGACGAGGAGACGAAGGCGTTCGTCTTCGAGTTCGAGAACGCCACCCAAACCAACTACGACGCCACCCACGTCACCGACCGCGGCGCCTCCCTCGTCGCCCGGTTCCCGGACTCCTCACTCGGCGTCGACACGATCCGCTCCGTCACGGGTTTCGCCACCATCGAGGGGGAGGACGTCGCCGCCGGTGTCCCCGTCCAGCTGCTCCGCTAGCGGGGTCGAAAAGGTAGACTGACCCCGGATGGAACAGCCATGCCTGCCGGCCCTCGTGCCGGCTTTCGCGCTTCCTAGGCCAGTTGCGATCGAACGCCTAAGCTGAGTCCGAATCGGAAGAACTCTGCCCGCGCCTGTCGCGTAAACTGAACCCGCCTTCCAGTTCTCTGCCCGCCGGCCCTCGTGCCGGCTTTTTTCATGCCCGGATTGAGCAGACCCCGCTCTCCTGGCCCCCTCCTTCCTTGCACCCCTCTTGGCGGTGCAGGGATCGTCGCGCCCCCAGCGCGACCACAACAGAGCGCGCCCGCGCGCTCGCACCCAGTGGAGGTCCTTGTGATTGACCTGAACCTGCTGCTCGGGTGGCTGAAGAAGGACAAGCCCGCCGCCGCGGCGCTCATCCGTGCCGGAGTCTTCGTGATCCTGGTCGTGACCGTGCTCTGCGCGGTCCTGATCTACATCACGCTCCTCGGCCCGAGCGATGCGCCCGCAGACCGGCTGACCTCCATCCTTCACGGCCCGGCGAAGTAGTCGCCGGCCCAGCCGCTAGCCCGAAAAAGCACAGACCTGCTGGGTGCAGGAGAGCTCTGTCCGCCATCGTCCCGTATGAGGTACCTCTTGCGGGCGTACTGCCCACAGACAGTTGCCGCGCGGCTTGGATCGACTATCCGAACAGCGGGTCGACTGTCCATACCAGAGGAATGATGTTCGCGGCTCCTCCGGCCACGACAGCAGAACCGAGAATGAGCACGTCCCGCCATGCGATCGCAGGGCCCGACGTCGCCGCTCTCTTCACGGAGTCGAGGAGGGCGTCAGCGCCGCGCAGCTCCTGAATCAGCTCGATGGGAAAAAACTCAGACACTGCAGCGGGGTCAACCGGATCGTTGGCCTCCAGATCGATCCGGCGCGCCTCCTTCTGCGCGCCTACGGCGAGTCGTATCAGCCCCCAGACGCTCGCCCCTACGGCGTACACGTTGAGTGCGATGAGCCAGCCGGTCATGACGGACGGCTCGCATTCGACAGGTCGCTGACTTGCTGAGGGAGCGGGTCGAGTAGGTGCGGTCCGTTGTTGCGGACGCTGTTCACGTCGCGGGACACCTCGTAGTGCTCGAGGTCGTGCGCGACCGCGAACGACTCCCGGTCAAGGAGCTGCATCGGCGCGTCGACGTCGAGGTGCCCGCCGAGCCAGTCGTCGTAACCGTCCGGCGTGATGCACGCCGGCATCCGGTCGTGAACCTCACCCGGCGCCACATGCGAGTCGCGGGTGATGATCGCCGTCGACAGCCGCCACTTCTCCGGATCGTCCTCCGCATTCGACGGGTCCGGCCAGGCCGAGACAATGCCCGCCATCGCGAGGGCCGCGTCGGGCTCGTAGATGAAGTGCGGCTGCTTCCCCGTCTCGGTGACCGTCCACTCGTAGTAGCCGGCCGCCGGGATCAGCACCCGCGACGTCGCGAACGCCTTCCGGAACATGGGCGAGCTCGCGACCGTCTCGATCCGCGCGTTGATCGGCTGCGGCCGCTGCTTCTTGAAGTCCTTCGCCCACACCGGCACGAACCCCCAATGCACGGTCGGTGCCGACCGCTCTCCGTCGCGCTCACGCACGACGGTCACCGGCGACGTCGGCGCCACGTTGTAGTTCGGGCGCAGACCCCCGAAGTTGGCCGAGACGAGATCCGGCAGCAGGGCCGCCGTGGAGTCCTTGACGACGAACCGACCGCACATGCGCTCAGCCTACGAAGAGGAGGGCGACGCCGTGGGGGTGACGCCGCGGCGGTCCTCCGAGAAGGTGACGCCGGCGCGCTGCTCCACTTCGCGAATCACGGCCGACGTCTCGACGTCGCCTCGAGCCCACAGCGTGAGAACGGACATGGCCTCGCCCACCATGTTCTCTATCCCGCGTCGAGGCTGCTGCACCATCGCGAAGATCGCCATGAGCACATCAAGGATCGGTTGTTCGTCTGGAGTCAGTCGCACGGTGAGCTCGTTGAGAGCGTTCGAGAACCTCGCCTGCGCGGCACCGGGAGCGCCGGGATCCGCGGCGGCTGCTGCCCGTGACCCGCTTGCCTGTCGGTATTCGACAAGCGCGGAAAGGGCAGCCATGAGCCACTGTCGGCGCTCCGCTGCGGTCCGCTCGCGCGTCGATCGACGCCTGTCCAGCTCGTCGCGGATCCACGGCACCACCACTGAGGCCACAAGGGAGGTCACGGCGCCGATGATGACGCCGGTCAGACCGATCGTTGCGCTGTTCACACCTCGACCGTAGCGACGTCTTCGAGAGCGTCGTGCAGTTCCTAGCTGTCGCCGCGTCGCGCCTCACGGCGCATGAGGACCACGAATCCGACGATGACGAAGAGGACGACGAACGCCACGGAGATGATCGGCCAGTAGGTCACGAAGAACCAGATGATGGCTAAGGGCACCAGGATGATCACGCTGGGATCAGGCATCCGGCGCTCCGTTGCGCTCCGTCGGCCGAAGGGTCGGGTCGAGTGGATGCTGCCCGTTCTTGCGGGAACTGCTTGTATCGCGGGACACCTCGTAGGGGAGCGCGACGCGTGTGCTCTCCATTCGAAGGCCGGTGCCGGTGCCTGGCGATGCCTGCCGTTCGCGGCGCTGCGGCGTCACTGTCCCGTACTGGAGGGCGAGACCCGGGCAGCTGCGAGGTTTCGGACGCCAGGATCACCGACGCCCAAGATCAGAATGCTCTCGATACTGCCGATCGTTTCGGGATCCGTGATCTGCAGTTCCTGGTCGGCATCCGCTGTCAGCGACCCGACCTCGCTTCCGACGTCCGAAGGGAACCTCAGCTCGCCGTCGTTGTCCTCGAGCGGAGCGCTCGTGAAAAGGACCCGCGGTTCCACTGCTCCGGTCAGGCTCAGCCTGCTGAGGGACAGCCACACCGTCCCGTCCTCTCGCTCCTCGATCAGCAGATCGCCGGTCGCATCGTCGGACACGCTCTCGAGTGACGTGCGGATGGGCAGCTGCTCCAGAAGCGACTGGGCGGCGGGAGAGTCCGTCGCGTCAGAACCGTCCGTGGGAGTGCTCGTAGGAAGGCTGGGAGCGGCGGACGTCGCCGAGGGGCTGGCGACGGCGGTTCCATCGAGGGGTGCCGTGCACCCGGCCAGGGCCAGAACGAGCCCGGTCGCAGCGGCCACGGCCGAGAGTCGACCGATCGCGTTCGTGTCTGTCATGGTGTGTGCTGCTCCGTCCGTCGAACTGTCGCTCAGCCTACGCAGGGCGCGATTCTCAGCACCCTGCCGAGGGGTCGCTTCGGGACCAGTGGTGTAAACGCCTCCCCGATCGGATCGTCGTTCGAGCAACGACCGGGCGTCAGTCGCGCTCCGCCTCTGCCCCTCCTGGCATCGTGAGCCAGAGGATGAGGGTGAAGAGGAGGCCGAGGATGCCGCTGACGAGCAGCGCAGCGACGGCGAAGGCGGAACCGCCGAACGATCCCTGAGCATCGTTGCTCGTCTCCACCGGCACGAACCAGTAGACGACGGCTCCGACGACGAACAGCAGGCTGACGACGAGGGCTCCGATGCAGGTGTCCCGCCGCACCTTTTCTTGGGACCCGTCGCCTGAGAGGTTGACGAGCCACAGGATCCCGATCACGGCGGGAGCGCCGGCGAGGAACGCTAGAAACACGGGTTCTCCTAGTTGGTAACGGGTCGCGACGGTATTTGCACTCGGGGCAGGCGCTGCATGAGGTGGTCGACGGTACGACGGGTGTCTATGCGCGCAGATCCCGTTCGAAGGCGAGGCGGAGCCGGCGCTCGTATTCGTCCTGCTCCATCGGCACCACCGCGGCGAGCAACTCCTCCAGTCGCTCCTGGTCCGCGCCTGCCACGGAGACCACGGCGTTGTCGATGAGTCGGGCGAGCATCGGGGAGCCGTCCACCTCGAGCACCCAGACGCCGTCGTCCCGACGGTCGCAGGTGTTCCCCGCTGTCCCCGCCAGCTCGGGATTCGTGTACAGGCTGCAGACCTGGCTCTCGAGCGAGAACTCCGGGTTGAAGCGGCTCGTGAGGATCGTGATGTCGCCCGGGCCGGAAAGGTAGTCGGTGTCCTGTCGCGCGAGAAGATCCTCCGACGCCCGGATGGAGGACTCGTACTGCCCGATGACGACGGCCGTCGTCGTGAGCCGATCGGACTCGAACGGCACGACGGACGAATCGAGCCGCGCTTCGTACTCCGCCTCCTGTGAAGCGCGCGCGGCAGCGGACCGCCCGAGCACCGTCTGCACCACGGGCGATGCCACTGTCGCGAGGAGGGCTACGGTCGCCACGGCTCCAACGATTCGGGCGCGACCCGGATGGACGACGAGCGACCCGAATGCCGCCACGGCGCCGAGCAGCAGCGGAAGGGTGGCGAGGAGGGGAGCCGGGAGCGGCGGGGCATCGGTCACGAGCGGTGTGACCACGGCGGCGAGTGTCGCAAGAGTCAGCAGCGCACCGAGCACGAGATTTGCGCCGGCATGCAGGCGACCCGTGACGGCCCGAGACACGATCAGCAGGAGCGCAGTGGCGATGAGCGGCAGGAGGACGAACGCGGCCAGACCGGCGTATCCGGCGTACAGCAACGGCACGGCGAGGAGCGATCCGGCGAAGGCGACGGCGCCGACTGCGATACCCGCCAAGCCTGCGTGCGCGATCGCCGAGGCAGGATCGGGCGCAGTTGCCATCGGGCCCCCTCCCTGCCGTTGCCCCGAGTGTAGAGAGTGACCGGTTTTCCTGCCCAGCGCGCAGGACCCGCCTTGCTCGGCTGCGCGAGCACGCAGCGTATGCCAGTGAAGCGCATAGTCACGGGAGCGGGGTGCGCCATCGCTAAACCCTGCTCTTCCGCATCGCCACCTCGGGTCGACTCCTCAGGCCGTCCCGTTAGAGGATCGTTCACCGGTACACGCATGAGCGACACCGACCGCCGCGAAATGTAGAGATGATCGCTCTGTGGCGGTGTTCTGCGATCGCATTATGGCGGCAGAGAGCGCTCGTTTGGAGCACACCTCAACTTGGCGTCAGGCGGGCTCGCTTAGCGAGTTGTCTAGTCCATCGAGTCGGGAGCCTGCTCGGGAGAGATCTCTGCGTCTTCGTGGCGGGCATTGCGCAGGGGGGAGAGTGCGACGATGAGCGCGGCTGCGGTGAAGGCGATCGCCGCCGCTCCGATCGTCAGGTTGTAGCCCCAAGCCGTTACGAGGACGCCGGTCAACAGCGCACCGAAGAGAAACACGACGCGATTCGCTGTGCGGATGGTGGAGTTCATGCGGCCCTGGATCTCGTCGGGCGCGATCGCTTGCCGGTATCCCGTGTCGTTGGCATCCTCAATACCCATCGACAGCCCGTAGACGAACTGCACGGCGCAGACGACGGGAAGCAGGAGACCGAGGCCGCTGTCCACGTCGAGGGGAAGAACGGCGAGTGCCAGCCAGGGCAGGATGACGAGCGCACGGCCCAGCAGGATCGCACGACCCGCTCCGACCCGCGCCCCGACAGCAGGTGCGACGAGAGCTCCGAGGAGGCCACCGACGCCGCCGAACGCGAGCGAGACGCCGAACGCCCAAGCGGGCAGGGACAGCTCTCGGAGAACGAACACCGCGAACACCGTCGTCACGATGCTGTTGCCGAGGAACCAGGCGTGGACGGAGAGCGCGAGCGGCCGGAGGGTGCGGTGCCGGTAGGTGAATCGCATTCCCTCGAGGATGTCGTGACCGATGTGACGGCCTGGTGCGCGGCGATCGGGCCGGCGCTCCTCCACCTTGATGCGTGATTGCAGCACCGCCGACACCGCGTTGATGGCAGCGTCGAAGGCGAGCAGGAGTGGTGAGCCGATCAGGTTGAGCAGTGCTCCGCCGAGCGCGGGTCCTGCCGTTCCCGCCAGGGTCTCGCTCTGGCCCAGTCGCGCGTTGGCCATCACCAAGGACGACCGGGGAACGATCTGCGGGAGGAACGGCTGCGCGGCGGAGTCCGCGAACAAGGTCAGGACACCGAGCAGCAGGACTGCCGCGGCGAGTGACCAGAAGGTGAGCGCATCGAGAAGGAGAAGGACGGGGATCATTCCCAGAATCAGCGCACGCCCGATGCTGGTGACGACCAACGTCCGCTGGCGCCGCCACCGATCCATGAGCGCGCCCACGATCAGACCGAACAGCAGGTACGGCACTACGCCGAGCGCCGCGAGAATGCTGATCTCCGCAGGCGTTGCGTTCAGTACCGAGACGATCAGCACCTGGAACGCGACACCCGCGATCGCACTGCCGAAAGAGCGGATGGTCGTTGCGCTCCAGAACAGCGCGAAGGGCGGAAGGCCGAGCACTTCGCGCGGACCGTTCATCGGAACCCTCCGGGCAGCCGATCCATCTCTACGGTCCGCCGCGCATCAATCATTGGTGCCCCTCACGATTCAGTCCACTCTCCCAGAACAGCGGCCTGAGAGGATGTGGTGTCCGGTAGGGGATCCTCCACCGGACACGATGCTCACGATCCGGTCGCGCCGTCGTTGTCGCGCCGCGGAACGAGGACAGCAATGTCGTACCAGCCCGGTTCCGCGACGACGAGGTTCACAGCTTCTCCGCGCAGCTGGTAGTCGACCTCGCCGCGCTGTGCGTTGAACCACGTTTCCTGCTAGCCGTCATCGCGGATCTTGTCGACCACGATGTAGTCGGGGAGGACTGGGGCACCGGTGCTGTCCACGAAGTCCTGGTGGATGCCGTAGACGTTCGCGCCGTCAACGAGGTAGGGAGCGGCACGATCCGCGGCGATCACGCGGGCTCCGTCCGGGACGTGGGTGTGCACTCGCCCGATGACATCGCAGTCGCCGCAGTCTCGTCCGAGGGTGTCGACGGAGCACAAGAGAACTATGGCGCTCTGTTTGTCCCCCGATTAGTCCCCTCTTTTGCCGACATGCAGATAAATCGCAGCGCCCATAAATTGCCTGTGAAAGGCTAAATCAACCCGAATACTGAAGATACTCACAGACAACTCGTTGAAAGTCTTCGTTTCTGTGATTATCACTGCAAGAAAATCCACGACTCGACGACTCGACGACTCGCTCGATTCGCTCAGTTCTATGTATAAGGAGAACCTCCCTATGAAAACTCGCAAGCTCACGCGAATCGTTGCCGTTCTCGCCGTCACGCTCGGTCTGACCATTTCAGGAGCAACTGCCGCGAACGCAGCGGTAGGTCCGGGCGGGAACGTGATCACCTGCAGCGTTTCACTGGACAACCCTCACCAGTCCGGACACGTCAACGGCACGATCAGCGCGCAGGGTCGAGTTACGTGCACCGGCGTCGTGAATGAGATCTACATCAAGACCTCGCTTCGGAAGGTGACCAACAACACCGTGGCTTCGCAGACGTTCGACAGCTTCAACGTCAACTTTGGGTCCTCCGTTGGAGCGAAGCCGTGCTCGGATGGCCCCGCCACCTTCAAGTCGCAGGCCGATGTGCTGGTGCACTTCCCCGCCGGCTACACCCCGACGCCGCAGACAACGAACAAGTACAGCCCGAACGTGTCGGTCGCGTGTGGCGCCGCCAGGATCGCGCCGACCGCCACGGCGGGCGCTTCGGAGTCCGAGGACTTCGGCACTACGACTTGGACGATCACTGCGGTCAAGAACGACTAGCTTCAAGACCTCTGTTCACGAACGGATCACCTCTTACAAGGTGGTCTGTTCGTGTTTAAGAGTGATACCCGCGCGAAGCCATACCGTCGTCTCAACCCCCCAGAACCCCGGTGACACGACCGCTCCGCGGTACGAAAACTCGAAACAGTCGATTCGGGCGACAGCGAGAGCCGTCAAAGACACCCGCGAGTAGCTTTGCGCAACGTTTTGCCAGCAGATTTTACCGTCCTCTGCCGCGAACTGAATTGAAAAATCACACCATTCCACGGCGGAAGTGATTAGCAATTCAGGGCCAGCATTCGTTCCCACGCGCCAGGCTTCGACACTATCAAGGGTGTCGCGTGCGGCAAGATGTGCGAACCACATGCCGGGAAAACAGTCATTAGCCGTTGAGGTACATATTGCACCCCGTGGCTTGTTGCCCCAACTTGTCGATTCGATTTCATGTGCTTCAAATTCTGCGGGATTGCGCCGATGCGACAGATGGCGCTGATATCCGCCGCCTGATCGGAGATCCTCGATATGTCCGTTGAGAATAGTCAAAAGAGCGGGGAGCGCTGCATATTCGTCTACAGCTTCTGGATTGACATTTGATTCTAGAACCTCTTGACCGGCCATGCCCTCCGGATACAAACTTTCCACGAACGCCACCGAAGCAAGGCTGGCCTCGGCTAGATGTGTCTCAGACTGAGCAACTATAATCCCGTAAGAAATGTCAGCGTTCCACGAACGCAATCGTTCCATGCGGGAGACGAATTCCTGCATAAGATATGGCTCTTCTCTTGTCGGCGGGTCTCGCACGAAGTCTATGCGGAGGGCCGGCTAGCTGCTGGGGTTGCGATCAGCGCCCTGTCTCTGGCCGCGGCCGCGTCGCGTCTGGGGCACGGTGCTGATTGGCGCTGACCACCAACTGTCTTCAGCCGAGCGCTTACCTGAACCAGCCAGGAGGCGAGGATGCCGGACCCGAGACCAGATGCGAGCAGGAGCAGGCTCGGTACGTCGAGACGTCTGCGCTGACGCGCCTTAAGACTCGATGTCACCAGCCGACCTCCTGTGGCTCTCTACTTTCGCTGCTCAGGAAGGCATTGAAGGAGGCTCGTGGCCGAGCCTCCCAGGAGGCGGCTGAACGCGATTCAGGGCACCCCCGGTCCGGAGCCTCAGTCACAAACGACGACGTGATCGCGCAGCTGATGTTCGGTCCGTGGGTGGTCGTCGTTCGCCCGATGTCCGAGACGGAATCGGCGCACCGTCAGGAACAGCTGTGCAGGGAAGCGCTGGTGCAGGCGTTTCCTCACGCCACGGCCGGTGATGCCGGTCGAGTGGACATCGGCAACCAGCTCGAGACGCTACGACGGCTACGGAACCGAGTCGCTCACCACGACAACCTTCTGAGGGTCAACGTGCAGCACCGCTTCAACAGCATGCTCTCGCTTCTGTCGAAGCTGGACCCGAGCTACCCGACGCTGGCAACAGGCCGTAGCACCGTCCGGCGGCTACTCCGAGAGGATCCGCGCCGCTCCTGGTGAGCGACGATGACCGCTCCGGCGAGCACACGCCTCGTTACTTCGCAGCGGATCGAGCTCGACGCCGCAAATTTCATCGGTTGCCTGCCGTCGGTCGGCGCAAAGCTGAAGACCAGCTGTGAGAAAGCGACTGAGCGCCCCGTTGCTGCCCGATTCTGAGCCAGGGAGACGGAGTGGCGGGACTACGTGCCGTTAGGCTCGGCTGCGCTACCGCGTACAGCCTCGCCTAGCGGCCGTAGTCCCGCCACTCCTGTCTCCCTGGCCCAGGTCGAGAAATCCCTGGTCAGAACCATTTTTCGTGCTTGAGGCGTCATGTTGTTTGTGTCAGTCTCGCTCTCGCAACGCCTCCAGCGACGCGAGCTGGCGGACTGAGTTCAGCTCCCCTGGCACTTCCGGTGCCGGAGGGGAGCGGTTCGAGAGCGGGAGCCACAAGCTCCTCGATCGAACTGCAGCGGGAGCCGATGGCATCACTCTTGAAACAGTTTTTCACCTGTGGATAACTCGCTGGGTGGAGCCGAATCACACCTCTGTGATTCGCTCAGCGGGTCAGAATCGGTCAGTCCGGGTCAATTTTGGCCCTCAACGGCTCCAAACGGCGATCTGACGCCCGTTTAACCTGTGCATAACCGGTGCCAACGATCCGGGCGCCTCGACGTCTTAGATGGGCGCGTGTCGGAGGCGCGCGGTACAATGAAATGCAAGAAAACCCCGATCCGCCGAGTGCGGTGAAGGGCACTGGCGGATCGGGGTCAGGTGTCTGTGGAGGACTCCTTACTCTATGGGCTCCTATAGCTCGTACGCGAGATTGACATCGGTCAGGCTCGCGTGTATCCGCCTCCCTGCAAGTGAGGAGGATCAGGATGGCCAAGTCGTCGTCTGCGTCGTCGAAGCCTTCGAAGGCTGCCCTGTCCAAGGCCGGTCGCGTTCTCGCGTCCAACGCCTCGACGAAGCCCGCGATGTCGAACGCCGGCTCAACACTGGGTAAGGGCTAACGCCCGCGCCGACCGGCATCGATCAGGTGCCGGCCGGTGCCCCCGAGTACGACTTCACCGTCTTGTTCAGCCTCACTTGCTACGGCCCCTCGGGGCAGGCAGGTGAAACCCATGACCGTCCTTGACGACCTTCTGAACGACGTCCGCAGCCAGATCGAGCCGGAGCTCGCGAACCTCCAAGAGGCACGCGCCCGACTCGCTCTCGTCCGTGACCACGCTTCGACCTTCTACGGAGCGCTTCGCACCTACCGCAGCGGCTCTCTCGCTGTGCACTCGATGAACAACCCCGTCACCGACGGCGACGGGGGAGTGGTCCTCAACCGCAACTACTACCCCGGGCTCGGGCCCGAAGGAACGCAGGAGGAAGAGCCGGGCGACGTCGTCGCCGACCTCTGCGCCCACCTCGGCCCGCTCATCCGCCAGACCTACCCGGACGCCCAGGTCCACACGTCCAAGCGCGGCCCGAAGATCCTCTTCCAGAGCCCCGCGGCCGACGGATCCGACCCGACCGTCGACATGGTCCTCGCGCTCACCCGTAAGGAGGGCGAGGGGATCTGGATCCCCAACCTCGACAAGGACGACTGGGACGCCTCCCACCCCGAGGAGCACGTCGAGCTGTTCAACGACAGCGCACCGGCGTTCCGCTCGACCCGTCGCAAGATCACGCGACTCGCGAAGGCCTGGAACAAGCAGTACAGCGTGCAGGGCGCCTCCTCGTTCGAGGTATCGGTCTGGGCGTGGGAGTTCGTCGAGACCGGGATGGGAATGGCGAAGGGACTCTGGACCCTCTTCGACAAGGCCGCGACGCGCCTCGAGGACGGTGACCCGACTCCCGACCCGGCCGGCGTCTCCGATGACCTTCGACTTCTCATCAAGGCGGAAACGATGGCTCCCCGCCTGCGGAAGGCCGCGACGAACATGCGGGCCGCCCTCGACTCGGACGACGAAGACGAGATCCGCGCCGCCGTCAGCACGGTCTTCTGGAAGTACATCGACGCACCGGAGACCGCCTCGCTCGCCGCCTCAGTGTCTGCTCTCAAGTCAGCGACTCCTGTCGCTGCGACAGCTCTCGGAATAGGGGTGACAGCGACCACGGCGGCCGCGAGCGTCTCGCGGGCCTACGGTGGCGACGCCTCGCGATGAGAGCGCCCCGACGTCCATCGCCGTGGTTCGCGAAGCCGGCTCCCCGCATCCGGTTCGTTCGCGATCTCGCGGCGGTGGACGCCGTCCAGGTGCTCAAGAGTGAGTATCCGGGCGGCTTCCGCATCGAACTCGAACTCGAGCCCGAAGGGATACCCCGACGAAAGGTCACCATCGACTTCTCCCGAGGATCACCCGACACACCTCGGGTCCACGTCGACGGACCCGACGAGTCTCCCCACCGATACCCGGATGGGACGCTCTGCATGTGGTATCCCGGCGATCGTCCACCAGCGAAATGGCTCCCGCGGGACGGCGCAGCAGAGCTGATCGTCCGTATCGGAGTACACCTCCTCAAGGAGCAGTGGTACCGGCAATCCGGCGAATGGGTCGGACCTGAAGTCACCCACAAATCCCCCAACCCAGCGAACGACCCGAGGAATACCTGACGCAAAATGTTCGTCAAGCAGTTAAGAAGCTATTGATTACAGGGAGTCGCGTCGATCGGGCAGCCACGATGGGCGCGGCCGTCAGCGTCGGACCCGAGCGGCACTCATCAGAACGGAGCGGCGCTCCGTGATCCGGGTCGTCGCGAGCCGAGCCGAGTTGTCGACGACTACCTCGAAGCACATTTCATTATCCTCCGCCGCGAGAAAGTAGTGGGTGACAACGCGAGGCGCCACATGCATTAGTGAGACCTAGTGCCGGATTGCCTATTACTGAGCCCTTCTGGGCGTCACGCCTCTTTCTATAAGGCTGTCTCGGTTCTCAGTCGAAATCTCATCGGAAACGTCTTACAAATTTCTGAGCGCGGCTACGAATTGGTATCTATAGTCCATAGAGCATGATCTGCAATGCGGGTTGATTGAGCTGTAGCCTCGTCGACCGCACCAAGACGTCGAATTTGAGCTTCCTTAGCCCAAAGAATGTGCTTGTCGGCAGCAGGTTTAAGTGCGCGCAGTGATGCTAGCTGTTCCTCATTAGGAATTAGCTCGACAATATCAGCTATCAAAATTTCTTTGCTCTGCGCCCAACTGCTATAACGCAAATTGCTATAAAGACGCCTCACTCTGTCGTACTTAATATGCCGAAAGGTTGACTCCGGTAGGATCTTCGTGACTACCAATTCTTCGTAAAACTCTCGCCAACAATCGGTTTCGCGGTTTCGCTCGCTTTCAAACCATTGCACAAACTGGTACAGATACCTTCCGCGGACTCGAACACGTAAGTCGCTTTCACTCACGGCATCAGGGGTGAGCAAGTCATCATCGAGGACGTTCATGGACTGGCGTATAGCTGAAAATGATGCATGCGCCTTATATACGCCTCCAACGGGCTGATACTGCTCGAACCTCTTCCCCATAATAAGCAGATACTCGTTATCAACCTTGATCTGAAAAAGGTAACTGGCAGAAATGCGCACACTCTTTCGCCAAGAGCGCACGGCGTAGGTGGCGATTCTCAGCCAACGAGCGTTCGCAACGACGGCATCGATTAGAGGAACGGCGAAACCCACTGCGGTTCCACTGGTGATTGCAAACCAGGTGGCACTGCCCTGAACGAGAATCGAAACTGTTGTGAATAAAATCACGCCGACAAGATAGATGAGCAAACGTACCAATGGAACTCCCGGTTTATATGCGATATTTTCGAAGCAACACGGTTCGGAAGCTTTCGATTATCTGGGCCGACCCGATTGTCTTCGACCAGCTACCCTAAATTTCCTAATAATAGAACGCCAGTATAGCGGTACTACAGGTCGGATGGCGCGGGGGTTGCAGTATTCTTCGGCTAAAATTCTCCGTCTGCGACGGTGGTCGCTTCTCGGGAGAGTGTTTAGCGCAGTTGCTTGACCAGCGAGGTGAGCGTCAGGTTCGCAGATTCCACTCAAAGCTCGAGTTAAGGTAGTTGGCGCGGTAGGACATGAGAATATCCGGAAGGTGAACCGAAGCGGATGCGTGGGTTGAAAGCTCTACCTGGACGGCCGCAAAAACCATTAGCTTTCTGAGACAGTCTACTGGGGGTCGTTCCGAGGTTGGCCTGAGCCGGAACGGCGGAGGTCTCGCCGTCTCAACAATTTGTCTCGCAGTACTTCGTCTCAGCAGGGTGCCCGGAGGGGCTTTCCGAGTCAGAATGTGCTCGTGAGGCTTCTAGGTTATACGCGTGTGAGTACGTCGAGTCAGGACGCGCAGTTGCAGCTCGACGCGCTCGTTGCGGCCGGCGTGCAGAAGCGCGACGTGTTCGCTGATGTGACGTCCGGCAGCAAGACCGCGGTCGAGCGGCGCGGGATGAAGAAGCTCCTCGAGTACGCCGAGGACGGGGACACCGTCGTCGTCTGGAGAGTAGACCGGCTCGGCCGGTCGCTGATCGACGTCTTGAACACGGTGAACCTGTTGCGTGAGCGCGGCGTGCAGGTCCGGTCGATCTCCGACGGCATCGATCCGTCGACGTCGGCCGGTCGGCTGATGCTGAACATGCTCGCCACGCTCGCGGAGTACGAGCGGGAGCTCATCGTCGAGCGAGTCAACGCCGGCATCGCCGCTGCCCGTGCGAGCGGGACGCGCTTCGGCCGTCCTCGGTCGAATCCTGCGGTGATCGCGGACAAGCTCGCGATCGCCGCGGACGCTCGAGCGCATGGCCGCACGGCTGAGGATTCTGCCCGTCTCGTCGGGTGGAGTCGCGCGACGCTCTATCGCCACCAGGCGGACGCGGCTGGGCGCGCGCTTACTGGAGAGCAGTCGGCATCCCGGTAGGGGACTGCGCTGTGGTCGCGATTCGCTGGACTGCATGGACCCGGTCCTGTGCGGATCGTGAAAGGCGACGGCGGACGCCGACGGTGACGCCGATTCAGTGGACCGCGTCGTAGGCCTCCTGCGCGCGTGCGGGGATGGGGCCGCGCGGCGACACCTCGTGTCCGTTCTCAGCCGCCCATTCCCGGATCGCCTTCAGCCGTTGCGGGCCATTCTGCGTTCGGGCAGAGGACGCGGACGGCGCCGCGAAGCGTTCCCGGCGCACGCGGCGGCCGGCGGTCGCGTACTTCTCGGAAACACCGCGCAGCTCGGCCGCGTTCTCCGCGGACAGATCTATTGATCGACGGCTCGAGCAGCAGGGCGGCGGCGACGTCGGTCAGCGGCCCGAGCACGGCGATCCACAGCCGGCCCGCGTCGCGCAGGGCCTCCGCGACGATCAGGCGGGCGCCGTCCGACGCCTCGGCGGGCAGGGCCGACTCGGCGCCGTCGACGACGGTCACCGTCGCTCCCGCCAACTCCACGATGCGGTCGATCTCGGCGCGCGACTCCGGCATGCTCCCCGGCCGGCCGAAGTGCGCGGCGACCAGGCCGCGGACGTCGAGGGTGTCGGTCAGCAGCGCCTGGACGATCGCGAACTGGTCGTCGGCCTCGTTCGCGGCGTCGGTGCTGACGATCAGGCGGTGCGGGGGAGGCGGGGTCATGCGGACTCGCGCTGCACGAGGGTCGTCGCGAGGATCGGCTGCCGGTCGACCGGGCGGCCCTGCACGACGGCGACGACGGTCTCGGCGGCGACGCGGCCCATGTCCTCGAGGGGCTGCCGGATGGTCGTGAGGGTCGGATCCGAGGTGGTCGCGATGACGACGTCGTCGAAGCCGATGACGGAGACGTCGGCGGGGACGCGGCGTCCGGACGCCTGCAGCACGCGGATCGCGCCGTTGGCCATCAGGTCGGAGGAGGCGAAGACGCCGTCGAGGTCGGGGTGGCGCTGCAGGAGACGCGCCATCGCGGCGGAACCGCTCTCGAGCGTGAACTCGCCGTGCACGATGGGGCTGGAGTCGAGGCCGAGCTCGGTCAGCTCGTCGCGCCAGCCGCGGATGCGGTCGCGGGCAGGCTCCATGTCGTGCGGGCCGGCGATGATGCCCAGGCGTCGGCGGCCGGAGTCGGCGAGCGCGCGGGCGGCGAGGCGGCCGCCTCCGTAGTTGTCGGAGTCGATGACGATCGCGTCCTCGGGCAGGGCGACGCGAGGACGGCCGACCCAGGCGATCGGCACGGGGGAGTCGGCCAGCGCCTGGGCGAGGTGGGTGATCTCGTGCTGGAGGATCACGATCGCGCCGTCGACGGCCCGCGAGCGGAGGAAGCGGGGGATGCGGTCGCTGTCGTCGTGGTCGGCGGGCAGCAGCACGGGCTGCACCTCGCCGGCGTACAGGCCCTTCGCAGCGCCCTTCAGCACCGAGGTGAAGAACGTCCCGGTGAGGCTGTCGAGCTCGTTGAAGGCGACGATCAGGGCGATGGCCCCGGCCCGCCCGCCGCGGAGCATCCGGGCGGCGCTGTTCGCCTCGTAGCCGAGGGACTTCGCGGCGCGCTCGACCGCGGCGGTCATCCGGACGTCGACATTGGTGCCGCCTGCGAGCACCCGGGCGGCGGTGGCGCGCGAGACGCCCGCGGCCTGGGCGACGTCCACCAGCGTGGGTCGAGTCATGCTGCTTCCTTCTGCGAGGGGAGGTTCCGGCTTCCGCGCCTCCCCGCGGAGCACGGTGGGGAGAACGTCGGAGTGAAGACTCGCACGGGGCGGCGGGTGGCCGTCCGGAACTGCTCGATTTGCGAAACTTCCCTTTGATACTAGGCGGAGATCGTTATCTCGCGGAGACCGGTTCTCGCTTGCATCGTGCTCGCGGGCGGGTTAGGTTGGCCGCCAAGAGATCGTTCTCTGAGGCCCGCCCTCACCGAAACCCTGCGAATCCCCAACGAAGAGGAATTGTCGTGAAAAGAAGCCTGACGGCCGTAGCCGCCGCAGCAGCAGTAGTCGCGCTCACCCTGACCGGGTGCTCGTCCGGAGGGGGAGGAGGCGCCTCGGACGACCCGAACGCCGAAGCCACCTTCTGGTCCTTCACCGGCATCAACGCCAAGGACAGCGTCGACGAGTACCTCGCGAAGATGCCCGACGCGAAGATCAAGCTCTCCGAGGTCGGCAGCACGACCGAGACCGCCACCGCCCTCACCGCGGCCCTCGCCGGCGGCAAGGTGCCCGACCTGGTCATGATCCAGAACGACGACCTGCCCCAGTTCGTCGCCAACAGCTCGAACTTCCTCGACCTGCGCACCCTCGGCGGCGACGACGTCGCCTCGACCTACCTCCCGTGGGCCGCCTCCGCCGCGACCGCCGACGACGGCTCCGTCGTGGGCGTCCCGACCGACGTCGGCGGACTGGGCTTCGCCTACCGCGCCGACCTCTTCGAGCAGGCCGGCCTGCCGACCGAGCCCGACCAGGTCGCCGAGCTCTGGAAGGACTGGCCGTCCTTCATCGAGACCGGCAAGAAGTACACCGAGGCGACCGGCAAGCCGTTCGTCGACAACATCGAGACCAGCGTCTTCTTCTCGACCGTCAACCAGGTCTCGGAGAAGTACTACTCGCCCGACGGCGAGCTGGTCTACGACACCAACCCGCAGGTGAAGGACGCGTTCCAGGTCGCCGTGGACACCAAGGACGCCGGCATCAGCGCCGGCATCGCCGCCTGGTCCTCGGGCTGGGCCCCGGGCCGCGCGAACGGCGCCTTCGCCGTGACGATCGCCCCCTCGTGGATCCTCGCCGGCATCAAGACCGACGCCCCCGACACCGCCGGCAACTGGCGCGTCACCAGCGTCCCCGGCATCGGCGGCAACTGGGGCGGCAGCGTCATCGCCATCCCCGCCCGCGCCGAGCACCCCGAGGCCGCCTGGCAGTACATCAAGACGATGATGTCGGCCGAGGGCCAGACCGACCACTTCAAGGCCTCGGGCACGCTGCCCGCCGCCACCGAGGCGGTCGCCAGCGAAGAGGTCCAGTCGTACACCGACCCGTTCTTCGGCGACTCGAAGATCGGCGAGGTCATGGCCACCTCCGTCGAGCAGTTCCCGTCCTTCTACAACGGACCGGACACCACCCCGATCAACGGGGCGCTCCTCAACACCCTCGTCGAGCTGGAGGCCGGCAACGTGACCTCCGACAAGGCGTGGTCGACCGCACTCGACACGGCCAAGCAGGCCATCGGCGGCTGATCGCCCCACCCACCCGAGCGGCCCGGCGCCTCGCGCGCCGGGCCCCTCCCCCCTTTCTCGACGGAGGTACTCCCGTGTCAACGGTGACAGCAGCACCACCCCGCAAGCAGCGCAAGCAGCCCAGCGCGCCGGTCCAGAAGGCCGCGCGGATCCGCAACTCCCTCTCGGAGCGGATCGCCCCCTACGCGTACGTCGCGCCCTTCTTCATCATCTTCATCGTCTTCGGGCTCTTCCCGCTCCTGTTCACGTTCTACGTCTCGCTCTTCGACTGGAACCCGATCGGCGAGCAGACCTTCGTCGGCATCGCGAACTTCCAGCAGCTCTTCGCCGACTCCCGGTTCTGGAACGCGCTGGTCAACACCTTCGGCATCTTCATCATCTCGACGGTGCCCCAGCTGCTGTTCGCCCTCTTCCTCGCGCACCTGCTGAACCACGCCCGCCTCCGCTGGGCGAACTTCTTCCGCATGGCGCTGCTGGTGCCGTACATCACCTCCGTCGCGGCGACCGCGATCGTGTTCGCGCAGATCTTCGACAAGAACTTCGGCCTGATCAACTGGTTCCTCGGCATCTTCGGACTGCCGTCGATCAACTTCCTCGCCACGAACTACGGCTCCTGGATCGTCATCTCGACGATGGTCTTCTGGCGCTGGTTCGGCTACAACACGCTCCTCTACCTGGCGGGCCTGCAGTCGCTGCCCCGCGAGATGTTCGAGGCGGCCTCCGTCGACGGCGCGTCCAGCTGGCAGCAGTTCCGCCACCTGACGATCCCGGCGCTGCGCCCGATCATCGTCTTCACCGTGATCATGTCGACCATCGGCGGTCTGCAGATCTTCACGGAGGCGCTCCTGGTGGCTCCCGAATCGGGCCTCACCTGCGGCGCCGGCCGGCAGTGCCAGACGCTGGCGCTCTTCCTCTACGAGCAGGGCTTCGGCCAGTTCAAGTTCGGCTACGGATCCGCCATCGGCGTCGTGCTGTTCGTGATCGTGGTCCTCGTCTCCCTCCTCAACTTCTACCTCTCCACCCGCACCCGGAAGGAGGCCGTCTGATGTCGGATGTGATCGACCAGGCCGTCCCGCAGACGCTGGCCCCCACGGTCCAGAAGGCACAGCTGCCGAAGCGGCGCGGGAAGGGCGGCGGAGTCGGCTGGCCGACCTACGTCTTCCTCGTGATCGCGGTGCTCGTCTCGATCTTCCCGCTCTACTACATGTTCGTCGTCGCGTCGGTCGGAGCGACCGCCGTCACGTCGATCCCGCCGCGCCTGTACCCGGGCGCGAACTTCATGGCGATCGCCGAGAAGGTGTTCGACACCGTCCCGTTCATCGCCTCGATGCTGAACAGCCTCATCGTGTCGCTGAGCATCGCCGTCATCTCGGCGATCCTCTGCGCGATGGCCGGCTTCGCCTTCGCGAAGCTGCAGTTCCCAGGCCGCAACGTGCTGTTCCTGATCGTGCTGCTGACGATGACGGTGCCGGCGCAGCTGAGCATCATCCCGCAGTACCTGATCGTCTCGGCGCTCGACTGGGTCGACACCCTCCAGGCGATCATCGTGCCGGGCCTGGCCAGCGCCTTCGGCATCTTCTGGATGCGGCAGCACATGTCCACGACGGTCAGCGACGAGCTGATCCAGGCGGCCCGCATCGACGGCGCCAACTCTTGGCAGCTGTTCTGGCGCATCGCCTTCCCGGTGGTCCGCCCCGCGGCGTTCGTCCTCGGGCTGATCACGTTCACCGCGGTCTGGAACGACTTCATGTGGCCGTTCATCGTCCTCAAGTCGCCGGAGCTGTTCACGGTGCAGATCGCGCTGAAGCAGCTGCAGGCCAACCGCTCGATCGACGTCGCCCTGGCGATGGGCGGATCGTTCATGGCCACCCTCCCGCTGCTGATCGCGTTCTTCTTCGTCGGCCGCCGGATGGTGTCCGGGATCATGGACGGGGCGTTCAAGGGCTGATGCACGACGCTTCCCCAGCACTGCCCGGGACGGACGCCGTGCGTCCTCCCGGGCGGGACTGGCGGGACCGCGCTCTGCCTCCGGCCGAGCGCGCCCGCCTCCTGACCCAGGAACTCACCCTCGAGGAGAAGGCGGCGCAGCTCGGCTCCGTCTGGCTCACCGACTCCGCCGACGACTTCGCCCCGAAGCTCGACGACGGGCCCGCCGCGGGCGACGACCTCTTCACCGGCGGCCTCGGCCAGCTGACCCGCGTGTTCGGCACCGAGCCGGTCACCGTCCCGGAGGGCGTCCGCCGGCTCCGCGAGCTGCAGGAGCGCGTGGTCGCCGGCAGCCGCCTCGGCATCCCGGCCATCGCGCACGAGGAGTGCCTCACCGGCCTGGCCGCGTACGGCGCGACCGCGTTCCCCACTCCGCTCGCCTGGGCGGCCACCTTCCACGAGGAGCTCGTGGGCGAGATGGCGGAGGCGATCGGCTCGGACATGCGCGCCCTCGGCATCCACCAGGGCCTCGCCCCGGTCGTCGACGTCGTGAAGGACTACCGCTGGGGCCGCGTCGAGGAGACCCTCGGCGAGGACCCGTACCTGGTCTCGCAGCTCGGCGCCGCCTACGTGGCGGGGCTGGAGGGGACCGGCGTCGTCGCGACGCTGAAGCACTTCGCCGGGTACGCCGCCTCCCGCGGCGCCCGCAACCACGGACCCGTCAGCATGGGCCCGCGCGAGCTCGCCGACACGGTGCTGCCTCCGTTCGAGGCCGCCCTGCGGCACGGCGGCGCCCGCAGCGTGATGACCTCGTACACCGACATCGACGGCGTGCCCAGCAGCGCCAGCCGGCACCTGCTGACGACGCTGCTCCGCGACCGCTGGGGCTTCGAGGGCACGGTCGTCGCCGACTACTGGGCGGTGCCGTTCCTCCAGGCCATGCATCACGTCGCGGTCGACGCGGCCGACGCGGGGCGCCTGGCGCTGCACGCCGGGGTCGACGTCGAGCTGCCGCAGACGGCGGCGTACGGCGAGCTGCCGCGCCTGATCCGCGAGGGTGTCGTCGACGAGGCCGACCTCGACCGCTCCGTCGCCAGGCACCTCCGCCACAAGTTCGAGGCGGGCCTGCTCGACGGCGGCCCGCTGGTGCCCGAGGGAGCCGAGGACGTCGACCTCGACAGCGCTCGCAACCGCGAGATCTCGTCGCGGATCGCGGAGGAGTCGGTCGTGCTGCTGCGCGACGGGGACGTCGCGGGGCTGCTGTCCTCCGGCTCGCTCGCCGTCGTGGGACCGGCCGCGGACCAGTTCCGCAGCCTGGTCGGCTGCTACGCGTTCCCCAACCATGTGCTCTCCAAGCACCCCGGGCACGACCTCGGCCTGTCGATCCCGACGGTGCTGACGGCGCTGCAGGAGGAGTTCGGAGCGTCGCGCGTGCGCTTCGCGGAGGGCGGCTCGATCACCTCCGCGTCGACCGACGGCGTGCAGGAGGCGGTGGACCTCGTCCGCGGCTCCGATGCGGCGGTCGTCGTGGTCGGCGACATCGCCGGGCTCTTCGGCGACGGCACCTCGGGCGAGGGCTGCGACGCGGCCGACCTCCGCCTCCCCGGAGCGCAGGAGCCGCTGGTGACGGCCGTGCTCGAGACCGGCGTGCCCACCGTGGTGGTCGTCCTCTCGGGCCGGCCCTACGCGCTCGGGGCGTTCGGAGCGGCGCGCGGACTCGTGCAGGCGTTCTTCCCGGGAGCGGACGGGGCGGCCGCGGTCGCCGGCGTGCTCTCGGGCCGCGTGGCTCCGACCGGGCGCCTGCCCGTGCAGATCCCGCGGCTCCCGTCCGCGTCGACCACGTACCTGCAGCCGTCGCTCGGGCTCTCGAACCCCGGGATCACGGCGCTGGACGCGACTCCGCTCTACCCGTTCGGCTACGGGCTGACCCGCGGCGCGCTGACGTATACGGAGCTGGCGACGGCGGCGGAGCTGCCGGTCGGCGGATCGCTCGACGTGGCGGTATCGCTCCGGAACGACGGCGCCGACACGGTCGAGGTGGTGCAGCTCTACGCGGGCTACCCGACCTCGGCGGTGGTGCGGCCGGTCGCGCAGCTCATCGGCTTCGCGCGCGTGCCGATCGCGGCGGGCGAGACGCTGACGGTGCACTTCCACGTCGACGCGGCCCGGCTCGCCGTGACGGGGGAGGACGGCCGGCTCGCCGTGGACCCGGGGCCGCTGCGGCTGACGGCCGGCGCCTCGGCGGCGGACGCGGCGGTGACGGCGGAGGTGTCGATCACGGGGGAGCGGCGGCTGCTCGCCGAGCGGGCGCTGCGGACCCCCTGGTCGGTGGCGCGAGGCTGAGCGGTCGGCCCCTCCCCCCTGAGGCGCCGACCGCTCGCGGGGGCGGGCCGGCGGTGCCGGCTCGCGACCCCGCGGAAGTCGCGGTACTCGCGCGCGAGTCCTGCGACTTCCGCGGGGTCGGCGGCCGGGAGCGCGACGGCCGCGTAGCACCGCAGTCGCCAAGCGCAAGGGGCCCGCGCGAGCCGGGGGCCCGGCCTAGCGTGGAAGGAGCGGCGCCGCCGGTGGCGGCCCGCGGAGAAGACCGATGCAGAGGAGAGTCATGCCCGCCCTGACCGACACGTTCACGCTGTCCAACGGAGTCGCCATCCCGAAGATCGGGTTCGGCACCTGGCAGATCCCCGACGGCCCCGAGGCCTACGACGCGACGACCGCCGCGCTCGAGGCCGGCTACCGCCACATCGACACCGCCCGCGCCTACGGCAACGAGGCGAGCGTCGCCCGGGCCCTGCGCGACAGCGGCGTCCCGCGCGACGAGGTGTTCATCACCACCAAGCTCCCGGCCGAGGTGAAGGACTACGAGGGCGCGAAGGCGAGCTTCGAGACCACCATGGCGGCGCTCGAGCTCGACCACGTCGACCTGTACCTCATCCACGCCCCGTGGCCCTGGCAGGACATGGGCTCCGACCACCGCGAGGGCAACATCGCGGCGTGGAAGGCGATGGAGGAGATCCTCGAGGACGGTCGCTCGCGCGCCATCGGCGTCTCGAACTTCCAGGTCGCCGATCTGGAGTCGCTGATCGCGGCGACCGACGTGGTGCCGCACGCCAACCAGATCCGCTGGTTCGTCGGCAACACCCAGGACGAGACGACCGCGTACTGCAAGGAGCACGGCATCCTCGTGGAGGGCTACTCGCCGCTCGCGACGGGCGGCCTGCTCGACAACTCCGACATCGGCGAGATCGCCGCGAAGTACGACAAGTCGGTGGCGCAGCTCTGCATCCGCTACCTGCTCGAGAAGGACGTGCTGCCGCTGCCGAAGTCGACGACGCCCTCGCGCATCGTCGAGAACGCCGACGTCGACTTCGAGATCTCGTCCGAGGACCTCGCGCACCTCGACTCGCTCGTCGACACGGAGTCCTGACCCGCGGGCGCCTGCTCCTGACGGTCCGGAGGCCGTCGCACTCGAGCTCGAGCGCGGCGGCCTCCGTCGTCTCGGCGCATCCGCCGCCGCCTCCGCTCGCGAGTGCGCAGGAGTTGTCGCAGTGGGCGTCGAGTGCGACAAGTCCTGGCTTCTTGCCGGACTCCTCCTACCGCGGTTCCGCGAGTGCGCAGGAGTTGTCGCAGTCGGTCTCGAGTGCGACGACTAATGGAGTCTCGGGGTGCTCGGCGCAGGAGCGACGGGCGCCCGGCGTCCTGAGGCCGGTCGCGAGTGCGCAGGAGTTGTCGCAGTGGGCGTCGAGTGCGACAACTACTGGCTTCTCGTCGGGCTCATCCAGACCGCGGTTCCGCGAGTGTGCAGGAGTTGTCGCAGTCGACGTCGAGTGCGACGACTCCTGGCTTCTCGCCGAGGCGAGGCGGGGCGAGGCGGGGCGGGCCGGGGCGGGCCCGCCCGCCCCGGCCGGCGCCCGCGCGTCAGGCCAGGCGCAGCAGGCGGCAGCCGTGCGGCCCGAGCTCGAGCTCGACGGCGCCGCCGACGATCGGCAGCTCGGCGCCGCTCCACACGTCGACGGCCGAGGTCGCGCCGGAGCAGCCCAGGTCGGCCAGATGCGCCGAGTAGGACCGCGCCGACGAGCCCAGCCAGAACACTCCGCGCCACTGCTCGTCGCCGCGCCACGCCGACCACACCACCAGGTCGCCGTCGCGGACGATCTCGCGGCTGCCGTCGCTGCCGAGAAGCGCGAGGACGTCGCCGTTCGTCAGCAGCGCGAGCGTGTCGGCGGGCGTGTCCGGGAGGTGCCCGCCCATCATCAGCGGCGAACGGAGCAGGCACCACAGCGTCACGAGCGTCCGCTGCTCCGCGGGCGTGAACCGCGAGAGCCGGTCCTCGCCCACGTGCGCGCGCACGCCGATCCGCCCCAGCGGCAGCATGTCGGCGTCGGCCCACGCGCCGGGGCGCTGGTGCGGCGCCCAGCGCGCCGCCCGCTGGAACTGCTCGTGCAGGTGCGCCCAGTCGTCCCAGAAGTCGTCCGAGATCCGCCACATCTGCGCGGTCGACCGCAGCACCTCGAGGTTCTCGAGCGAGAGCTGCTTGCCCGGGGAGAGGCTCAGCACCATCGGACGGCCGGTCGCGTCGATCGCGCGGGAGAGTGCGGCGATCTCCTCCGCCTGGATCGGCGGGTAGAGCACGTCGTCGAGCTTCACGAAGTCGACGCCCCACGAGGCCAGCTGCGCCATCACGGAGTCGTAGTACTGCTGCGCGCCGGGCGCGCTCATGTCGACGCCGTAGTTGTCGGGGTTCCACGGGCAGACGTTCCCGCGGTCGGCGATGTCGGCGCAGGTCGCCTCCGACCCGAGCACCGGCAGGCCGAGCTCGGCCGCTCGGCGGGGGACGCCGCGCATCAGGTGCACGCCGAAGCGGAGGCCGAGGGCGTGCACGCGCGCGGCCAGCGCCGTGAACCCGCCCGTCGCCGCGGAGGGGAAGCGTCCGACGGCGGGCTGCGGGCGCCCCCAGTCGTCGAGCACCGGCTCCGACACCTCCTGGTAGTCGCTCGTGCCGGGATCGGGCTCGTACCACTGGATGTCGACGACGACCGTGTCCCAGCCGTGCGGCAGGAGGTGCTCGGCGAGGTACTCGGCGTTCGCGAGCACCTCCTCCTCCGTCACCGAGGCGCCGAAGCAGTCCCAGCTGTTCCAGCCCATCGGCGGGCGGCGGGCGGCCTCCGTGCGTGCGGCGATCACGACAGCTCCAGCGTCACGGTCGCGAAGGAGTGCGGGGGCAGCGTGACGCGCAGGCCCGTCGCCGTGGTCTCGATGCCCTCGAGGGCGACGGGGCTCACCTCGTCGGCGGCGCCGGGCCGGTTGTGCGCGTCGGGGCGGTCGGCCGTCAGGAGGCGGCCGGTCGCGCCGGTCACGGTCCCACCGCGGAAGTCGAGGGAGACCTCGAGCGGCTCCTCCAGGTCGACGTTGGTCAGCGAGACCAGGACGCGGCCGTCCTTCGCGGAGGCGGAGGCGGAGGCGACGGGGATCTCGCGGCCGTCGACCGCGTGCGTCGGGCCGGCGACCGTGGTCGGCAGCACCGTCGCGTCGTGGTGCCCCTTGTTCATCTCGAACACGTGGTAGGTCGGCGTGCGGACCATCTCGCCGCCGTCCGGGTCCGTCAGCAGCATCGCCTGCAGCACGTTCACCGTCTGCGCGATGTTCGCCATCGTCAGGCGGTCGGCGAAGCCGTGGAAGACGTCGAAGTGCCAGGCCGCGACCATCGCGTCGCGGATCGTGTTCTGCTGGAAGAGGAAGCCCGGGTGGGTCCCCGGCTCCACGTCCCACCAGGTGCCCCACTCGTCGAGCACCATCCCGTACTTCTTCTCGGGGTCGTGGACGTCCATCACCGCGGCGTGCGAGCGGAGCAGCTCCTCGATCCCCTGCGCGGCCACGATCGTGCTCCAGTAGGTGTCGGCGTCGAAGTCGGTCGCGCTGCCCTTCGCGTGCCAGCTGCCGCCGATCGTGTAGTAGTGCACCGAGACCGACTCCCACGGCACGGAGGAGAAGGGGTGCCCCTCGATCTCGGGGATCACCTCCATCAGCGTCTGCGTCCAGTGGGTGTCGGCGCCGTCGGCTCCGGCCGCCACGCGGTAGAGCGGAGTGTCGTTGCCGCTCTGCACGAAGGTCCCGAACTGCCGCGCCAGGTCGGCGTAGGCGCCGGCGCGCATGTTGCCGCCGCAGCCCCACGTCTCGTTGCCGAGCCCCCAGAAGCGGACGGTCCACGGCTCCTCCCGGCCGTGGGAGCGGCGCAGGTCGGCCATCGGCGACTTGCCCGCGCCGGTGAGGTACTCGGCCCAGTCCGCCATCTCCTGCACGGTGCCGGAGCCGATGTTGCCCGAGATGTAGGCGTCGGCGCCGAGCAGCTCGCAGAGGGCCATGAACTCGTGGGTGCCGAAGGAGTTGTCCTCCGCGACTCCGCCCCACTGAGTGTTGATCAGGCCGGGACGCTCCTCGCGCGGGCCGATGCCGTTGGTCCAGTGGTAGCGGTCGGCGAAGCAGCCGCCGGGCCAGCGGAGGTTGGGGATGTCGAGGGCGCGGAGGGCCTCGACGACGTCCAGGCGGATCCCGCCCTCGTTCGGGACGGGCGAGTCCTCGCCGACCCAGAAGCCGTCGTAGATGCACCGGCCGAGGTGCTCGGCGAAGTGGCCGTAGAGGTGGCGGCTGATGGTGGCGCCGGGGCGGTCGAGGTCGACGGTGACGGTGCTGTTCACGGGGTGCTCCAGGGTGGTGGCGGACGGGTCGGCGGCGGCGGTTCCGGCGGCGGTGTCGAGGACGCCGGGATCGGCGGCGGTGCTCACGCGGTCTCGCGGACGAGCCGCAGGACGATCGCGCGGTCGGAGTGGAAGGTCGGCAGGTCCAGGCCCGCCTCGCCCAGCAGGCTCCCCGAGTAGGCGGGGGCCGGGGCGTCGGAGTCCAGCGGCACCGTCGACTCCAGCCAGTGCGGGCTCTGCCAGGGCGGGCCGAGCGAGCCGGGGCGCGCGGTCTCGATCCGGTAGCGCGCCCGCGGATCCAGGCCCGGGAGGCGGACGCGGCAGCGCGAGTCCGCGGTCAGCGCGGGCGTGACCAGCGTGTACAGCGCCTCCGAGCCGTCCGGCGCGACGACGCCGCGCAGCGACGGCGCGTCGGGGTCGGAGTCGTCGCCTCCGACGACCCGGCCGGTCGCGATCAGGCCGCGGTGCTCGCGGTACGCCGCGATCCAGCCCGCCAGCACGGGCTCCTCCTCCGCGTCCAGCTCGCGGAGGTCCCACTCGATCCCGAAGTGGCCGAGGAAGGCGATCGCGCAGCGGGTGTGAAGGTCGCTGGTGCGACCGGTGACGGAGTTGACCGGCGAGGCGACGTGCGAGCCGAGCATCTCCGGCGGCACGAGCAGCCCGGTCCAGCGCAGCATCCGCGAGCGGTCCAGCGGGTCCTGGTTGTCGGAGGTGTGCACGCGGTCGGTGCGCTCGAGGATCCCCAGGTCGACCCGGCCGCCGCCGGAGGCGCAGCTCTCGATCTCGAGCTCCGGGTGCCGGGCGCGCAGCTCGTCGATCAGCCGGTACAGCGCGAGCGTCTGCTCGTGCACCGCGGCCGTCCCGGTGGCGGGGTGGCCCGCGTCGATCAGGTCGCGGTTGTGGTCCCACTTGAGGTACGCGACGCCGAGGTCGGCGACCAGGCCGTCGAGCACGCCGAGGATGTGCGCGAACGCGTCGGGGTTCGTCAGGTCGAGCACCTGCTGGAAGCGGAACCGCGGCGGCAGCTCCTCGCGGGCCCGCAGGATCCAGTCGGGGTGCGCGCGGGCGAGGTCGGAGTCCTCGTTGATCATCTCGGGCTCGACCCAGAGGCCGAACTCCATGCCCAGGCCGCGGACGTGCTCGGCGAGGGGGAGGAGGCCGTCGGGCCAGGCGACGGGGTCGGGCGTCCAGTCGCCGAGGCCGGCGCGGTCGTCGCTGCGGCCGAGGAACCAGCCGTCGTCGAGCACGTAGCGCTCGACCCCGAGGGTGGCGGCTCGGTCGGCCAGCTCGGCGAGGACGGCGAGGTCCTGGTCGAAGTAGACCGCCTCCCAGACGTTGAGCGTCACCGGGCGCGGCCGGCGCGAGGAGCGGGAGACCCCGCGGAGGTGGGCGTGGAAGCGGGCGGCCGCAGCGTCGAGTCCGTGGCCGAAGCTGCCGGAGATCCAGGGGGAGGAGTAGCTCTCGCCGCTCGCGAGGCGCACCTCGCCGGGCAGGAGCAGCTCGCCGCCGCGGAAGGCGAGCCAGCCGTCGCCGCGCTCCACCGCGTGCTCGTGGTTGCCGCCGATGCCGACGTGGCAGAGCCAGACCCGCCCGTCGGCGGAGTCGAAGCCGGGGGTGCCGACCGCGACGACCGTCGTCGCGTCCAGGCCGGTGCGGCCGCGCCGCGAGGAGCGGGAGTGGGTGCCGGTGACGACGGGGTGGCGCTGGGGGATCTTCTCGGTGCCCCAGCGGCCGGAGAAGTCCAGGATCTCGCGGGCCTCGGTCGGGATCCGGAGGGCGGGGTCGACGCCGATCACCTCGAGGTGCCCGGCGCCGTCGTTGCGGACCGAGACGCGGGTCCTGAGCAGTCCGGCAGGAGAGAGAACGATCTCTAGGACGACCCCGATCCGGGCCTGCGCGTCGTGCGCCTCGATGGTCACGGCGGCGCTGCCGGCCTGCGCGACCGCGCCCTCCGCGAGGGCCTCCCCGTCCACCGAGACGGTGTCCACGGTCAGCCTCGGCGACCAGCCGGCGCCCTCCCGGTGCACCCGGAGACCCGGCAGGCCGGCCCAGCCGAAGGTGTGCTCGGGCAGGATCCCGGGCTCGTAGGGGACGTCGGAGGAGCCCTCGATCCCCGTCCGCACGGGAGTTCTTGCGAAAGCTGCGAGATCGTCGTCGCTCGCGTCGAGTCGCGGACCCCAGTGCAGCAGCACGGGCAGGTCGCCTCCCGACTGAGTGAGGAGGGCGGACACGTCATCGGCGACGAGATGGATCACTCTCGGGGATTGCATGTCCCCATTCCTATCGTCGATCCTGGTCTGAGTACAGCGAGAGATCGATCTCGACCCTCGGTCGGAGGGACCACCGCGCGGATCGACCCGCGCCGATCGACCACCGCTCGCACCGATCACCCCCACCACCCACCGCCTCGACGAGGAGCACCCATGCCGCTGACCCACCCGGCCCCGCACGAGACCCGCCTGGAGCGCGGGGTGCTCGACGCGCGGCGGCGGCTCAACCGCGACTACCTCCTCTCGCTCACCGACGAGGGGCTGCTGCAGAACTTCCTGATCGAGGCCGGGATCGGCGACCAGGGCTGGCACCTGCACCCCTCGGAGGACTCGCGCGAGGCCCGCGGCCTCGACCGGCACTGGGGCTGGGAGACGCCGGGCTCCCAGCTGCGCGGGCACTTCCTCGGCCACTGGCTCTCCGCCGCGGCCCGCGAGGTCGCGGTCACCGGCGACCCGCTGCTCCGCGTCCGGATCGACTCCGTGCTCGACGGACTCGAGCGCTGTCAGGAGGAGAACGGCGGCGGCTGGATCTGGGCGATCCCGCGCGGCTACCTCGACCGCCTCGCGACCGGCCGCCCCATCTGGGCGCCGCAGTACGCGATGCACAAGCTGCTGATGGGCCTCGTCGACCTGCACCTCGACCTCGGCGACGAGCGGGCGCTGCGGATGGCGCGATCCGCCACGGTCCCGCTGCTGGAGTGGGTCCGCGGATTCGACGACGCCGCGTTCCAGGAGATCCTCGAGGTCGAGACCGGCGGCATGCTCGAGGTCTGGGCCGACCTCCTCGCGATCACCGGCGACCCCGTCTACACCGAGCTGCTCGGCCGCTACGACCGCCGCTCCCTCTTCGAGGGCCTGCTCGAGGGCCGCGACGTGCTGACCAACATGCACGCCAACACCACGATCCCCGAGGTGCTCGGCGCCGCCCGCGCCTACGAGGTCACCGGCGACGAGCGCTGGCGGAGGATCGTCGAGGCCTACTGGGAGCAGGCGGTCACCCTCCGCGGCACCTTCTGCACGGGCGGTCAGACCTCCGGCGAGATCTGGACGCCGCCCTTCGCGTTCGCCGCTCGCCGCGGCGAGAAGACGCAGGAGCACTGCGTCGTCTACAACATGATCCGGCTGGCCGACGTGCTGCTGCGCTGGACCGGCGACCTCGCCTACGCCGACTACATCGAGCGGAACCTCTGGAACGGCCTCCTCGCCCAGCAGAACCCGCGGACCGGGATGGTCGCCTACTTCCTGCCGCTCGAGGGCGGCGCCCGCAAGGACTGGGGCAGCCCGACCGAGGACTTCTGGTGCTGCCACGGCACGCTGGTGCAGGCGCACACGCGCCACTCCGGGCTCGTCTTCTACCGCGGCGGCGACGCCGAGCTGACGATCGCGCAGCACGTCGACGCGAGCCTGCGCCTGCCGACAGCCGCCGGCGACGCGGCGGTGCGGGTCGAGGTGCTCGACACCGCCGGCTACGTCGGCCCGGACGCCAACGCGGGTGCCGCGGGCGACGTGCACCGCCCCACCGCCTCGCGGATCCGGGTCGAGATCGTCTCGGAGGAGGGGGTCACGCTGCACGTGCGGCTGCGGGTGCCGGAGTGGACCGTCGGCGAGCCGGGGGTCGCGGGCGACGCCGAGCGCGTCCGGGCGGGCGACGGCGCGCTCCTGATCGAGCACCCCGGCGGCCGCACGAGCGTCGACCTCGCCTTCGGCACCGAGATCCGCGCCGAGCCGATCCCGGACGAGCCGGGCACGGTCGCCTTCGTCGAGGGCCCGATCGTGCTGGCCGGCCTCGTCGACCGCGAGATCGCGCTGCGGGGGCGCCTCGAGGACGCCCCCGCCCTGCTCGCCCCCGACAACGAGCGGCAGTGGACCCAGTGGCTGCGCGGCTACCGCGCCGTCGGCCAGCCCGCCGCCGTCCGCTTCCGGCCTCTGCACGAGGTCGTCGACGAACCCTTCTCGCTCTACTTCCCGGTCTCGGCCGGGAGCTGATGGACAGGATCCCCTCCGTGACCTGCGCTCCGCGCTCATGACCGCCTCCACCGCCTCCCCCGCCGTCCAAGCGATGCCCCGCGGCCGCCTCCTGCTGCCGATCTTCGCGATGCTGGTCGGCTTCGGGCCGCTCACCATCGACCTGGTGCTGCCGTTCCTGCCGACGCTGCAGGACGACCTCGGCGTCTCGGTCGCGACCGCCCAGCTGGTCGTCACCGGCGCCACCTTCGGCTTCGCGGCCGGCCAGCTCATCTCCGGACCGCTCAGCGACGCGGTCGGCCGCAAGTGGCCGCTCGGCGTCTCGGCGGCGCTGCACATCGCGGCGAGCCTCGTCGCGGCGATGACCTCCGACACCGCCGTGCTGCTCTCGGCCCGCTTCGTGCAGGGCGCCGCCTGCACCGCCGCGGGCGTCGTCGTCACCGCCATCGTCCGCGACCTCTACAGCGGCAAGCGGCTCGTCACGATGCTCGCGAACCTCGCCGTGATCGTCTCGGTCTTCCCGATCCTGGTGCCCTCCGTCGGCGCGCAGCTGACCAAGGTGATCGACTGGCGCGGCTCCTTCCTCGCGGTCGCCGCCTGGGGAGCGCTCGCGACCGTGATCGCGCTCCTGGTGCTGCCCGAGACGCTGCCCCGCGAGCGGCGGCACCAGGGCGGGCTCGGCCCGTCGCTGCGCAACTCCTTCGGGATGCTCCGCCGGCCGCGCGTGCTGGCGCTCGCCGCCGCCTCGGCCGCAGGCTGGTCGGTCGGCTTCGCGTATCTCGCGACCGCTCCCTTCCTCTACACGAACGTCTACGCGGTCGGTCCCGACCTGTACGGGCTGCTGTTCCTGGTCACCTCGCTCGTGACGATCGCGGTCGGGCAGACGACGGGACGGGTGATCGTGCCGCGGTTCGGACCCCGGTTCGCGATGTTCGCCTCGGCGATCGTCACGGCGCTCGGCGCCGTCGTGGTCGCGGTGCTCGCGCTCACCGGCACGCAGCCGCTGCTCGTCGTCGTCGGCGCGCTGACGTTCGCGCTGGCCGGCCGCTCGCTCGGCTTCGCCCCGGTGCAGTACCTCTCGCTGCAGGGCCCGTCGAGCGAGGCGGGCAGCGTCACGGCGATCCTCGGCACGGTCAGCTTCACAGCGGCCGGACTGGTGATGCCGGTGATGGGCGCGTGGGCCGAGATCTCGCTGATCCCGTTCGCGATCCTGCTGCTGCTCGCGGGGCTGGTCGAGGGCGGCGTCGCACTGCTGTTCCGGCCGGGCTCGCGGCGCTTCGATCCGGGGGCGCAGCGGCTCGAGGACGAGCCGGCCGGGGCCGCCCGACCGGCCGGCCCCCGCGCGCACGACGAGAAGAGCTGAGATGACCCTCCGGGAAGGAACCACCGTGGAACTGCGCTCCGGCGACTACACCCTCCGCGTCGAGGCGGGCGGCCTCGAGGTGCTCGCGGGCGAGCGCGTCCTCTACGCGAACGACCGGCCGCTGCGCGTCACGGTCAAGACCGTCGCCGCGATCAGCGAGTACTCCGGCGCGCCCTACGACGACGTCTCGCTGTCGGAGGGGGCGATCACCGCGAGCGGGACGATCACCGTCCGCTCCGGGTCGGCCTTCGCCGTCACCGACGTCTGGCGCGTCGCGGGCGACGGCTTCTCCGTGCACCGCGACGTCGAGGTGCTGGCGGCCGGCGGCGACCTCGGCTTCTCCACCGCCGTCTCGCTCGGGCTGACCGGGTCCGACGACCTCCGCGACTACGAGTGCTTCGCCCCCGGCGCCTGGTACCGGGACAACGCCTTCGGGCCCGCCGACGCGATGGGCCGCGACCCCGGCAGCGAGTACTTCTGGCGCACCGAGACGCACTACGCGCTGCCGCTGTTCGCCGCGCAGAGCCTCGCGACCGGCGAGACCGTGGCGCTCTCGCGCTGGGCGGCCGACGCGACGCTGCCGCGCCTGGACGTGGTCCGCTCGGAGAACTTCACCGACCCGGAGTGCACCGTCGGCTCGATCGGCCTGAGCCGCCCGCAGGGCACGACGCTGAACTACCTCTACTACGGCTTCGGCGTGCGGACCCCGCTCGACGTGCCGCCCGCGGGCCTGTCGATCGACTACGTCCACCCGGGCGCCGACGGCGAGCGCCCGATCGACAACCCCTACTCCGGCCTCGACTACGACGCCGCCCCGAAGGCCCTGCAGCGGGTGAACCACCCGGTCGAGGTCGGCTTCCGCCAGCGCTACGCCGTCGCGGTCGACCTCGGTCGGTACGACGACTTCGCGACGATGATGCGCGCCACCTGGCGCAGCACGTACGCCCGGCTCCGCGACGACCTGTTCGAGGTCGACAACGAGCGGCACTTCCACCACGGCATGGCGATCCTCCAGCGCCTCACCCGCCGCTACGGCGACTCCTGGGGCCTGCCGTTCGCCTGCCAGCTGCCGGACCTCGACGTCTCGAGCGTCTCCTTCCAGTTCGGCTTCGTCGGGCAGCAGCCGGGAATCGGCTACCAGCTGCTGCGCTACGGCGACCGCGAGGGCGTGCCGGAGGCGTTCGAGCAGGGCGTCGGCATCGTCGACTTCTGGGCGCGGACCGCGCTGCCCGAGTCGGGCCCGCCGCGGATGTGCTTCAACCCCTCGCTCGGCGGCTTCGAGCCGTACCCGCACTACCTGCGGATGCTCGCCGACGGCGTCGAGGCGATCCTCGACGCCTACCTGCACCTGCGGGACCTCGGCGACGAGCGCCCGCTCTGGCTCGAGTTCTGCCGGCGGACCGCCGACTGGCTGCTCGAGGTGCAGGACGCCGACGGCAGCTTCCACCGCGCCTACAACGCGGACGGCTCGGTGCGGATGGACTCGCGCTCGAACACCCCGAGCGTGATCCGCTTCCTCGTGCAGCTGCACCTCGTGACGGGGGAGGGGCGCTACCGCGCGTCCGCCGTGCGCGCCGGCGAGTGGTCGTTCGCGAACATCCACCGGACGCTGGAGTACCGCGGCGGCACCTGCGACAACGCCGACATCCAGGACAAGGAGGCGGGCATCTACGGGCTGTTCGGCTTCCTCGCGCTCTACGACCTGACGGAGGAGCCGCGCTGGCTGGAGGGCGCCGTCCGCGCCGCCGACTACACGGAGACCTGGACGTACGTGTGGTCCTTCCCGGTCCGCGCGCCCTGGGCGCATCCCTTCAACCGGTACTCGATCAGCGGACAGAGCATCATCACCCTCGGCGGCGGCGCCGACGTCTACATGGCGGCCTGCTCGTACAGCTACTACCGGCTGCACCTGATCACGGGCGACGAGCACTACCTCGATTTCGCCGAGTTCCTGCACCGCAACACCCGCCAGTCGACCGACGTCGACGGCAGCATCGGCTACGCGATGCCCGGCCTCGGCCACGAGAGCGGCGACTTCGCGACCCAGACCCTGCGCAGCCACCATCACTGGCTGCCCTGGTGCACCTTCGTCGAGGTCGACCCGGCCTCGCGCCTGCGCGACACCTTCGGCGTCTACGAGATCGCCGACGCGCAGCGCCTGCCCGCCGCCGAGGGGGCGGCCCGCAACCGCGTCTACGACCGCTACGGGCACTCGCGGAGCTGAACCGACCCCACCCACCGCATCCTGCTCGCGTCTCGTTCTCACGTCGACGCGGCCACACGGCGGGTCCGGCGGCCAGCCGGGACGACACCCGGTGCGCTGCTCCGCCTCCGTCGGCGGACCGGAGCTCGTTCCGCGTGCCGCAGCCGGACCCTCCGCAGCGCCCTCAGCCGCGCCACTCCACGTCGACGCGCACCGCCTCCGCACCGAGCTCCAGCCCGCCCGACACCTCGCGCCCGTCGACGCGCAGCACCGCGTCGCGCAGCGTGCGCACCCGCGTCCCGCCCGCCGGTGCCAGCCACTCCGCGCTCGGCACCCGCCGCACCCGCAGCGACGCCCGCCCCGGCGACCACTCCAGCCGGTCCACGACCACCCCGCCGCGCGCGCGCAGCCCCGTCACGGCACCCCGCGCCCACGCGGACGGCAGTGCCGGCAGCACCGTCAGCGTCTCGTCATCCGATCCCAGCAGCATCGCCGCCACGAGCCCCGGCAGTCCGCCGCTGGCGTCGAGGTTGAAGATCCTCCCCGCATCGTGCCGGGTCGTCAGGGTCGGTGACCAGTGCTCGACCGCGAGCCACTCCGCGCAGGTCAGCGCCGCCTCCGCGTCACCCAGCGCCGCCGCCGCGACGCCCACCTGCACCAGCCCGAACGCCATCTCCATCCGCCCGGGAGGAGCGGTCGGCGCCTCGGCCCGCCACGCGATCTTCGCCGCCACCGTCGCCGCCGCGGCGGCCCGCAGCCGCACCGCGGAGGCGCCGGGGCCCTCGAAGGCCGCGTCGCCCGCGTACCAGAGCGGGTACAGCTGCGACGCGTGCCGGTGCGCGATCTCCTCCGCGAACCGAGGGTCGATCCACTCCGCCAGCGTGCCGTCCTCGGCGACCCGGTACTCCGGCAGCTCCGCCACCACCCGCGCCCAGCGCTCGTCGAGCGAGTCGTCGCCGCGGGCCCGGCCGAGCAGCGCCGTCGCCCGCGCGGCGTCCCGCAGCACGGCGACGTCGATCGTCGCATCGACCGCTATCGGCGAGCGCGCACCACCCGGTGTGTTCTCGGGGGAGTAGGAGGGGACGATCCGGCGCGCCCCGTCGACCACGGTCGTCCCGGTCTCGGCGAAGCGCAGCACGCCCTCGGCCAGCTCCCACAGCCGGTCGTCGACGATGCCGCGGTCTCCCGTGGCCGCGACGGCGTCGGCGGCCAGGCGCAGCACCCAGCCGCCGCAGCCCGTCCAGAAGAGGTGCGGGTAGCTCGCCGCGAAGTGGTCCGCGCGGCCGTGCGTCGACATCCGCGACGGCAGCAGCATCCCCTCCGCCCCGTAGACCCGGCGCGCGTTGTCGCGGTAGTCGTCGAGGTGCGGGAGCACCAGCTCCAGGATCGACAGCGCCAGCTCGGGCGTGCCGGTCGGGATCATGCCCGCCATCGCGCCGTTCTGCACGTTGCCGTTCAGCGTGTAGTCGGCCGACCACGCCGGCCGCCAGGTGCCCTGCCAGACGCCCTGCAGCGTCGGAGGCAGCTCGCCGGTGGAGGCGACGATGTTCGCGCGGCCGCTCAGCCAGGCCAGCTCGACCACGCGGCGACGGGCGCCCGCGTCGCCGGAGCGGGCGGCGTCCCACAGGTCCTCGGTCAGCTCGGCGTCGGAGGCGCCGTCGAGATTCAGCACGGAGGCGCCGACCAGCCGGCCGTGCCCCTCGCGCTGGGCGTCGCGCAGCTCCTCCCAGGAGAGGTCGGCGGAGGCGTCGGGAGCCGCGCCGATCGCGACGTCCAGCCGGAGCACGCGGGCGACCCCCGCGGAGATCTCCACGTCCGAGACGGCGGCGCCCCCGGCCACGCGCCACGTCGCTCCGCTCGTCGCCCGCGTCACGGCGCGGATCGCGGTCGGGCCCTCGCCCGCCTCGGCCGTGAGCACCGCGGAGGCGCCGCCCTCGACGTGCGACGAGACCACGGCCGAGGCGTCGGGCACGCCGGTGTCGAAGGAGGTCGCCTCGCCGGCCCCGAGCGCGAGCTCGACGGTGACGACGGTGTCCGCGGAGGACTCCAGAGCCAGCCGGACGCCCTCGCCGCCGTGCGGGGCGAGCAGGCGCACGGCGTGGCGGCCGCCGTCCTCGTCGGTCCACTCCACCGCGGCCTCGCCGCCGAGCGGATCGATCAGGCGGACCGCGGAGGCGACGCCGCCGGGGGTGCGCAGCGTGACGGTCGCGCAGAGGCCGAGCGGGTCGGTCCAGATCAGGCCGCCGTCGTAGCCGCTGTCGCGGGCGGCGCGGGCGAGCAGGGCGGTGGCGGTGTCGGAGTCGCCGGCCAGCAGGGCGCCGCGCAGCTCGTCGCGGACGCCGGCGAGGTCGGGCGCGTCCGGGCGCGGATTGACGGGGAGGAACCAGCGCTCGTGGGCGAGCGGGACGGTCAGGGAGTCGGCCGGGCCGTGCACCACGGCGCCGACGCGGCCGCTGCCGACGATCAGGCCCTCCTCCCAGGTCGGGGCCGCAGTGGCGGTGACGAGGGTGGGCGTGCGCGACAGTGCGCCGGCGATCGGGGCGATGATCGGTTCCTTTCGGGCTCGCGGGAGTGCCTGATATGTTGCGTGAACCCTCAAATTACCTCTCCCGGTGCGACGGCGCGCGGGAGTCGAAAGTTAGGAATCCGCGATGACGCGACCGATCACCCTCTTCACCGGCCAGTGGGCGGACCTCCCCTTCGAGGAGGTGGCGCGCCTCGCGGGGGAGTGGGGCTACGACGGCCTCGAGATCGCCTGCTGGGGCGACCACATCGACGTGGCGCGCTGGGACGACGCGGAGTACGTGCAGAGCCGGAAGGACATCCTCGAGCGCAACGGCCTCCAGGTGTTCGCGATCTCGAACCACCTCACCGGCCAGGCGGTCTGCGACGACCCGATCGACGAGCGCCACCGCGACATCCTCAGCGACCGCGTCTGGGGCGACGGCGACCCCGAGGGCGTCCGGCAGCGCGCCGCCCAGGACCTCAAGGACACCGCCCGCTTCGCCGCCGCGCTCGGCGTGACGCAGGTCAACGGCTTCTCCGGCTCGTCGATCTGGAAGGGCGTGGCCATGTTCCCGCCCGCCTCCGACGAGTGGATCGCCGCCGGCTACCAGGACTTCGCCGACCGCTGGAACCCGATCCTCGACGTCTTCGAGGAGGTCGGCGTCCGCTACGCGCTCGAGGTGCACCCGAGCGAGATCGCCTACGACTACTGGACCGCCAAGCGCACCCTCGAGGCGATCGGCCACCGCGCCTCGTTCGGCTTCAACTTCGACCCGTCGCACTTCGTCTGGCAGCAGCTCGACAGCGTCGCGTTCGTGCTCGACTTCGCCGACCACATCTTCCACGTTCACGTGAAGGAGTCGGTCACCAACCTCGACGGCCGCAACGGCGTCCTCGGCTCGCACCTGCCGTGGGCGAACCCGCGCCGCGGGTGGACCTTCGTCTCGACCGGGCACGGCGCCGTCCCGTGGGAGCCGGTGTTCCGCGCGCTCAACGCGATCGGCTACACCGGCCCGACCAGCGTCGAGTGGGAGGACGCCGGCATGGACCGCCTCGACGGCGCCCCCGAGGCACTGGCCTTCGTGCGGAAGCTCAACGCGATCACGCCGCCGGCCGACGCCTTCGACGCGGCGTTCTCGACCTCGCGCGACTGACCGCCCGCCGCACGCCTGCATCCCGGAGGCCGGAAGGACCGACTGCCCGCGAGGGCCGTCCGGGCCTCCCGGCCTCCGTCGTGCTGCGAGCGCGTCCGCAACCGGGGCCGGGACGCTGCAGCGGGCGCCGAACGGGCCGGAGAGGGCGATCCGCCCTCGATCGCGGACGCGATCCAGGCCGGTCTCGGCGGCGGGCCCCCGCCCCGACCCGGCGGCGTGCCGGGAACGACGGACGGCCGACCCCCCGCAGGGAGCCGGCCGTCCGGCCTCGCAGGATCTACAGGCCCTGGGACAGGCGGTAGTACGCCGCGTTCGAGCGGATGTCGGACTCGAAGCCGCGGAGGGTGGTCGACTCGTCGATCACCAGGAGCTCGACGCCGGCGATGCGGGCGAAGTCCTCCCACGCCTCCAGGCCGATCTGCGTCGTCATCACCGTGTGGTGCGCGGCACCGGCGGTGATCCAGGCGGCGGCGCTGGTGCCGAAGTCCGGGGCGGGCTGCCAGACGGCGCGGCCGACGGGCAGGTGCGGGAGCGTCTGGGGCGGCTCGACGTTCTGGACCTTGTTCGCGACCAGGCGGAAGCGCTCGCGGACGTCGCTCAGGGCGACCACCACGGCGGGGCCGGCGTCGGCGGTGAAGACCAGGCGCACCGGGTCCTCGCGGCCGCCGATGCCCAGCGGGTGGATCTCGAGCGAGGCGCGCTTCGACGACAGGGACGGCGACACCTCGAGCATGTGCGCGCCGAGGATGAGCTCCTCGCCGGGCGTCATGTCGTAGGTGTAGTCCTCCATCAGGCTGGTGCCGCCGGGGAGGCCGGCGCCCATGACGGCGGCGATGCGGATGAGGACGGCGGTCTTCCAGTCGCCCTCTCCGCCGAAGCCGTAGCCGTCGGCCATGAGGCGCTGCACGGCGAGTCCGGGGAGCTGGCGGAGCCCGCCGAGGTCCTCGAAGCTGTCGGTGAACGCTTCGAAGCCGCCCTCCTCCAGGAACGAGCGCAGGCCGATCTCGACCGCGGCGCCGTAGCGGAGCGACTCGTGGCGCTCGCCGCCGGGGAGCAGCTCGGGGACCACGTCGTAGCTCTCGAGGTACTCGGCGACGAGGGCGTCGATCTGCTCGGAGGTGGCGGCGTCGACGCGCTCGACGAGCTCGTTCACGCCCCAGGTGTTGACGCTGACGCCGAGGCGGATCTCGGCCTCGGTCTTGTCGCCCTCGGTGACGGCGACGTTGCGCATGTTGTCGCCGAAACGGGCGACTCTCATGCTCTGCGAGGCGGACCAGCCGGCGGCCGCGCGCGACCAGGTGCCGATGGCCTCGGTGACGCGGGCGTCGCTCGCGTGGCCGACGACGGTCTTCCGGGGCACGCTCATCCGGCTGAGGATGTAGCCGTGCTCGCGGTCGCCGTGCGCGGCCTGGTTGAGGTTCATGAAGTCGAAGTCGATGTCCTGCCACGGCAGGGCGACGTTCGCCTGGGTGTGGAAGTGCAGCAGCGGCTTGGCGAGCGCGTCGAAGCCGTGGATCCACATCTTCGAGGGGCTGAAGGTGTGCATCCAGGTGATGACGCCCACGACGGATTCGTCGGAGTTCGCCTCGATCATGGTGCGGCGGATGGCGTCGGAGCTCTTCAGCACCGGCTTCCACTCGACGGTCACGGGGATCGCGCTCGCCTCGTTGAGCTGCGCGACGACGGCCTGCGACTGCTCGGCGACCTGGCGGAGGGTGTCCTCGCCGTAGAGGTCCTGGCTGCCGGTCAGGAACCAGACGGTGCGGGTGGCGAGGTCGGGGATGATGCTCTGGTACACGCTCATGCGATGGCTCCGGTGGGGTTCTGTCCGTAGACGTTCTGGTAGCGGTCGAACAGGGCGTCGATCGACTCCTGCGGGATGGGGACGAGCTCGCCGCCCTGGCGCGCGAGGTGCACGGTGCGGGCGACGTCCTCGGCCATGACGGCCGCCTTGACGGCGTCCTTCGCGTCCTTGCCGATGGTGAAGACGCCGTGGTTCTGCATCAGGACCGCGCGCGAGCGGTGGCCGCTGAGGGTCGCGACGATGCCGCGGCCGATGGAGTCGTCGCCGATGATCGCGAACGGGCCGATGGGAATCTCCCCGCCGAACTCGTCGGCCATCGCGGTGATGACGCAGGGGATCGACTCGGCGCGGGCCGCCCACGCGGTCGCGTAGGTGGAGTGCGTGTGCACGACTCCGCCGACCTCGGGCATCTCGCGGTACACGTAGGCGTGCGCCGCGGTGTCGCTGGAGGGGCTGCGGTCGCTGCCGGGGGTGCCGGGGACGACGTTCCCGTCGAGGTCGCAGAGGATCATGTTCTCGGGCGCGAGGTCGTCGTAGGAGACGCCGCTGGGCTTGATCACGAAGAGGTCGGCGCCGGGCACGCGGCCCGAGATGTTGCCGCCGGTCCAGATGACGAGGCCGTAGCGGACGAGCTCGGAGTGCAGCCGCGCGACGTCCTCGCGGACGCGGGCGATCGCCTCCTCGACGGCGGGGGTCTGGGTGGTCATGCGGTGGCTCCCTTGTTCTGCGGGTCGGTGAGGGTCTCGACGGCGGTCTGCTCGACGGCGAGGCCGGCGCGGTAGCGCTCGAGGTAGGCGGAGAAGCCGGCGACGTCGTCCGCGTCGGGGGCGACGGTCTCGAAGCCGGAGTCGCCGAAGACCTGATCGGTGAGGTACGCGTCGAGCGCGACTCCGCTCTGCAGGCGGTAGGCGGCGAGCACCGCCATGCCCCACGGGCCGCCCTCGGAGGCGGTCGCGGCGACCGAGACGGGGGCGTCGAGCGCGCCGGCGAGGAAGCGCTGGGCGACCCCGGCGGTGCGGAACATGCCTCCGTGCGCGAACATCTCGTCGATCCGCACGCCCTCGCCCGCGAGGACGCGCATGCCCAGCGCCAGGGTGCCGAACACGCCGTAGAGCTGCGCGCGCATGAAGTTGGCGAGTGTGAGGCGCGAGTCGGGGGTGCGCACGACGAGCGGGCGGCCCTCGACGAGCCCGGCGATCGGCTCGCCCGCGAGGTGGTTGTAGGCGAGCAGTCCGCCCGCGTCCGCCTCGCCCTCGAGCGCCTCGGCGAAGAGGGTGCCGTAGACGGCGTCGCTGTCGGAGGGTCCGCCGGACGCGGCGGCGAACCGCGAGAACAGGCCGACCCAGCCGGCGAGCTCGCTGGCTCCGTTGTTGCAGTGGACCATCGCGACGAGGTCGCCGGCGGGGGTCGCGACGAGGTCGAGCTCGTGGTGCACGCTCTCCAGCGGGCCCTCGAGGACGACCATGGCGAAGATGCTGGTGCCGGCGCTGACGTTGCCGGTGCGCGGGGCGACGGAGTTGGTCGCCACCATGCCGGTGCCGGCGTCGCCCTCGGGCGGGCAGGCGGGGGCGCCGGGTCGGAGGGAGCCGGTGGGGTCGAGCAGGAGCGCGCCCTCGGCGGTGAGCGAGCCGGCGTCGGCGCCCGCGGGGAGCACGGCGGGCAGCAGCTCGCGCAGGGGCTTCACGGCGCCGGCCGCGCGCTCGTCGTAGAGGTCGACGACACGCTGGTCGTAGTCGCGGGTCGCCGGGTCGGTCGGGACCATGCCGGAGGCGTCGCCGACTCCGAGGACCTTCTCGCCGGTGAGGCGCCAGTGCACGTATCCGGCGAGGGTGGTGAGGAAGTCGATCCGCTCGACGTGCGGCTCGGAGTCGAGGACCGCCTGGTGCAGGTGCGCGAGCGACCAGCGCAGCGGGATGTTGGCGCCGAACAGCTCGGTGAGCTCGGCCGACGCGGGGCCTGTGCTGGTGTTGCGCCAGGTGCGGAAGGGGACGAGCAGCCCGCCGTCCGCATCGAAGGGGAGGTAGCCGTGCATCATCGCCGAGACGCCGAGCGCCCCGACGGAGGAGAGCTGCACGCCGTGGCGCGACGAGGCGTCGGCGACGAGGTCCGCGTAGGCGGCCTGGAGGCCCGCGTGGACGGCGTCGAGGGAGTAGGTCCAGCGGCGGTCGACGAACTGGTTCTCCCACTCGTGGCTGCCGACGGCGAGGACCACGGACGGGTCGGCCGCGTCGACCAGGCACGCCTTGATCCGGGTGGAGCCGAGCTCGATGCCGAGGGCGGTGGCGCCGCTCGTGATCACGTCGGCGGGGGTGGGCCTGCGCTGGTCCATCATGCTCCTCGCTCGGGCGATGTGACCGTTCACAAAGCCCCGGGTCAGCGTAGGCGAAACGGCTCGGGGTCGGCAAGCGAGGGGCCGCCCGACGGGGTCCGACTGCTCCTCCTCCGCCGCAAGCCCCTTCCGCCGGGGCCGCCCGCTTGGTCGCATGAGGCATGCGTGAGATCAGACTCGTCAGACTCGTCACCCGCCTCGAGAACGCCGCCGCCCTCGATCCGCTCGTCGGCCGGGTGAAGCGGGCCGTGAACGCGGTGGTCCGGCCGCAGCCGGTGCGGGACTTGCTGCACGGCGTCCCGGTCGGCCACCCCGTCCATCCGCTGCTCGTCCTCGTTCCCACCGGCGCCTGGGTGTCGGCGGCGGTGCTCGACCTGCTGCCGGGGAACCAGCGGGCGGCGCGGACCCTCGTCGGCGTCGGCGTGATCAGCGTCCTGCCGACCGCCGCCTCCGGCTTCACCGACTGGTCGGAGCTGCACGAGCAGCAGACCCGCGTCGGGCTGGTGCACTCGGCGGCCAACGTGGTCGCGACGGGCCTCTACGCCGCGTCGTGGGTGCAGCGCCGCCGCGGGCGCACCACGAGCGGGAAGGTGCTCGGGATGCTCGGACTCGCCGTCGTCTCGGGCGGCGGCTACCTGGGCGGCCACCTCAGCTACCGGCAGGCGGCGGGGGCGAACCACGCGGAGGACGTGCCGCACCGCTTCCCCTCCGGCTGGCAGGAGCTCGGCGCCCTGGCGGACCTGCCCGAGCGCACGCCGATGAGGAGGGAGGTCGCGGGCTTCCCCCTGCTCGCCTTCCGGCGGGGCGAGCGGATCGACGTGCTCTCGAACGTCTGCAGCCACCTCTCGGGCCCGCTCGACGAGGGCGAGGTCTCGGCGGACGGCTCGGGCGAGGCGTGCGTCGCCTGCCCGTGGCACGGCAGCGCCTTCTCGCTCGAGACCGGCGAGGTGCTGCGGGGGCCGGCCACCTCGCCGCAGCCGCGGTTCGAGACGCGGGTGCGCGAGGGGCGCGTGGAGGTGCTGCTGCCGCACGCGGGGTGAGGCGGGGGCCGGTGCTGCTCAGGCCTGAGCCGTCGACGCCCGCTCCACCAGCACCGGCGGCACCGGGCGGTCGACGGCGGGCTCCTCGCCGCGCAGCTCCGCGAGCACGACGCCGATCGTGCGGCGGCCGACCTCCGCGAAGTCCTGGCGGATGGTGGTCAGCGGCGGCGGGTAGTGCGCCGCCTCGGGGACGTCGTCGAAGCCGACGACGCTGAGGTCCTCGGGCACGCGCAGTCCCCGCTCGGTGCAGGCGTGCAGGAGTCCGAGGGCCATCTGGTCGTTGCCGGCGAACACCGCGGTCGGCCGGGGCGAGGAGTCGAGGAGGCGGAGGCCGGCGCGGTAGCCGGACTCGGCGCTCCAGTCGCCCTCCACGACGGCGACGGGGTCGAGGCCGGCCGCGCTCATCCCGGCGCCGAAGCCCTCGAGCCGGGCCTGCGCCTCCACCCAGTGCTGCGGACCGGCGAGGTGCGCGATGCGGGTGTGGCCGAGGCCGACGAGGTGCTCGGTGGCCAGTCGCGCTCCGGCCGCCTGGTCGACGAGGAGCAGGGAGTCGGCGCCGCGGTCCGTCGCGCCGAGCGTCACCGACGGGACGCCGATCGCGAGGCTCTCGATCGCCTCCAGCGCGCGCTCCTGCGGGGCGAGGACCACGATCGCCTCCACCGACTCCCGCTGCAGGTGGGCGAGACCGTCGGCCAGCGACTCCGCGTCCGGCGCCGCGTTCACGACCGGGACCCGGTAGCCCGCGTCGCGCGCCGCCTGCTCGATCGCGGCCATCGCGGTGGCGGTGCCGTAGAAGCTGTGGCTCTCGGCGGCGAGGATCCCGATCAGGCCGGAGCGGCTCGTCGCCAGGGCGCGGGCGGCGGCGCTGGGGCGGAAGCCGAGGTCCTCGATCGCGGCGAGCACGCGCTCCCGGGTGCGAGGCCGCAGCTGGGGGCTGTCGTTGAGCACCCGCGAGACCGTCTGGTACGACACTCCGGCCCGCACCGCGACGTCGCGGATGGTCGGCGCGCGGTCGAGGGGCATGGCCACACCGTAGCGGTGCGTGCGCCCCCGTCCCCTCCCACGAGATGCCGCTCCGGTCCGTGTTCGTCGGCGGGTCGCGCACCGGAGCGGCGTGCCGCGGGCGCGGGTCAGGGGCCGCCGAGCCAGTGGTCGATGCGGTGGTGGTCGGGGGTGAAGCCGTGGTCGACGCCCCAGAGGACGGCCTGCGTGCGGCTGGTCGCGCCGATCTTGCCGTAGACGCTGCGGATGTAGGACTTCACCGTGTTGGGGCTGAGGTAGGTGAGCGCGGCGACGTCGGCGTTGCTCTTGCCCTGCGTGATGAGCGCGAGGATCTCCGACTCCCGGTCGGTGATGCCCTCGTGGCGGCCAGGCCAGTCGAGGCCCGGTGCGCTGCCCGCCCGCCGCGGAGGATCGCTGACGACGACCTCGCCCGCCGCCACCCGCTCGAGCGCGGCCACCAGCTCCCGCGCCGGCAGGGTCTTGGAGAGGTAGCCGTGGACGCCCTGCTCGAGGGCGTCCGCGATGAGCGTCGGCGCGAAGTTCCAGGTGTAGACGACCACGTGCTCGGCCCGCTCGTTGCGCACCAGCTCCGCGATCTCGTGGTGGTCCGACTCCGGCTGGGCGAACGAGTCGTAGAGGACGACGTCGATCCGGTCGGAGAGTGAGGCGTTCGCGTCGATCTCGGCGACGACCACCCGGTCGCGGTAGTGGTCGAACATGTGCGCGAGGCCCGTGAGGACGACGTCGTAGTCGTCGACGAGCGCGACGGTCAGGGGCGCACGGCGGGTCATGGTCGGACGCTACCGCACGGCTCGTCGGGGCGAGCACACCCCCAGGGGTGTACCGCCGCCTCCTCCGGGGTGGTTGCGTAGCCACCGGTCCCGCAACCGCGGAACCGACCAGCGGGCCCCCGCTCGCACAACGGAAGGACGACCGCCATGCTCGGTCTCATCATCAGCCTCATCGTCGTCGGACTCATCGCAGGAGCGCTGGCCCGGCTCATCGTCCCCGGGAAGCAGAGCATCAGCATCGGCATGACCATCGTGCTCGGCATCGTCGGCTCGTTCGTCGGCGGCTTCCTCGGGTTCCTGATCTTCCAGCACGACCCGATGGACGGCTTCTTCCAGCCCGCCGGCATCATCGGCTCGATCATCGGAGCGATCATCGTCCTGCTCGTCTACACCCGCTTCGCCGGCCGCTCCGCCGCGCGCCGCTGACCCGCAGCGCACGGCGACAGCGAGGTCGCTGCCGACCCGCGCTCCGCGGGCGTGCAGGCACCACGCTGACCGGCGGCCCCGGCCCGGCTCCCTCCACGGGCCGGGCCGTCGTGCTGTCCGCGGGGTGCCCGGGCGTCGATTGCGGTCTCCGATGCTGCGTCCGCGGGTGCCGGCGCTCCGTCCGCGGAGCCCGCGCTGCGTCCTCCGCCCTCCGCGGATCGGCGGCGGAGTCCGTGGCTGCCGCGTCGGCGGCTGCCGAGTCCGTCGCCGCGGAGTCCGCAGCCGCGCAGTCCGTCACCGCCCAGCCGCTGCGCACCCGGGTGCGCGATGCTCGGGCGATGCCGCTCGTCGTCCCCGATGCCCTCGTCCCGCTCGCGCTCCGGCTCGCCCGTGCGAACCGCACCTTCGTCAGCGCGGAGGGAGCCCGTCGCCGCATCCGGGAGCGCGCGCTCCGTCCCGCCTCCTACGGCCCGCCGCCCCGCCTCCGGCCCGGCGTGCGCGTCGACGTGGAGCAGGTCGGCTCCTGGCCGGTCTACACGATCCGCCCGCGGGTGATCCGCGGCGGCGTCGTCTACGTCCACGGCGGCGGCTGGGTGAACGAGATCGCGCCCCAGCACTGGTGGCTCGCCGCCCGCATCGCCGACGAGGCCTCCGTCGCGGTGACCCTCCCGATCTACCCGCTCGTGCCCTTCGGCACGGCGCTCGAGGCGCGCGACGGTGTCCGCGCCCTGGTGCTGCGGAGTCTTGAGCGGCACGGGGCGACCTGCCTCGCCGGCGACTCTGCGGGCGGCCAGATCGCCCTCTCGACGGCCCTCGCCCTGCGCGACGAGGGGGTGGTCCTGCCGCGCACGACCCTCGTCTCGCCCGCGCTCGACCTCTCCTGGAGCAACCCGCGGATCCCCGAGGTGCAGCCGACCGATCCCTGGCTCGGCACCCCGGGCGGTCGCGTCCTCGCCGAGAGCTGGCGCGGCGCCCTCGACCTGCTCGATCCCGTGGTCAGCCCGCTGTTCGGCGACCTGGCGGGCCTCGGCCCCCTCACCGTCTTCACGGGCACGCGTGACGTCCTCAATCCGGACGCCCACGTGCTGGCCGAGCGGGCGGCGGCCGCCGGGGTCCCGTTCGAGCTCCACGAGGCCGTCGGGCAGGTCCACGTGTACCCGCTCGTGCCCACGCGGGCCGGCCGCGAGGCGCAGCACGACCTGGTCGAGGGGCTCCGCGCGGCGGTCTGATCGGAGGCTCGCCCGGGCGTCCGGCAGGCTCCTCTCAGTCCGTCTTCCGGACGGCGGACGGCGCCGCCGCCCGCTCGTCCACGACGTCGAGGCGAGCCAGCGCGTTCGCCGTCCCTCGGCGGCCCCGTGTCGCGACCAGGCCGATCATCGCGGCCGCCGCGAGGACGAAGGCGAACAGCGACCAGAACCCGCCCTCGACGGCGAGCAGGGTCGACCAGCCGCCCGATCCCGCCGCCCAGCGCACGAGCCGCTGCCAGAGGAGCGGTCGCGGCTCGGGACGCAGGCGCACCACCGTCTCGCCGAGGGTCCGTCCGGACCGCAGCACGATCACCAGCTGGAGCAGCGGAGCGACGAACGGCAGGGCTCCGAGAACCACGTCCCCGGGGCTCGAGCGCGTGTCCACCCCCGCGAGCACGAGGCCGACCCCGGTGATCGAGACGAGCGCGCCCGTGATGAGGCTCAGCGCGAGAACGTCGCAGAACATGCCGAACGCGCGGCGGCGGATCGCGACCGGGCGGGCCAGCTCCGGCACCGCGCCCTCGGTCCGGCGGGTGAAGAGGAGGAGGACGGGGGAGAGGAGGGTGCCGAGCAGGGCGCCGGCCGTGTTGGCCAGCAGGTCGTCGACGTCGAAGAGCCGGTAGGCGCACGGGTAGAGGAACCAGTCGCCCGTGAGCTGCGTGACCTCGATGAGGAGCGAGACGGCGAAGCCGACGGCGGTGCCGCCGATCATCCCGGCGACGAGGCGCCCGCGCAGAGCGAGGTGGCGGACGAGCATCCCGAGGGGGACGAAGAAGACCACGTTGAGGAGCACCTGCGCGGACGCGGGGTTCGTCAACAGCGCGCGGGGCCCGTCGATCCCGCCCTCCTTCGCGATGTCGCCGACGAAGGCGAACAGGCGCAGCTGCGGACCCGATCCGGTGCGGCAGGCGGCGGCGACCGTCGCCTCGTCGGGCAGGGGGAGGAGCGTGTAGGTGACGAGGGCGAGCGCGTAGACCACGGCGGCGAAGGCCAGCACCGCGTTGCCGATCCCGAGGACGCCGCGCCGCCGGTACTGCAGGGCGGCCCAGGGCACGAGGCCCACGAGGGCGACGGCGGAGCCGAACAGGAGGGCGAGCACGGCGGAGGTCATGCGTCGACAGTAGGAGAGCGGAGGCCGATCCCCACCGACAGGCGCGTCGGGGATCTCCGCCAGCGCGATTCGTCCCTCCCCAGCGCGGGATGCGGGCGCTCCTCCACGGATCCGAGCGATCCCCGCCCGCCGCCTCCACGCCCTGCTAGCGTTTCCTGGGTCGCGTCCAAGAAACGCGTGCACCCTCGACCCCTCCACGAAAGACGTCATGCCGCTGCGCTCCCGCCTCCTCGCCCTCCCCGCCGCCGTCGCGGCCGCCGCGCTCCTGCTCAGCGGCTGCACCGCCGAGACGCCCGACGCCTCCAGCACCCCCGTCGACGGCGGGACCCTCACCTACGCGTCCGGCGACGCCGAGCCCACCTGCCTCGACCCGCACGTCGGCGGCAACTACCCGCAGGCGCTCCTCGCGACGCAGGTGCTCGAGTCGCTCGTCTCGCGCGACGCCGACGGCACCATCACGCCGTGGCTGGCCGAGTCGTGGACCGTCTCGGACGACGCGCTCAGCTACGACTTCACCCTGCGCGAGGGTGTGACCTTCACCGACGGCACCGCCCTCGACGCGGAGGCGGTCGCCTCGAACATCGCGCACCTGCAGGACCCGGCGACCAAGTCCTCCACCGGCTACCTCGCCGTGGCGAAGGTCGCCTCCGTCACCGCGGTCTCGCCGACCGTCGCCCGCTTCACCCTGACCGCGCCGGACAGCGCGCTGCTCGAGTCGCTCGCGCAGCCGTGGACCGCGATCGAGTCGCCCGCCGGCATCGCCCGCGGCGAGGAGGCCAACTGCGAGGCGCCCGTCGGCACCGGCCCCTTCACCGTCTCGGAGTGGGTCAGGCAGGACCACGTGACCCTCACCCGCAACGAGGCCTACGACGCCTCGACCGGCCCGACCGGGGACGGCCACGAGGGCCCCGCGCACCTGGCGAGCATCACCTGGCGCTTCATCCCCGACTCCGCCACCCGCTACGCGGCGCTGCAGTCGGGCGAGGTCGACGTGCTCGACAACGCCCAGCCCGACACTCTGAAGGCCGCGACCGGAGCCACGGACCTCGTCGAGCTCGACGCGCCCCGGCCCGGCTCGGTCAACCGCCTCGAGCTCAACTCCGGCCAGGCGCCGTTCGACGACGAGTCCGTCCGCGAGGCGTTCGTCCGCGGCGTCGGCGTGAACGACGCGATCGACTCGCTCTTCTTCGGCACCGCCGAGCGCTCCTACTCCCCGCTGTCCAGCCGCGAGGCGACCGCGTACTCCGACCCGTCGCTCTTCGAGGACGCCGGGTCCGACTCCGAGACGGCCGCCGCCGAGGACCTGCTCGAGAAGGCCGGCTGGGTGGACTCGGACGGCGACGGCATCCGCGAGAAGGACGGCACGCCGCTGACGCTGCGCTTCCCCGTCAGCACCAACCAGTCGATCCCGGCCGAGCAGTCGCTGTTCGAGCAGATCCAGGCCTCGGCGAAGACCCTCGGCTTCGACGTGCGGATCAGCCTGCTCGACCTGTCGAGCTGGTACACCGCGCTCGCGTCGAACGAGTACGAGCTGGTGAGCGCCCCGTACACGAAGGTCGGACCCGACGTTCTGCGGATCCTCTACTCCTCCTCGGGCATCACCCCCGCGCCGAGCGGCTACTTCGCCAACCACGCGCAGATCGCCGACCCCGCGCTCGACTCGCTGCTCGAGCAGGCGAGCGCCACGACCGACGAGGACGCCCGCGCCGACCTGTACGAGCAGGCGCAGCGGATCGTCCTCGAGGGCTACTGGATCCTGCCGCTCTACGACCAGCAGAACCACTACCTGCACCGGTCGGCCGTCCAGGGCCTCGTCGCCCTCGACACCGTGTCGACCCCCTGGTTCGCCGACGCCTGGGTCTGACCCGGCCCCGGAGAGCCGCCTGCACCGATCGAAGAGCGGACGCATGCCGGTCGAGTAGTCGCCGCGGCGGCGCACCGAGACCCCGCGATCGGACGGGCGGATCTCGATGCGCCCGCTCCGCGGGCTGCTCGATCAGCAGGGGTCCGTCCTCCATGCTGGTCGGGTAGCCGCCGTCGGTCGCGCATCGCGTGCTCCGGAGGGAACGGACCTCGACGACGCCCCCCTCCACCGCCCCGACCAGAGAGGACGCCCGCCCGCATGATCCGTCGCGTGCTCCTCCGCCTCGGTGGCGCCCTCGTGGTGCTGTGGGCCGTCGCGACCGCCGTCTTCGTCCTCATCCGCCTTGTCCCCGGCGATCCGGCGCAGGCGATCCTCGGCGGTCCGGGCTCGCAGGCGTCGCCCGAGGCGCTCGCCGCGGTGCGGGAGCAGTACGGCCTCGACCAGCCGCTCCTCGTGCAGTACCTGGTGCAGCTCGGCAGGCTCGCGCGCGGCGACCTCGGCACCTCCTACTCCCTGCGCACTCCCGTCGCGCAGATCCTCGGCGAGCAGCTGCCCGGCACCCTCCTGCTCGCCGTGCTCGCGCTGACCGCCGCGTGGATCCTCGCGTTGGCGACCGCCCTCTGGTCGACCCGGGGCGGCCGGCTCGCCGCCGCGATCGGGTCCGGCCTCGAGCTCACGGCGGCCGCGCTCCCGCACTTCTGGCTGGCGACCGTGCTGATCGCCGTCTTCGCGACCGCGCTGCGCTGGCTGCCCCCGGTCAGCACCGGGTCGCCCGCCGGGCTGGTGCTGCCGACGCTCACCCTCGCGATCCCGCTGGCGGGCTTCCTCGGCCAGGTGATGCGCCGCTCCCTCCTCGACGCGCTGGAGTCGCCGTTCGTGCTCGCCGCTCGGGCGCGCGGCGAGGGCGGGTTCGGCGTCCGCGCCCGCCACGCCCTGCGCCACGCGGTGCTGCCAGGGGTCTCGCTCTCGGGCTGGGCGTTCGGCTACCTGATCGGCGGGGCCGTGGTGGTCGAGACGATCTTCGCGAGGCCGGGGCTCGGCCGGACTCTGCTCGCGGCGGTGACCGTCCGTGACGTGCCGGTGGTGACGGGTGTCGTGCTGGTCACGGCGCTGGCGTACATCGTCGTGACGCTCGCCACCGATCTGCTGACCCGCGTGATCGACCCGCGGCTGGCCCGGCGGGAGGCGGTCGCGTGAGCGAGCTCGAACTGCGCGCCGCCCGCCCGCTCCGCCGGGGTCCCTCCCGCCTCCGCGCCGGCGAGGTGCTGGCCGCGGTCTTCGTGGTGCTGCTCCTGCTCGCCGCCGTCGCGCCCGGGCTGCTCGCCCCCTCCGATCCGCTCGCCGTCGCCCCGCGCGACGCCTTCACCCCACCGGGTGCCGCGCACCTGCTCGGCACCGACGAGTCCGGTCGCGACGTCCTCAGCCGCCTCATCGCAGGGGCGGGCGCGTCCCTCCTGATCGGCGCCAGCGCCACCGTGATCGGCCTCGTCCTCGGCGCGGTGCTCGGGGTGGTCGCGGCGTTCGGCGGCCGCGTCGTCGACGGCGTGATCGGCCGCGTGCTCGAGGTGCTCTTCGCCTTCCCCGCACTCCTGCTCGCGCTGCTCGTGATCGTGGTCACGGGTCCCGGAGTCGTCCCCGCCACCATCGCGGTCGGCCTCTCCACCGCGCCGGGGTACGCCCGCATCCTGCGCACGCAGCTGCTCGGCATCCGCGACTCCGGCTACGTCGAGGCGGCGCGCGTGCTGGGGCACGGACCCGTCCGCATCCTCGTCCGGCACGTCCTCCCCAACACCTTCGGGCCGCTCGCCGTGCTGGCGACCCTCGGCGTCGGCCAGGCGATCGTCTGGGCCTCGGCCCTCAGCTACCTGGGCCTGGGCGCCGAGCCGCCCGCGCCGGAGTGGGGCGCGATGCTCTCGGCGGGCCGCACCTACCTCTCGAGCGCGTGGTGGCTGACCGTGTTCCCGGGACTGGCGATCGTGCTGACCACGATCGCGACGACGATCCTCGGCGGGCGTCTGCGGGGTGCGCGGTGAGCGCGGTCGTCGTCGAGGGGCTCCGGGTCGCCTTCGACGGAGTCGAGGTGGTGCACGGGGTCTCGTTCCGCGTGGAGCCGGGGGAGTGCGTCGCGATCGTCGGCGAGTCCGGGTCGGGCAAGAGCGTCACCGCGCGAGCGCTGCTGGGGCTGAGCGAAGGCGCCGTGACCGGGAGCGTCCGCGTCGGCGGGACCGAGGTGGTCGGAGCGGGCGAGCGGGAGCTGCGGCGGCTGCGCGGCGGATCCGTCGGCTTCGTCCCGCAGGACGCGCTGCTCTCGCTCGACCCGCTGCGCCCGATCGGCCGCGAGATCGGCGACGTGCTCCGCCTCCACGGCCGCCTCCCCGCGGCCGAGCGCGCGCAGCGGACGGTCGAGGCCCTGGCGAGCGTCGGCATGCCGGAGCCGGCCGAGCGGATGCGGGAGCGCTCGGGCGACCTCTCCGGCGGGCTCCGCCAGCGCGCCCTCCTCGCGGCGGCCGTGGCACTCGATCCGCCGCTGCTCGTCGCCGACGAGCCGACCACCGCGCTCGACGTCACCGTCCAGGCCCGCGTGCTCGAGCTCTTCGCCGAGCAGAAGGCGCGCGGCCGGGCGCTCGTCCTGGTCTCGCACGACCTCGCGGTGGTGGCGGGCCTCGCGGACCGCATCCTCGTGCTCGCCGACGGCCGCGTGGTGGAGGAGGGGACCGCGGCCGAGGTGCTGCGCGCGCCCCGCAGCCCCGAGGCCCGCGCGCTCGTGGCCGCCGTCCCCGCCGGGCGCCCGCGCGGCTCCCGGCTCACCGACCCGACCGCACCGGCGACCCCGCCCGAGACCCCCGGCGAGGTCGTGGTCGCGGCCCGCGGACTCGCCGCCCGCTTCCCGCTGCCCGGCGGAGGAGTGCGGGTCGCGGTCGACGACGTCGACCTCCGGCTGCGGCGCGGCGAGACCGTCGGGCTCGTCGGCGAGTCCGGGTCGGGCAAGAGCACGGTGGCCCGGCTCGTGCTGGCGCTGCGGCGTCCGGACGCGGGCGCCGTCGAGCTGTTCGGCGAGCCGTGGTCGGCAGCGACCGAGCGCTCCCGCCGTCCCCGCCGCCCGCGGATCGGCGCCGTCTACCAGGACAGCCTCTCCTCGTTCGACCCGCGCTGGAGCGTCGGCCGCCTCCTCCGCGACGCCGGCGCCGCCTCCGTGCCCGCGCTGCTCGAGAGCGTGGGGCTCGACCCCGCCCTGGAGCGGCGCTCGCCGCGGACCCTCTCCGGCGGTCAGCGCCAGCGCGTCTCGATCGCCCGGGCGCTGGCGACGCGCCCCGACGTGCTGATCTGCGACGAGCCCGTCTCGGCCCTCGACGTGTCGGTGCAGGCGCAGATCCTCGACCTGCTCGACGACCTGCAGCGCCGTCACGGCCTCGCCCTCCTCCTCATCTCGCACGACCTCGGCGTGATCGCCCACATGAGCGATCGCATCGCGGTGATGCGCGAGGGCCGGATCGTCGAGGCGGGGCCGGCCGCGTCGCTCCTCGCCGCACCGCAGGAGGAGTACACGCGCCGCCTGCTCGCCGCCGCCCCGCGCCTCGAGCGCTGAGCCGTCCGCGGCGCGGCCCCCGCGCAAGCCCGCGCCGCGAATCCGCCGCACCTCCACCACGTGTCGGACCTGCGGCGTAGCGTTGCCGAGGTGATGCGCCCGACGACCCAGACCCTCGGCCAGCTCCGTGCCTCCGGGCACGTGCAGAAGAGCCTCCGCACCGAGATCCGCGACAACCTGCTCGACGCCCTGCGCGAGGGCCGCGATCCCTGGCCGGGCCTGCACGGCTTCGCCGAGACGGTCATCCCGCAGGTCGAGCGCGCCGTCATCGCCGGCCACGACATCGTCCTGCTGGGCGAGCGCGGCCAGGGCAAGACCCGCCTCCTGCGCACCCTCGTCGGCCTGCTCGACGAGTGGACGCCCGTCATCGAGGGGTCCGAGCTCGGTGAGCACCCCTACGAGCCGATCACCACGGAGAGCCGCCGCCGCGCGGAGGAGCTGGGCGAGGACCTGCCCGTCGGGTGGAAGCCCCGCGAGGAGCGCTACGTCGAGAAGCTGGCCACCCCCGACACCAGCGTCGCCGACCTCATCGGCGACGTCGACCCGATGAAGGTGGCCGAGGGCCGCAGCCTGGGCGACCCGGAGACCATCCACTTCGGCCTCATCCCGCGCAGCCACCGCGGCATCGTCGCGATCAACGAGCTGCCGGACCTGGCCGAGCGGATCCAGGTCGCCATGCTCAACGTGATGGAGGAGCGCGACATCCAGATCCGCGGCTACGTCCTCCGCCTCCCCCTCGACGTCCTCGTCGTCGCGAGCGCGAACCCGGAGGACTACACGAACCGCGGCCGGATCATCACGCCGCTGAAGGACCGCTTCGGCGCCGAGATCCGCACCCACTACCCGACCGCCCTCGTCGACGAGGTCGCCGTCATCCGGCAGGAGGCGGACCTCGTCGCGACCGTGCCCGACGCGCTCATCGAGATCCTCGCCCGCTTCACGCGGGCCCTGCGCGAGTCGAGCTCCGTCGATCAGCGCAGCGGTGTCAGCGCCCGCTTCGCCATCGCCGGCGCCGAGACCATCGCCGCCGCCGCCCTGCACCGCGCCACCCGCCGCGGCGAGGAGGAGGCGGTCGCCCGCCCCATCGACCTCGAGACCGCCGTCGACGTGCTCGGCGGCAAGATCGAGTTCGAGTCGGGGGAGGAGGGCCGCGAGGACGAGATCCTCGACCACCTGCTCCGTCAGGCCACCGCCGAGACCGTCCGCGCCCACCTGCGCGGCGTCGACCTCGGGCCGCTCGTCGAGGCGGTCGAGAACGGCGCGATGATCACGACCGGCGAGCAGGTGACCGCCCGCGAGTTCCTGGCCGGCCTTCCGCTGCTGGGCGAGGCCCGCGTGTACGACGAGGTCGCCGAGCGCCTCGACGCCGTGGGGGAGGGGCGCCGCGCCGGAGCGGTCGAGCTCGCCCTCGAGGGCCTCTACCTCTCGCGCAAGCTGAGCAAGGAGACGGGCGGGGGCGAGGCCGTCTATGGCTGATGCTCCGCGCGGCAACCGGCGGCTGAAGCGCGACGCGCGCTACGCGAAGTACGACGGGGGACCCGATCCGCTCGCTCCTCCGGTCGACCTGAAGGAGGCCCTCGACGCGATCGGCGAGGACGTGATGGGCGGCACCTCGCCCGAGCGCGCCCTGCGCGAGTTCCTCCGCCGGGGCACCCGCGACCGCGAGGGCCTGGACGACCTGGCAGCCCGCGTCGCCGAGCGGCGTCGCGAGCTCACGCAGAGGAACAACCTCGACGGTACGCTCCGCGAGATCCGCGAGCTCCTCGACAAGGCCGTCCTCGCCGAGCGCAAGCAGCTCGCCCGCGACACGCAGATGGACGACGGCGACCGCGCGCTCGCCGAGATCCAGCTCGACAGCCTCCCGCCCTCGCCGGCCGCGGCCGTCTCGGAGCTCCGCGACTACCGCTGGCAGAGCCCCGAGGCGCGCGCCGACTTCGAGCGGATCCGCGAGCTCCTGGGCCGCGAGATGCTCGATCAGCGCTTCGAGGGGATGAAGCAGGCCCTCGAGAACGCGAGCGACGAGGACCGCGCCGCGATCGACGCGATGCTCCGCGACCTGAACGAGCTGCTCGAGGCGCACGCGCGCGGGGAGGACACCCCCGAGCAGTTCGACGCCTTCATGGAGCAGCACGGCGAGTACTTCCCCGAGGGCCCGGAATCGGTGGACGAGCTGATCGACGCGCTCGCCGCCCGCGCGGCGGCGGCCCAGCGGATGCGCAACTCGATGACCGCCGAGCAGCGCGCCGAGCTCGACGCCCTCGCCCAGGAGGCCTTCGGCACGCCGGAGCTCATGCAGTCCCTCGGCCGCCTCGACGAGACCCTGCGGGGGCTCCGTCCCGGCGAGGACTGGGGCGGCTCCGAGCGGATGGACGGCGAGCAGGGGCTCGGCCTCGGCGACGGGACGGGCGTGTTCCAGGAGCTGGCCGACCTCGACGCCCTCGCCGACCAGCTCGCGCAGACGGACCGCTCCTCCCTCGACGACCTCGACCTCGACCTGCTGGCGAAGCGCCTCGGCGAGGACGCCTCCGTCGACGCGCAGACGCTGAAGCGCCTGGAGCGGGCCCTGCGCGACTCCGGGACTTTGCGCCGCGGCTCCGACGGCTGCCTCGCCCTCAGCCCGAAGGCCATGCGCCAGCTCGGCAAAGCGCTCCTGCGCGACATCGCCGAGACCGTCTCCGGCCGTCAGGGCGCCCGCGACGTCCGGCGCGCGGGCGCGGCGGGCGAGCGCTCCGGAGCGACGCGCTCGTGGGAGTTCGGCGACACCGAGGCCTGGGACATCCCCCGCACGGTGACCAACGCCCTCACCCGCACCGCCGGCGAGGGCCGGCCGGTCGGCTCGGGGGTGCGCATCCTGATCGACGACGTCGAGGTGCAGGAGACGGAGGCGCGCACGCAGGCCTGTGTCGCGCTCCTCGTCGACACCTCGTTCTCGATGGCGATGGACGGCCGCTGGGTGCCGATGAAGCGCACCGCGCTCGCCCTGCACACCCTGATCAGCAGCCGGTTCCGCGGAGACGCGCTGCAGCTCGTCGCCTTCGGCCGACGCGCCGAGGTGATGGACGTCGAGCAGCTGGTGGGCCTGGACGCCGAGTGGGACAAGGGCACGAACCTGCACCACGCGCTGCTGCTGGCCAACCGGCACTTCCGCAAGCACCCGAACGCGCAGCCGGTGCTGCTCATCGTCACCGACGGCGAGCCGACCGCGCACCTCGAGCCCGACGGCGGCGTCTTCTTCGACTACCCGCCGGACCCGCTGACGGTCGCCGTCGCGGTCCGCGAGCTCGACGCGTCGCTCCGCCTCGGCGCGCACACCACGTTCTTCCGCCTGGGCGACGACCCGGGCCTCGCGCGCTTCATCGACTCGCTCGCCCGCCGGGTCGGCGGCTCGGTGGTGAACCCGGAGGCGGAGGACCTGGGAGCGGCCGTCGTCTCCTCCTACCTCGGCGCTCGCGGCGCGGGTCCGGGAGGCGGCGGGACGCCGGGCGAGGAGCTGTTCGGCCGCGGCTGGAGCTTCTGAGCCGCTCAGGATGCAGGAGGGACCCGCTCCCGCGCCTGAGGATCAGCGCGTCTCCGCCGCTCCGGAGGCGTTCGTCCTGAGTTCCGACCGCGCCCGGCTCAGAACAGCGGCCAGGGCACCGCGGGCATCCCGCCCCGCGGGCCTGGGAAGCGGCCGAAGGAGCCGAGCCGCTCGCAGCGCTTCGCGAACGCGGCGACCTCGTCCTCGGTGAGCAGCTCCGAGAGCGCCTCGCCGAGCGGTCCGTCGATCTGCGCGCGCAGGAGCGCCAGCGCCGTCAGCTCCTCCTCGAGCAGCGGTTCGCCGATCCAGCCCCAGAGGACCGTGCGCAGCTTGTGCTCGGAGTGGAAGGTGAGGCCGTGGTCGACCCCGTAGCGGTGGCCGTCGGGCAGCGCGAGCACGTGCCCGCCCTTCCGGTCCGCGTTGTTGGCGACCACGTCGAACACGGCCATCCGGCGCAGCGCCGTCGAGTCCTCGTGCACGAGGGAGATGTCGCGGTCCTCCTCGTCGCTGCCGTCGAGGACGTGCCGCCATCCGTCGGGCACGGCGTCGGCGGGCACCAGGTCGACCGCGTCCTGGTCCGGATCGATGTCCTGCCAGAGCTGGACCATGCCCGGCCCGAGCGGACCGTCGCGGAGCCACGTGCGCGGCACCACGTTCCAGCCGAGCGCCTCCGAGACGAGGTACGCGGCGACCTCGCGGCCCGCGAGCACGCCGTCCGGGAAGTCCCACAGCGGCTTCTCGCCCGAGATCGGCTTGTAGACGACGGACGTCTCGCCGAGCTGCGCGAGGAACGTCGCGTTCGAGGCGATCGTGATCCGGCCGGCCAGCTCCAGCTCGCCGTCGAGCCCGCCCGGGTCGCTCATGCGAGCGGGCAGTCGTGCCCGTCGGGATCCATCGGCTCGCCGCAGCGGGGGCAGAGCGGACGTCCGGCGCCGACGACCTCGAGGGTGCGCTTCGCGAAGGCGCGCGCCGTTCCGACCGGGATCTTCACCTGCAGCATCTCGGTGGGCTCGGGCTCCTCCTCGGAGTCGTCCTCCGCCTCGGTCAGCGGGTAGGCCTCGATCACGATCTGCGCGGTGGACGGGTCCCAGCCGAGGCTGAGACCGCCGACGCGGAACTCGGGCTCCACGGGCTGGTCGAGCGGGTCGTTGTCGACGAGCTCCGGGGGAGTGCCGGCGGGGACGCTGACCGGGTTGCCCTGGGCGGTCATCAGCTGGTCGAGGATCTCGTCGATCTTCTCGGCGAGGAGGGCCGACTGCTGCTTCTCGAGGCCGACGCTGACCACGCGGGGCCCGGTCTTGGCCTGGAGGTAGAAGGAGCGCGAGCCGGGTGAGCCGACGGTCCCCACGACGACGCGATCGGGCCAGTCGAATCCGTGCACGATCGGAGGCATGCCCCCAGTCTACGAGCGCCCGCCTCCGCGGTGGCTGCGCGCGTCGGGCTCGGGCGGCCTGCTGATCGAGCAGCCGTCTCTTCTGCTGACCGAGCCCCCCGCGGAGCGGGCGCATCGAGATCCACCGCCGCCGAGCACCCGCATCCCTGCCGCTCGGTCGAGCCCTGAAGCGGCCCTCCCGAACCGCGCCTACTCGTGCCCCGCCCCGCCCCCCACAGCGGCGTCCGCCACGGGGGCCGCCTTCCGCAGCCAGCCCAGGTCCCCGGCGTCCGTGTTCATCGCGACGACCTCGGGCCGCCCCGCGCCGTAGCGGATGATCGACACCGACGCCGGTCCGACGCTGAGCCTCTGGAACAGGTCGAGGTGCATGCCGAGCGCGTCCGCGAGGATCGCCTTGATCGTGTCTCCGTGGCTGACCGCCGCCCACACCGCGCCGGCCCCGTGCTCCTCCGCCACCGCCGCGTCGTGCCGCCGGATCGCCGATACGGCCCGGGCCTGCATCGCGAGCATCCCCTCGCCGCCGGGGAACACCACCGCGGAGGGCTGGTTCTGCACCGTCGCCCAGAGCGGCTCCGTCGCGAGATCCCGCAGCGAGCGCCCCGACCAGTCGCCGTAGTCGCACTCGGTGATGCCCTTGTCGATCACGGTCGCCGGCGATCCCGTCTGCCGCTCGAGGACGAAGCGCGTGGTCTGCCGGCACCGCTCGAGCGGGCTCGACACCACGGTCGCGAGCTCGACCGCCGCCAGCCGCTCCCCGGTGCGCGCCGCCTGCGTGCGTCCGACGTCGTCGAGCCGCACTCCGGCGGTGCGTCCGGCGAGGATCCCCGCGGTGTTCGCGGTGGTGCGTCCGTGCCGGACGAGGAGGAGCGTGGGCATGGGGCCAGCGTAGGCGGCCGTGCTCCCGCCCCGCCCCGTCGGACCACCGGGGCCGCGCCGGCGCGTTCAGCGCGACTCCATCGCGGGACGGATGCCCCGGCCGCAGCGCCTGCCTAGGGTGGAGGAGCGGCCGCCCACCGCGGCCCGGAAGGGACACACATGGACGGGACGACGCCCCCCGGCATTCCCCAGGACGGCACGGACACCGAGAGCCCCGCCGCGCGCACCGCCGCCGACGGCACCGCTGCCGAGCACACCGACTCCGCGCTCACCGACTCCGCGACCCCCGCGTGGGCCGCCCCCGAGGCCTCCGGCCGCCACGGCGAGGTCGCTCTGCGGATCCGCGGCCTCCGCAAGCGCTTCGGCGACAAGGAGGCCGTGAAGGACATCGACCTCGACGTCCCCGCCGGGTCCTTCTTCGGGCTCGTCGGCCCGAACGGCGCGGGCAAGACGACGACCCTCTCGATGGCCACGGCCCTGCTCCGCCCCGACAGCGGCGTCGTCACGATCCACGAGGTCGACGTCTGGAAGGACACCCTCGAGGCGAAGCGGCTGATCGGCGTCCTCGCCGACGGCGTCAAGCTGTTCGACCGCCTCACCGGTCTCCAGCTCGTCACCTACTACGGCCTGCTCTGCGGGCTCGAGCGCTCCGTCGTCGTCGAGCGGACCGACGACCTCCTCGCCCTGCTCGGCCTCGATCCGGCCGACCGCACGCTCGTTGTGGACTACTCCGCGGGCATGACCAAGAAGATCGCGCTCGCCTGCGCGCTCGTGCGCGCCCCGCGCCTCCTGGTGCTCGACGAGCCGTTCGAGTCGGTCGACCCGGTCTCGGCGGCGAACATCCGCGACATCCTGACCGGCTTCGTCGCGTCGGGCGGCACGGTCATCGTCTCGTCCCACTCCATGGACCTCGTCGAGCGGATGTGCGACCGCGTCGCCGTCATCGCCGACGGCCGCGTGCTCGCCTCCGGCACCCTCGAGGAGGTCCGCGCCGGCTCCAGCCTCGAGGAGCGCTTCGTCGAGCTGGTCGGCGGCCGCACCCACCAGGAGGGACCGGCATGGTTGCGCATCTCCTGAGGCTGCGGCTGCTCCTGCTCCGCAACTCGCTGACGCGGAACGTGTGGCAGCTGATCGGCGTGATCCTCGGCGGTCTCTACGCGATCGCGGTGCTCGGCCTGGTCGCGGCCGGCCTGGTCGCGCTCGGAGGCACGGACCCGGCGTTCGCGAACGTCGCGATCGTCCTCGGCGGCTCCGCTCTGATCCTCGGCTGGGTGCTCGGGCCGATCTTCCTGTCCGGCTCCGACCAGAGCCTCGACCTGCCCACCCTCGCGACCTTCCCGATCCCGCTGCGGACCCTCCTCCTCGGGCTCGCCGCCGCGGGCCTCGCGGGCATCCCCGGCGTGGTGACCACGCTCGGGGCGCTCGCCTCCGCCGCCGCCTGGTGGAGCCGTCCGATCGGCATCCTGCCCGGCCTCGTCGCCGCGGTGATCGGCGTCGCGACCTGCGTGGTCGCGTCCCGCCTGATCGGCGCGCTCACCACGGGCCTGGGCTCGAGCCGCCGCTACCGCGAGGTGATCGGCGGCGTCGTGCTCGTCGTCGTCATCCTGCTCGGACCGCTCTTCTTCGGCCTGACCAACGTGATCCGCGACGGCCTGGACGTCCTGCCCGTGATCGCGGGCGCCCTCGGCTGGTCGCCGCTCGGCGCGATCTGGGCCGTCCCCGGATCCGTCGTCGCGGGCGACTGGGTCGCGGCGATCGCGCGCCTGCTGATCGGGCTCGCGACGCTGGCCGTCCTCGTCTGGGCGTGGGCCCGGGCGCTGCGGCACGCGCTCGCGGAGCCCGCCGCGTCCGGCGCGCACTCCGCCTCCGGATCCGCGGGCCTCGGCCTGTTCGGGCGCTTCCCCGGCACCCCGACCGGCGCCGTCGCCGCGCGTGCCCTCGGCTACTGGTGGCGCGACCCGCGCTACAGCCGCGGGCTCCTCGTCATCCCCGCCGTCGTCGTCCTCGCGGTCTTCTACTCCGCGATCGGCAGCGGGGGCGACACCTTCGTGCTGCTCTCGGCCGTGCTCGTCGGCCTGATCTTCGGCGTGACCCTCTGCGCCGACGTGTCGTACGACGGCACCGCCTGGGCGGCGCACGTCAGCTCCGGAGTGACGGGGTCGGCCGACCGCGCCGGTCGCGTCGTCGCCGCCGCGATCATCGGCGTCCCTGCGGTGGTCGCCGTGGCGGTGGGCACCGCGCTGTACGCGGGACGCGCCGACGCGATCCCGGCCGTGCTGGGCATGGCGCTGGCCCTCGTTCTCAGCGGGTTCGGAGTGTCGAGCGTCGCCTCGTCGCTCGTCGTCTACCCCGTGCCCGGGCCGGGGGACAGCCCGCTGAAGACGCCGCCGGGCTCCGGGATGATCTCGAGCGTCGTGATGCTGGGGAGCATGGCCGCGACCGGTCTGCTGGCGCTCCCGTCGATCGTCCTCGGCGCGATCTCGCTCATCGGCGGCGACCCGGCCTTCGGCCTGATCGGACTGGCGGCCGCCCTCGTGCTGGGCACCGTCGTCGCGCTGGTGGGCATCCGCGTCGGCGGTCGGATCGTCGACCGCCGAGCGCCGGAGCTGTTCGCCGCCCTCGTGACGATCGGCTGACGCGGGTGGCGGGGCGCGGGTGGGCGGTTCCCGCCCGCTGCCCGTCTCCGCCCCGCTCCCCGCCCCCGCGAGTGCGCGGAAGTCGTCGCACTCGAGCTCGAGTGCGACGACTCCTGCGCACTCGCGGGAGCCGACGAGGACCGCGCGCGCCCGCGAGTGGCCGCGCGCCTGCGAAGGCCCGCACACAGGAGCCGCGGCAGAATGTGGACATGCGCAGCCTCGAAGTCCTCCTCGATCCGGAGTCGGAGGCTCGCGTCCGCAGCCAGTGGGAGGCGCTCGAGGCGGCCGGCATCCCGAGCCTCGCACTGCACACGTCCGCCAGCAACCGCCCGCACCTCACCCTGGTCGCCGGGCCCGAGCTGACCGCCCCGGAGCCGGGCGCGCTCGGTCCGCTGCCGGCGACGGCCGACCTCGGTGCCGTCCTCCTCTTCCCGCACGCCGGGCGCTTCGTCCTCGCCTGGGGAGTGGTCCGCTCGCCCGCCCTCGACGCTCTGCACGATCGGGCCACGCGCCTCGTGCCGGGCGGCGTCGACGCCTCGCTCCCGGACGCCTGGACGCCGCACATCAGCGTCTCTCGCCGCCTCCGCGCCGAGCAGCTCGGCGACGCCGTCCCCCTCCTCGGCGAGCCGTTCACCGTCGGCCTCGCGGGCGTCCGCTTCTGGGACGGCGACACCCGCACCCTCACCGACCTCTGATCCGGGCGCCGCAGAAGACCCCCGACCTCCCCGCAGCCGCCTCCCCAGCTCCCTCCCTGCGGCCCTTCTCCACAGTTCCCCGGACCCCCGGGGCGGCGTCGGAGGCGGCGGGTAGAGTTCCCCGGGTGACAGAGCCCACCGCGACAGCCCTCCCCGCCCCGCCGCTTGCCGACCCCTCGGCGGAGTCCCGCGGCGGCGTCCGGAGCGACGCGGCGAGCGGCGCTGCGGGCTCCGGATCCTCCGAGGCGCATGCGATCCTCGAGAAGGTCTTCGGCTACGGCTCCTTCCGCGGCGAGCAGCAGGCCATCGTCGAGCAGGTCATCGGAGGCGGCGACGCCGTCGTCCTGATGCCCACCGGCGGCGGCAAGTCGCTCTGCTACCAGATCCCCGCCATCGTGCGCCCCGGCACCGGCGTGGTCGTGTCCCCGCTCATCGCGCTGATGCAGGACCAGGTCGACGCCCTCCGCGCGAACGGCGTCCGCGCCGAGTTCCTCAACTCCACCCAGGACGCGGGCGAGCGCAGCCGCGTCGAGCGCGCCTACCTCGACGGCGAGCTCGACCTGCTCTACGTCGCCCCGGAGCGCCTGGGCAACGAGGGCATGAAGCAGTTCCTCGCCCGCGGCCGGATCGCCCTCTTCGCGATCGACGAGGCCCACTGCGTCAGCCAGTGGGGCCACGACTTCCGCCCCGACTACCTCGCACTGGGCGAGCTCGCCGAGCGCTGGCCCGACGTCCCGCGCATCGCCCTCACCGCGACCGCCACCGAGGCGACGCACCGCGAGATCACCTCGCGCCTGCACCTCGGCGCCGCCCGCCACTTCGTCTCGAGCTTCGACCGCCCGAACATCCAGTACCGGATCGTCAACAAGGTCGAGCCGCGCAAGCAGCTGATCGACTTCCTGCGGCGCGAGCACGCGCACGACGCGGGCATCGTCTACGCCCTCTCCCGCAAGAGCGTCGAGGCGACGGCCGAGGCGCTGCGCTCGGCGGGCTTCGACGCCGTCGCGTACCACGCGGGCCTCGACTCGCGGGTGCGCGCCGCCGCCCAGTCGCGGTTCCTCCGCGAGGAGGGCGTCATCGTCTGCGCGACCATCGCCTTCGGCATGGGGATCGACAAGCCGGACGTGCGGTTCGTCGCGCACATCGACCTGCCCAAGTCGGTCGAGGGCTACTACCAGGAGACGGGTCGCGCCGGCCGCGACGGACTGCCGTCCACCGCCTGGCTCGCCTACGGCCTGCAGGACGTGGTGCAGCAGCGCCGGATGATCGACGAGTCGCCGGGAGACCTGGCGCACCGTCGGCGGATGTCCGCGCACCTGGACGCGATGCTCGCGCTCTCCGAGACGGTCCAGTGCCGCCGGGTGAACCTGCTCGCCTACTTCGGCCAGGAGAGCACCGCCTGCGGCAACTGCGACACCTGCCTCGAGCCTCCCGCCTCCTGGGACGGCACGGTCGCGGCGCAGAAGTTCCTGTCGACGGTCGTCCGCCTCAAGCGCGAGCGCAATCAGCAGTTCGGCGCCGGACATATCATCGACGTCCTCCGCGGCAAGACCACGCCGCGCACCACCCAGCACCAGCACGACGGCCTGGCCACCTGGGGCATCGGCGCCGAGCTCAGCGACACCCAGTGGCGCGGAGTCGCCCGCCAGCTCCTCGCGCAGGGCCTGCTCGGCGTCAACGACGACGGCTTCGGCACGCTCGTGCTCACGCCCGCGTCCGGCTCCGTCCTCAGCGGCGAGCGGAAGGTCGAGCTGCGGCAGGAGCCGGAGAAGCCGGCCCGCTCCAGCGGATCCACCCGCTCCGGGCGGTCCACCGTCGCCGAGCTGTCGGGCGAGGCTCAGCCGCTGTTCGAGCGGCTCCGGGAGTGGCGCGCCGCGCAGGCCCGCGCGCAGGCGGTCCCGGCCTACATCGTCTTCAACGACGCGACCCTCCGCGAGATCGCGACCGCCGAGCCGGCGACGATGGACGCGCTCAGCATCATCGGCGGCGTCGGCCAGAAGAAGCTGCTCACCTACGGGGAGGCAGTGCTGGCCGTCGTCGCGGGGGAGAGCCCCGAGATCGCCGTCCCGGAACCGGGTGAGGAGGCTCCCGCTCCCCGCCGCGCGCCGGCCGCCCGTGGCGGGTCGTCCCGCTCGCAAGGGGCGAAGCCCTCGTTCGGCCGCGAGTCGTCCGGTCCGCCGGTGTCCGCCGCGCAGCCGCCGGAGGACGACTGGGTGCCGCCGGACGAGCCCGACTGGGAGCCCGGCTGGGACAGCTACTGATCCGTCGCTGAGGCGCGCGATTCACCGCCCGCGACGGAGGCGGGCGTCGGCGCGGGCGATCGTGTCCCGGCGTCCGCGTCGACGATCGTCCCCACCTCGTCACCGACGCGAGCGTCCTCGGCCCGACGCACCGACGAGCGCCCTCAGCCGTTCGCGCCCGTCGACGCCATCCACCCGCCGAGCAGCGTGCAGCAGAACGACACCGCGAGGCCCGCCACCGGCACCCAGAACGCGATGCGCCGCCGCACCAGCAGCACGATCGAGACGACCAGCGCCGCGAGGAACGGCACCCACACTCCTCCTGCGGCGAGGACCACCCCGCCCTCGATCAGGCCGATGTCGCAGGCGTTCGATCCGCCGCACGAGTCGCTGGCCATCGCGAAGAACAGCCCGAAGAACGACAGCAGCAGCGTCACCGCGGAGGCCACGAGGATCAGCACGATCGTCAGCACCAGGTCCCAGACGCGGACCGGGCGCCGATGCGGCACCCCGGATCCCGGCGCGGCCGGAGGCGCGGGAGGCGCGGCCGCGACGTCCACGGGCGGCGCACCCGGAGTCCGGGGAGGCGCTGCCGCGACGTCCGCGGGCGGCCCGGCCGCCGGGTGTCGGGCGGGCGGAGGGGGAGGCAGCGGCGGCTCGCTCATGCCGAGAGACTAGCGAGGCGGCCTCCGGTGCGGCGTCCCTCCTCCGCAGAAGCAGCCCGCAGGGACAGCCCGTTCAGCACACGGACGAGCCGCCCCCTCCTCCGCTCCCGTCGGCAGGGACAGCCCGTCCAGCGCACAGACGAGGCGCCCCGCCTCCGCCTGGTCGGTTCCGACAACGCGCTTCCGCCTCCGCCCGGCGCCGTTTGTGCCCGGGCGACGGAACGTTTCCGCCGCGCCGCCGCGCGACCTACCGTGCGAGGACCGCCTCCGCTGCCGCGCCCGTCGGCGCACGACGCACCGGGAGCGGCCCGAACCGCAGACGGTCGAAGGGACACGAACACCATGGTCAGCACCGCTCCCCACCCCCGCTCCGCCGCCGACGCCGCCGACCGGGCAGCCACCGGACGCACGCGGGCCCGGCGCTCCCGCTCGGGCTCGATCGCGCCCACGCCGCCGGTGGACTCCCTCGGCTCCGAGGTCGACGCGCGCCTGGACGAGGACGGCGCCCCCGCTGTCGACGTCGCCGCCCTCGGCGAGACCCTGCTCGGCGCCTGGCGCGAGCAGCGCCTCGCCAGCCGCGCCCTGACCGCCCGCCCCGAGCTGCACCGCACCGACGGCCTCCCGATGAAGGAGCACCGCCTCCGCGTCTCGGAGCAGATGCGCGTGCTCGCGGCCGAGGGCGGCGTGCACCGCGCCTTCCCGGTCGACCTCGGCGGCGAGGCCGACCACGGCGGCAACATCGCCGGCTTCGAGGAGCTGGTCACCGCCGACCCCTCGCTGCAGATCAAGTCCGGCGTGCAGTGGGGGCTCTTCGGCGCCGCGGTCCTGCACCTGGGCACGCGCCCGCACCACGAGAAGTGGCTGCCGGGGATCATGAGCCTCGAGATCCCGGGCGCCTTCGCGATGACCGAGACCGGGCACGGCTCCGACGTCGCGTCGATCGCCACGACCGCCACCTACGAGGACGGCGTGTTCGTGCTGCGGACGCCGTTCCGCGCGGCCTGGAAGGACTACCTCGGCAACGCGGCGGTGGACGGGCGCGCGGCGGTCGTCTTCGCGCAGCTGGTCACCCAAGGGGTGAACCACGGCGTCCACGCCTTCTTCGTCCCGATCCGCGACGAGCAGGGCGCGTTCCTGCCCGGCGTCGGCGGGGAGGACGACGGCCTCAAGGGCGGTCTGAACGGGATCGACAACGGCCGCCTCCACTTCGACGGGGTCCGCGTCCCGCGCGAGAACCTGCTGAACCGCTACGGCGACGTCGCCGCCGACGGCACCTACTCCTCGCCGATCGCGAGCCCGGGCCGCCGCTTCTTCACCATGCTCGGCACCCTGGTGCAGGGCCGCGTCTCGCTCGACGGAGCCTCGGTCGCCGCGGCGAAGATCGCGCTGACGGTCGCCGTCACCTACGGCGACCAGCGCCGCCAGTTCACCGGCGGCGGCGAGCGGGAGGAGGTGCTGCTCGACTACCAGCGGCACCAGCGCCGCCTCCTGCCGCGCCTGGCCACCACCTACGCCGCCGCCTTCGCGCACGAGAAGCTGCTGACGGCGTTCGACGAGGTCTTCTCCGGCGCGAACGACACCGAGCAGTCGCGGCAGGACCTCGAGACCCTCGCCGCGGGGCTGAAGGCGCTCTCGACCTGGCACGCTCTCGACACGCTGCAGGAGGCGCGCGAGGCCTGCGGAGGCGCGGGCTTCCTCGCGGAGAACCGGCTCACGCAGCTGCGCGCCGACCTCGACGTGTACGCGACCTTCGAGGGCGACAACACCGTGCTCCTCCAGCTGGTCGCCAAGCGCCTGCTGACCGACGTCGGACGCCGCTTCAAGGGCGCCCAGCCCGCGGAGCTCGCGCGGTACGCCGCCTCGCAGGTCGCGGGGGCGACCGTCGACAACTCGGGTCTGCGCCGTCTGGCCCAGGTCGTCGCCGATCGCGGATCGACGGCCCGCTCGGTCGGCCAGCTGCGGGAGGACCAGCGCGAGCTGCTCACCGGCCGCGTCGAGAGCATGGTCGCGGGGATCGCCTCACGGCTGCGCCCGGCGTCGAAGCTGCCCTCCGACGAGGCGGCCGGCCTGTTCAACGCGCACCAGAGCGAGCTCATCGAGGCGGCGCGCGCCCACGCCGAGCTGCTGCAGTGGGAGGCGTTCACGGAGGCGCTCGCCGGCGTCGAGGACGCGGGCACGCGCACCGTCCTCACCTGGCTCCGCGACCTGTTCGGCCTGGGCCTGATCGAGAAGCACCTCGACTGGTACCTCATCCACGGGCGCCTGTCGTCGCAGCGAGCGGTCGCGGTGACGTCCTACATCGACCGGCTGCTCGCCCGCATCCGCCCGCACGCCGCCGACCTGGTCGCGTCGTTCGGCTACGGGCCCGAGCACGTGCGCGCGGCGATCGCGACCGGCGCCGAGGCGGAGCGCCAGGAGGAGGCGCACGCCTGGTACGAGGCCGCCCGCGCCTCCGGCACCCTCCCCACTCCGGAGAAGCGCCGCTGAGCCCCTCCTCGAGATGCCGCTCCGGTACGCGACACGTCGCGCGAGGCGTACCGGAGTGGCATCCCGTGGCGACAGGACGGGGAGGGGCGCGTCAGGACGCGAGGAACGCCAGCGCCTGGTCGCGCTCGGCGCGCAGCTCGAGCACGGACTCGTCGATCCGCGCGCGGGAGTGCGCGTCGATCTCGAGCCCCTCGACGATCCGCCACTCGCCGTCGACGGAGCGGACCGGGAACGAGGAGATCAGCCCCTCCTCCACCCCGTAGGAGCCGTCCGACTCGACAGCGGCCGAGGTCCACGACGTGCCGTCGACCCAGTCGCGCACGTGGTCGATCGCGGCGGAGGCGGCGGACGCGGCCGAGGAGGCTCCGCGGACCTCGATGATCTCGGCGCCGCGCTTGGCGACCCGCGGCTCGAACTCCGTGTGCAGCCACTCGGCGTCGACCAGCTCGGGCACCGGCCGTCCGCCGACGGTGGCGTGCGTCGCGTCGGGGTACTGCGAGGCGGAGTGGTTGCCCCAGATCGCGACGCCCTCGATCGCGTCGACGGGGGCGTCGAGCTTCGCGGCGAGCTGCGCGACCGCCCGGTTGTGGTCGAGGCGCGTCATCGCGGTGAAGCGGCCGGCGGGGATGTCCGGGGCGCTGCGCCGCGCGATCCAGGCGTTGGTGTTGGCCGGGTTGCCGACGACCAGCACGCGGATGTCGGAGGCGGCGTGCGCGTTCAGCGCGGCGCCCTGAGGCCCGAAGATGCCCGCGTTCGCGGCGAGCAGGTCGGCGCGCTCCATGCCCGCGCTGCGCGGCCGGGCGCCCACGAGGAGGGCGACGCTCGCGCCGTCGAACGCGGCGGCCGGGTCGTCCGTCGCCTCGATCCCGCGGAGGAGGGGGAAGGCGCCGTCCTGCAGCTCGAGCGCCGTGCCCGCGGCCGCGCGGAGGCCGGAGGGGATCTCGAGCAGGTTCAGGCGGACGGGGACGTCCGGCCCGAGGAGCTGACCCGAGGCGATGCGGAAAAGGAGCGCGTAGCCGATGGCGCCTCCCGCTCCCGTGACCGTGACCGTGAGCGGAGTGTGCTGCTGGTTCATGCGCCGAGCGTATTCCCGCCGGCTGGGGGAGGGGGAGGAGTCAGCCGGACGGCGGGCCCTCGGCGGGAGGCGCCGTCGACCCGCGGAGCACGAGCTTGTTGCGCAGCCGCACGTGCTGCTCGGCCACGCTCCCGCCGTCGATCAGCGTCAGGAGCGCCCGGGCGGCCGCGCGCCCCACGCGGTGCAGCGGCTGCCTCACCGTCGTGAGCGCGGGGACCACCCGGGAGGCGTCGGGCACGTCGTCGTAGCCCACGACCGACAGCTGCCCCGGCACCGAGAGGCCCAGCGCCCGGGCCGCCTCGATCACGGCGATGGCGGAGGCGTCGTTCGCGGCGAGGACCGCCGTCGGGCGGTCGGGCAGCAGCAGCAGCTCGTGGGCGGCGGCGAGGGAGGGGTCGTGCCGGTAGTAGCCGACCCGCACGAGCGCGGGGTCGTAGGGGAGGCCGGCGTCCGCGAGTGCCCGCTGGTAGCCCGCGCCGCGCCGGTGCGACGACTCCAGGTCGGGGCGGCCCGCGACGAAGCCGATGCGGCGGTGGCCGAGCCCGATCAGGTGGCTCGTCGCCAGCTGCGCTCCGCCGAAGTCGTCGGTCGCCACCGAGTGCAGCTCGGTCTGCGCGGTCAGCGGGTCCACGACGACGAGCGGCAGGTCCGACGAGGGGATCACGCCGGAGGGAGTCACCAGGATCGCTCCCGCTACGTGCGCCTCGGTGAGGCGCCGCAGGGACTCCTGCTCCCAGCCCGCTCGGCCCCGGCGGCTCGCCCCGCTGCCGGCGAGGAGGTCGAACCGGGTCCCCCGGAGCGCCGTCGCCACTCCCTGCAGCACCTCCGTGCCGAACGGCTCGAAGTCGCCCAGGAGCACGCCGATGACGCCCGAGCGCTCCGCGCACTCCGTCGTCACGACCTCCTGCTCGGCCTCCGCCGTCGCCGCCCCTGCGGACATCCTCGTCCCCTCCCGCCGTCCCCGCCCGGCCGCGGCGGAACGCGGTGATCGCCTCGCTGCGCTGCTCCGGACGGTTGAGAACACGTCCTTGCAATCGGGAATGTTCCCGGTAACATTGCCCGCAAGACTAGCTGAGGGAAAGCTCAGCAGTCGAGAGAGACGAGTGTCGGGCAGCCTTTCTCCCCTCAGTGCTGAGGGGGTCGAGAGCTGGAGCTCGCGTGGCCACGCTGTGGAAGCCGCCGCGCACGAGCCGTCCGCCGCTCTCCGCGCGTCCTGCGCTCCAGGCGCGGCCGAACGCCCCTCGGGCTGCGCCGCGCTCCGTCCTCTCGCGGCCTCGGGCCGCGCCACCACTCCGCGCCGTCCGGCGCTCGACCTGATCGGCGACGATGCCGATCGAGTGAGGAACACCATGTCCACGCGACGCACCCCCCGACCCCTCTGGCTCGTCCGCTCGGGCGCCGCTCTCGCCGGCTGCCTGCTCCTGTCCGGCGTCGCCGCCGCGGCTGCGGCCGCCGACACCGAGTACGGCTCCGACGACGTCGACGTGAACGTCAGCATCGAGGAGCTGGAGCAGCCCGGCGCCCTCTCGATGTCGATCGACGGCACCTCCGCCACGCTCGCCGAGGAGGGCTCCACCCCGACCGTGCGCGCCTTCACGGGGCAGCTGCCCGACGTGACCGTGACGGACACCCGGACCGTCGACGAGATCCCGGCCGGAGCCGGCTGGTACGTCCTCGGCTCGGCGAGCGCCTTCACCGGCGACGCGGACCAGGAGGACATCTCCTCCGACCACCTCGGCTGGACGCCGGTCCTCGTGGACGGCGGCGAGTCGGGCCTCGTGTCCGAGGGCGACCCGGTCGACACGATCCTCGACGAGGGTGCCGACGCCGTGGGCCTGTTCGACCAGGAGCTGCTCGCGCTGTCGCTCGACTCGCAGGAGACCGCGACGGACGGGTCCTGGACCGTGTCCGCGGGCCTCACCCTGAAGACCGAGGCCGACGTCGCCCCCGGCGACTACTCCTCCGTCCTGACGCTGTCGCTGTTCGAATGACCCCGATGCGCGCAGTCGCCTCCACGGCGATCGGCGCCCTCCTCGCGGCGGGCCTGCTCGCCTCCGGCGCGGCTCCGGCGACCGCGGCCGGCGCCTGGTCGCCGAAGGCCTCCTACACGTCGACGGACCGCGGCGACGGCACCTACTCCGTGCCGCTGCTGAACGCCGACGTGCCCGACGTCAGCGTCGAGCGCGTGCCCGCGTCCGAGAACGACGAGGGCCGCGACATCTACTACATGATCAGCACCACGATGCACCTCAGCCCGGGCGCCCCGATCATGAAGTCCTACGACCTCGTCAACTGGGAGATCGTCAACTACGTCTTCGACCGGCTCGAGATCGGCGACCGCTTCTCGCTCCGGAACGGGCAGAACTCCTACGGCAACGGCCAGTGGGCCTCGTCGCTCCGGTACCACGACGGCCGCTACTACGCGGTCTTCAACACCAACAACCTCGGCGGCTCCTACCTCTACTCGACCGACGACATCGAGGACGGAGCCTGGACCCGCACGGCCCTCGGCCGCGCCTTCCACGACCCGTCGCTCTTCTTCGACGACGCGGACGGCGGCACGCCGTACATCTTCTACGGCTCCGGATCCACCAGCGCCGTGAAGCTGAGCGAGGACCTGACGACCGTCGTCGCCGAGTACCCGAACATCCTCCGCACCTCGGACTACCCGGGAGCCGGCTACCTCGGCGGCCTGTTCGAGGGCGCGCAGGTGCAGTACATCGACGGGCAGTACTACATCGTCATCATCACGTGGCCCTCGGGCCAGGGCCGCCAGGTGGCGCTGTTCCGCTCGTCCGAGCTGCTGGGCCGCTACGCGACCGCCGACGGCAGCAACCCCTACGAGGGAAAAGGCGTGCTGAACTCCAGCGGGTTCGCCCAGGGGAGCCTCGTGCCGATCGCGAAGGAGGACGGCTCGACCGCCTGGCACGGCATGTTCTTCCGCGACAGCTTCCCGACCGGCCGCATCCCCGGGCTCATCCCGGCGACGTGGAAGGACGGCTGGCCGACGTTCGGGACGAACGGCTCGGTGCCGGTGGGCGGGAGCTTCCCGAAGCCGATCCGCCTCAGCCCCGAGGAGGAGCTGTTCGAGCGGCAGAAGAGCATCGTCGTCTCGGACGACTTCGACAACGACGCCCCGGCGAAGGCCTACCAGGACGAGTCGTGGACGATCCCGCCCGCGCCCTCCTACGACGCGTCGCTGCTCGGCGTGCAGCTGCTCCAGAACCCGGGAGCGGAGTCGGGGACGGCGCCGTGGGCAGGCCAGTTCGGCGCGACGCTGTCGGCCGACACGACCGACCCGGCGTCCGGCACCGCCGCGCTCCGCGTGGGCACCCGCACGCTCAACGGCTCAGGCCCGAGCCAAGTGCTCGCGAACAAGCTGCAGCGCGGCGTGACCTACACCGTGTCCGCGAAGGTGAAGTACACGACCGGCCCCGCGTCGGTCCGCTTCAACCTCTGCGCCGACTTCGGCGCGGGACCCGTGACGATGGCCTCCGCCGCCGTCACGCAGGGGCAGTGGACGACGATCACGGGGACCTACACAGTGCCCGAGACCGCGAACGTCGGCAGCGTGAAGTTCGCCGTCGAGACGCCGTGGGGCAATCCGCAGCCGGCGTCCTCGAGCACCGAGTACCTGCTCGACGACGTCTCGCTCGTCGGCGCCGCTCCCACACTCGAGCGCCCGACGGCCGCCGAGATCGAGCCGAACGGCTCGACCCTCGCCCTCCCCTGGCAGTGGAACCACGCCCCCGACAACCGCTACTGGTCGCTGACCGAGCGCGAGGGCTGGCTCCGCCTCACCAACGGGAAGGTGCTCAGCGGAACGGCCGCGCACACGCGTCTCTCGGGCTCGCCCGAGATGACGTACCTGGAGGAGGCGCGCAACACGCTCTCCCAGCGCATCGTGGCTCCGAAGCAGTCGGCGGAGGCGGCGTTCGACGTCTCCGGGATGAAGGACGGCGACGTCGCCGGCCTCGCGGCCTACAACCGCGGCTTCTCCTACGTCGCGGTCAAGCGCGTGGACGGCGTCACCACCGTCGGCGTCGTGAACCGCAGCCAGCCGTTCGCGACCACGTTCGACCAGGCGGCCGTGGAGTCCTTCCTCCCCGGCACCACCGCCGCCCTCGGCGACGCCTCGCAGGTGCGCCTGAAGGCCGACCTCGAGCTCTCGGCCCCGGCCGGACAGCTCTGGACGACCTTCTCGTACAGCCTCGACGGGACGAGCTGGATGAAGCTCGGCAGCCGCGTCGGCCCGCAGACCCTCGACGGTCAGCTCACGCACTTCATGGGCCACCGCCTCGGGCTGTTCAGCTACGCGACGAAGACCGCCGGCGGCCACGTCGACGTCGACGAGTTCCTCCTGAGCGACACCCTCTCCTCGGAGGGGAAGGCGCTCGACCGCTCGCAGCTCGACGCGGCCGTCGCTCACGCGGCGACGCTCCGCTCCGACGACTACCCGGCCGACGCCTGGTCCGACCTCCAGTCGGTCCTCGCGAAGGCGCAGGCGGTCGGCACCGCGGGAACGCAGAACCAGATCGACGCCCCGGAGCGCGCGCTCAGCTACCAGCTGGCCCGCCTCGGGACGCTGAAGGAGGCGTCGCTCGATGTGACCGCCGCCGCCGCGACCCGCTGCATCGCGGGGAAGGTCGTCGTGACCGTGCGGGCGACCAACGCCGACGACGTGCCCGTCGCCCTCCGGATGGAGAGCGCCTCCGGCACGAAGACGGTCGCCGCGCTCGCACCCGGCGCCACGACGAGCCACGCCTTCACCACGCGGGCGGCCTCGGTCCCCGCCGCCGAGGTGGTCGTGACCGCGACCGCCACCCTCGACGGCGAGCCGGTGACGACCACGGTGAGAGCGCCCCACCCGGCCGCGTCCTGCGGCTGAGCACTCCGGGGGCGGCCCGCGCGGCCGCCCCCGCCCCCGAACGCGTCAGCGGCACCCGTCGCCGACGATCTCCTGCACGACACGATCAAGGAGGATCCGTGAGATCACCACAACGAGAAGCCGCTCCGAAGGGGCGGTTGCGGCTGAGGCTGCTGGCCACGGCCGCGCTGACCGCGCTCCTGGTGGCCCCCTTCGCCGCCCAGACCTCGTCCGCCGCTGAGGCGGAGCTCATCGTCAACGGCGGCTTCGAGAGCGGCATCAGCAGCTGGTTCGTCAACAACGGCAACGCCGCCGACGCCGGCACCATCGCGACGACCACGGATGCGCGCACCGGCACCGCCGCAGCGCTCGTCACCGGCCGCACGACCACCGGCGCGGGCGCCATGCAGGACCTCAGCGGCAAGGTCGTCGCCGGCCAGACCTACCAGGTCAAGGCGCAGATCAAGTACGAGAACGCCGCGAGCCCCGCGACCAAGCAGTTCTTCGCCACCATGCACTACGGCGGAGGCACCTACACGAACCTCGCGAGCGTCACCGCCACGAAGGGGCAGTGGGCGACGATCAACGGATCGTTCACCATCCCCGCCGGGCAGAGCGTCGCGACCGCGCGCCTCTTCTTCGAGACGCCGTGGACCGCGACTCCCTCGGCCGCGCCCGAGACGCACCTCATGGACTACAAGCTCGACGACGTCTCGCTGGTCGGAGCGGCGCCGCCCGCGCCCGCCTCGCGCACCATCGAGGTCGTGGGCAAGATCCCGGGCGACCACAACCCGCTCATGGGCTGGAAGTTCGGCGCCGACGGCTTCGGCTTCGTCGAGAACGGCCGCGTGTACATGTACATGACGAACGACACCCAGGGCTACGCTCCGAACCCCGCCACGGGCGTCTCGGCGGGCATCGACTACGGCAAGATCAACCAGATCACCGTGATCTCCTCGGACGACCTCGTCAACTGGACCGACCACGGCGAGATCCAGGTCGCCGGCTCCACCGGAGTCGCGCCCTACACCGGCAACTCGTGGGCTCCCGGCATGGCGAAGAAGACCGTGAACGGCGTCGACAAGTACTTCCTCTACTACGCCAACGGCGGCGGCTCCAGCAACGTGATCACCGGCGACTCGCCGGTGGGCCCGTGGACCAGCCAGCGGACCTCCACGCTCATCAACGCGTCCACCCCGGGCGCCGAGGCGGTCGCGTGGAAGTTCGACCCGGCACCGCTCGTCGACGACGACGGCCAGGGCTACCTGTTCTTCGGAGGCGGACCCGCCTCGACCGCGCTCCCCGCGGCCGAGCGTTTCAACAACCCGAAGAACATCCGCGTGATCGAGCTCGGCGACGACATGATCTCGACCCAGGGCACTTCCGCCGTCGTGGACGCGCCCGTCGCGTTCGAGGCGGCCCAGGTGTTCAAGCGCCAGGACAAGTACTACCTCTCGTACTCGTCCCACTTCGGCGGCAACGACTTCGGCGGCAACCAGACCCGCGAGCCCGGCTACCCGGGCGGCGGCGAGATCGGCTACATGATCTCGGACGACCCGATGTCCTGGCCCAAGGAGAACTACGCCGGCGTGATGTTCCCGAACCAGAGCCGCTTCTTCGGAGCCGGCACCGGCGGCAACAACCACCAGTCGGTCTTCGAGCTGGGCGGCAAGTACTACTTCACCTACCACGCGCCGACGCTCAACAAGCGGATCAACGGCGACACCACCCAGGGGTACCGCAGCCCGCACATCCAGGAGCTGCAGTTCAACGCCGACGGCACGGTGCAGCAGGTGGTCGGCGACTACAAGGGCGTCGACCAGGTGAAGGACTTCGATCCGTACCGCACCTTCCCGGCCGAGACCATCGGCTGGAGCAAGGGCATCGCGACGGCGCCGCTCGGCACCCCCGCCGCGGGCGCGACCCAGAACCTCGTGCTGAAGGACCTCGACAACGGCGACTGGACCGCGCTGTCGGCCGTCGACTTCGGGGACACCGGAGCCGCGACGTTCACCGCGAAGGCCAAGGCGCTGCAGGCCGGCGGCACCGTCACCGTCCGCCTCGACTCCGAGACCGGGCCCGTCGCGGGCACCGTCGCGGTGAACGGGACGACCGGCGAGTGGACCGACGTCAGCGCAGCGCTGACCGGAGCGACGGGAGTGCACGACGTGTACTTCAGCTACTCCGGACCCTCCGGCGACCTGTTCGAGCTCGACACCTTCGCCTTCACCGAGGGCGAGGCTGCTCCGGCGCTCGACATCACGGCGAGCGCTGCGACCCGCTGCATCGCGGGCAAGGCGATCGTCACCGTCCAGGCGAGCAACGGCTCCGACGTCCCCGTCGGCGTGACCTTCACGTCGACGTCCGGCACGAAGTCGTTCACCTCGGTGGCGCCCGGCAAGACCGTGTCGCACGCCTTCACCACCCGTCAGGCGAACCTGCCCGCCGGTGCGGTGACCGTCGAGGCCACGGCCACGATGAACGGCGCCCCCGTCGAGACGGAGGTGAGCGCTCCGTACGCGGCGCGCCCGTGCTCGTAGCGCACGGCTGAACCACCGGGGAGCGCCCCCGGCCCTGCGGGGCCGGGGGCGCTCCTGCGCGTGCGGGGGGATCTCGATGCGCCCTCCGGGGCTGCTCGATCAGCATGTGCCGGCCGCGCAGCGGGGTGATGAGACCCCGCTGGGTCAGCGGGTGTCGGCCAGGCGCATCGTGCCGCCGGCCTGGGCGGCGAAGGCGCGGGCGGTCGCCGCGATGGTGCGCTGCATGACCCGCGCCGCGGCGGTCGGCGCGAGGTCCGCCGGGCGCGCGAGGCTGATCGTCCGGGTCAGGGTGGGCTTCTCGAGCGTCGGCTCCTCGAGGCGGATCGAGCGCAGCCCCGGGCGCCCCTGCAGCACCATCGCCGGGACGACCGCGACCCCGAGGCCCCGCTCGGCGAAGCGCAGCACCGCGTCCATCTCGGCGCCCTCCAGCACCACGTCCGGCTCCAGGCCCGCGGCGGCGAACGCGGCGTCGGTCGTGCGGCGCAGGTCGTAGCTGGAGTTGAAGACGATCTGCGGGAGGCGGGCGACCGCCGCCAGGTCGAGCGCGCCGGTCGCGGCGAGGGGAGGCTCCGCGGCGGAGGAGACCACGACGAGCTCCTCGACGAGCAGCGGCGTCACCGTGAAGGCGCCGGGAGCGGCCGCGGTCGAGGTCGTCACCAGCGCCAGGTCGAGCTCGCCCCGGGCCAGCCGGTCGAAGAGGCTCCGCGACCCGTCCTCGGCGAGGTGCAGCTCCACGGCGGGATGCGCGGAGTGGAACGCGTGCAGCACCTCCGCGACGAGGCTGATGCAGAGCGTCGGCGTCGCGCCGAACCGCACCCGGCCGCGCTCGAGTCCGGCCAGCTCGGCCAGCTCGCGGCGCACCGATCCGGCGTCGGCGAGCATGCGCCGGGCGAGCGGCAGCAGCAGCTCCCCGGCCGGTGTGAGGGTGCTGCCGGAACGCGCCCGGTGGAAGAGCTCGGAGCCGAGGTCCTGCTCCAGCGCGGCGATCCGGCGGCTCAGCGAGGGCTGCGCGAGATGCAGCTCCTCGGCGGCGCGGGTGAAGCTGCCGAGGCGGGCGACCTCGACGAATCCGGTGAGCTGCTCGAGATCCACATGCATACCCTATGCGCATGGCTGTGCCCAGCATTATGCATTGGAGTAATCGAAGCGCCGTGCCTAGCGTGGAGGCATGACCACTTCAGAGACCACCGCACCGGAGCGTCGGATCTCCACCTCCGTCCTCGTCATCGGCACCGGCGGATCGGGCCTGCGCGCCGCGATCGAGCTCGCCGAGGCGGGCGTGGACGTCCTCGCGCTCGGCAAGCGCTCGAAGTCGGACGCGCACACCTCCCTCGCCGCCGGCGGCATCAACGCCGCCCTCGCCACGATGGACCCCGACGACAGCTGGCAGCAGCACGCGGCCGACACCATCACCGAGTCCTACCAGCTCGCCAACCCGCACACGGTCGAGATCGTCACCTCCAACGCCGCCCGCGGCATCCAGGACCTCGAGCGCTACGGCATGCCGTTCGCCCGCGAGGACGACGGCCGCATCTCGCAGCGCTTCTTCGGCGCGCACACCTACCGCCGGACCGCCTTCGCGGGCGACTACACCGGCCTCGAGATCCAGCGCACGCTCGTCAACCGGGCCGCCCAGCTCGAGATCCCGATCCTGGACACCGTGTACGTCACCCGCATCCTCGTCAACGAGGACGGAGCAGTGTTCGGCGCCTACGGCTTCGACCTCGTCGACGGCACCCGCTACCTGATCCATGCGGATGCGGTGATCCTCGCCGCGGGCGGCCACAACCGCATCTGGCGCCGCACCTCCTCCCGCCGCGACGAGAACACGGGCGACTCGTTCCGCCTGGCCGTCGAGGCCGGCGGGCGGCTGCGCGACCCGGAGCTGGTCCAGTTCCACCCGTCGGGCATCATCGAGCCCGAGAACGCGGCGGGCACGCTGATCTCCGAAGCGGCCCGCGGCGAGGGCGGCATCCTCCGCAACGGCCTCGGCGAGCGCTTCATGGGCAAGTACGACGCCGAGCGCCTCGAGCTCTCGACCCGCGACCGCGTCGCCCTCGCCTGCTACACCGAGATCAAGGAGGGTCGCGGCACGCCGAACGGCGGGGTCTGGCTCGACGTCTCGCACCTGCCGCGCGAGACGATCATGACCCGGCTGCCGCGGGTGTACCAGACGATGCTCGAGCTGCAGATGCTCGACATCACGAAGGACCCGATCGAGATCGCGCCCACGGCGCACTACTCGATGGGCGGGGTCTGGGTGCGCTCGGACGACCACAGGACCGACGTCCCCGGGCTCTACGCGATCGGAGAGGCCTCCAGTGGACTGCACGGCGCCAACCGCCTCGGCGGCAACTCGCTGATCGAGCTGCTGGTGTTCGGCCGCATCGTCGGGCAGGCGGCGGCGGAGTACTCCGCCTCACTGACCGCCCAGACGCGCTCGGCCGCGTCCGTCCAGGTCGCCCGCGACGAGATCGCCGGCCTGCTCGCGGCCGACGGCACCGAGAACGTCCGCGCCCTGCAGCGCGCGATCCGCAACACGATGACCGAGCACGCCGGAGTCGTCCGCGACGAGGAGGGCCTGCTCGCCGGGCTCGCCGAGCTGGACGCGATCGAGGCGCGCATCGCCGACATCGGCGTGCACCCGGACATCGCCGGCTTCCAGGACCTCGCCCACGCCTTCGACCTCAAGTCGGCCGCGATGGCCGCGCGGGCCACCCTCGAGGCCGCCCTCGAGCGCCGGGAGAGCCGCGGCTGCCACAACCGCAGCGACTACCCGGACATCGACCCGGCCCTCCAGGTGAACCTCGTCTGGTCGCCCTCCACGGGGATCACCCGCGAGGAGATCCCCGCGGTGCCGGAGGAGATCCAGGCGCTGATCAGCGGCGAGGTCGCCACCGCGGGCAAGCTGCTCGAGTAGCAGGAACCGCGAGGGCACGACGCCGGCTCCCTTCCGAGGGGCCGGCGTCGTGCTGTGCGCGGCGCTCGCCGCCCCGCCCGGATCCGCACCGCCGGTTCGTCGGCGCTTCGGATGCCTCCGGTGAGGCCGCGGCGCCGACGGAGCACACGTCCAGGAGGAGCGGAAGATGCCGCGAGGGCGGCGGCGCCCGCGTCCGCGCGGGAGGCGGCAGCGCATCCCCGCCGGACGCCCGGCCCCTCTCGACTCGCCGACGGCGCGGTCCTACAGTGGCTGCGACGACCCTCGACTCCCGCCGCGGGACCGACGGCGCCGTCGCGAGCGGAGGGAAGCCGTGTCCTCGACCGCCCCCGTGCCCGGACCCGCCGTCGACGCCTCGACGAGGCTCCGCGACTTCCACCAGATCCTCCTCAACACCGCCGTCGCGAACGTGACGACGAGCTTCCTCTGGTTCGCGCTCACGTTCTGGGTTTACCTCGAGACGCGCTCCGTCCTGGCGACCGGGATCATCGGCGGCGCCTACATGCTGCTCGTCGCGGTCTTCGCGATGGCCTTCGGCACGATCGTGGACCGGCACCGCAAGTTCCGCGTCATGGTGTTCGCCGGCGCGGTCACGCTGGTGTCCTTCGGCGTCGCGGGCGGTCTCTTCCTCGCGCTGCCCGAGGCGGCGCTCCTGGACTTCCGCGCCCCCTGGTTCTGGGTGTTCTCGGGCACGATCCTCTTCGGCGCCGTCATCGAGAACATGCGCAACATCGCCCTGTCCACGACGGTGACCCTGCTGGTCCCGGTGGAGGGGCACGCCCGCGCGAACGGCCTCGTCGGCACGGTCCAGGGCCTCGCCTTCGTGGTGACGAGCGTCTTCAGCGGGCTCGCCATCGGCCTGCTCGGCATGGGGTGGACGCTGGTGATCGCGATCGGCCTCTCCGCCGCCGCGCTCCTGCACCTCCTCTTCCTGCGCATCCCGGAGGACCGGCCCGCGCCGACGGGGGAGAGGGCGCCGCTGATCGATCTCCGCGGCAGCATCACCGCGGTGCGGGCGGCGACCGGGCTGTTCGCGCTCATCGTCTTCTCGACGTTCAACAACCTGATCGGCGGCGTCTACATGGCGCTGATGGACCCGTACGGCCTCGAGCTGTTCCCGGTCGAGCTGTGGGGCGTGGTGCTCGGAGTGACGGCGACCGGCTTCGTCATCGGCGGTCTGCTCGTCGCGAGGTTCGGTCTCGGGAGGAACCCGATCCGGACGATGCTGCTGCTCGTGATGGCGATGGGCCTGATCGGCGCGGTCTTCACCCTCCGCGACTGGTGGTGGCTCTACGCCGGCGGCATCTGGATCTACATGACCCTGATCCCGGCGGTCGAGGCCGCCGAGCAGACGGTGATCCAGAAGGTCGTCCCCTTCGAGACCCAGGGGCGCGTCTTCGGCTTCGCGGCGGCGTTCGAGTCGGCCGCCGCTCCGATCACGTCGTTCCTCATCGCCCCGATCGCCGAGTTCGCGCTCATCCCGTACATGGAGTCGCCGGCCGGGCGCTCGGCGTTCGGCGGGCTGCTCGGCGACGGCATCGGCCGGGGGATCGCGCTGGTGTTCCTGGTCGGCGGAGTCGTCATGATCATCGCGGCCGGCGCGGCGATGCTCACCCGCTCCTACCGCGTCATGTCGGCGCAGTACCTGCGGGAGGCCGCGGCGAGCGGGGAGGCGGAGCCCGTCGGCACGGAGGCGCCGGAGACGCACCGGACCGCGCCGAGCACCGTCGAGCAGAACCGCTAGCGCCCGCAGACGCCGCCCGTCATGCGCCTCCGGGGGGTCCGGCGGACCGGACGGCGCGGACACGAGGGGGACGTGCCGGACGCCCCCTCCCCAGGGTGCGGCGTCCGGCACGTCGGCTGCGACCACCCGGTCGAGGGGCCCTCCTCGACTCCCGAGCGCTCCGCTGCCCCGCGCCTCCGGAGGGAGACATCGGGGCATGCGGCGCCGGCGGGGGGGGAGGGCTCTGGTTCCCCGCCCCGCCGGCGCCGGCCGCCCGCGAGGGGCGGCGAGGATGCTCGTTCGGGCGTGCCTCGAGTGACGGCTACATGCCGTCACTGAGCATGGACTGCACCAGCTTCACGTGGCGCTCGAGGTTCAGCTGGCTGAACTCGCTGTTGTAGTTGAGGCCGTAGTTCAAGATGTGACCCGGGGTGCACTGGATTGTCGCGTCCGGTCCGTCCCAGGTGCGCAGCAGTGCCAGGGCCGAGTCCCAGCTGCTGTTCTCGCAGTTCGTGTTGAAGGTGGTCGACGTGCCCAAGCCCACGGTGTGCGAGATCTCGTGCATGGCGGTGCCCTCCACCATGTAGACGCGCTCCTTGCCGAAGCGGATCTGGCCGTAGATGTTCGCATCGGCCGTCGGGGTTCCGGGGCTGTACGAGACGGTCAGGGAGCGGGAGATGTTGCTGAGGCGGTTGTAGCGCGCCACGGCGCGGTCCATCGCGTCGGTGATGCGGGCGTAGGCGTCGGCCTCGTCCGCGGTCGGGCTCGCGACGCGGTTCAGCGTCCAGGTGATCTTCTGCACGGTCGGATCGGTCAGTGCCCAGCGCTGGGCCTTGGAGCCGGTGCAGGTCCACTGCTGAATGGGGGAGCCGTCGATCTGGCGGAAGTCCTTGTTGTCGAGGCAGAGGTCGCTGTGCCGATTGGCGATCTCGGCGTAGCCTCCGCCGACGGAGGTGATCCGCCACTGCTGGGCGGTGCTGCCGTTGCAGCTCCACTGCCGCACCTCCGAGCCCGGAGTGGTGCCGAAGTCGAAGTTGTCGAGGCAGAGGTTGCTGAAGGTGTTCTTGATCTCGGCGTAGCCGGTGCCGAGGTCGGTGACCTGCCAGCGCTGGTTGCTCCCCTCGGTGCAGCTCCACTGCCGCACCTCGGCTCCGGGCTGAGTGCCGAAGTCGAAGTCGTCGAGACACATGCTGCTGTGCTGGTTGCGGATCTCCTGCGCCGATCCGAGGCCGACCGGGGCGGTGGCTGCAGAGGCGGGCGAGCTGATGCCGAAGGTCGTGATGCCGACGACGGCCGCGATCAGGGCGCCGATCAGGCGCTTGGAGGGGTGGGACTTCGTTGTCCGGGACATGGGTGCCTTTCACAGACATCCGGCGTCCCCGAAGGGACGCGGATGAGGGTCGCAGGAAGGAGCCGTGTCCGAAGGGATCGGAGCACGGCAGAGGATGCGCCGGAGCGACCGGGATGGTGATCCGGTCGTCCCGCCGCGGGACGCGTCAGCGCCGACGCTCCGAGTGGGATGGGAAGCTGATCACGACCTGCATGTTGACGTGGACAACCATCGACCGGTCGCGGAGCCGGTGTCAAGTGCCGGTCTCGAGCGGATCCGGTCCGAGCCCCGCCGGGCGAGGGTGATCCGTCCACGCGGATCCCCGTGCTCGCAGGGAGAGAGCGCTCACACCCGCCGTCGCTGCGGCATCGCCCGGGAATCCGCCATTGTTACCGTTAACAAAAGTCGGTACGGTGTCACCTGAAGTGGGCAAGCGCGTCCTCGCGCCTCGCGTCCCACTCCGACCGGTTCGAAGGCGAACCTGAGAGGAACGTCGATGATGACGACAGCACCACCCTCCCGCCGCACCCTCCCGCCGCAGGCCCACGCCCGGCCCCGATGACTGTCGGCCCGGCCGACACCTTCCACGCGGTGACCGCGGTCGGCGCCCGCAGCGCGCGACGTCTCGTCCTCGCACCCACGTCGACCTCCGCCTCCCGATCACGGGTCGCCAGGCCCGCGTCCCGGGCCGCCTTCCGGCGATTCCCTCCCCGCCAGACGGACGCCGGACTCACCACTCCGCCGGCCGATCGCGCGGGCTCCGTCCTCCCCCTCCGACCCCTCACCTGAAGGACCCCCCATGTCACGAACCCCCCGGCAGGAGCGCACCCGGCGCTCACGCCTCCCCCGAGCGGGCGCCGCGCTGACGCTCGCCATCGCCTGCCTCGGCGGCGTACTCGGACCGATCGGCGCCGCCGGCGCCGCAGAGACCGTCCCCGCTCCCGCGCTGCAGTACTCGTTCGACGGCATCGGCGCGACGCTCGCCAATGGAGCCGTCGTCGCCGACTCCGCTCCGGGCAACCACCCCGGCACCCTGATCAACTCCGGCGCGACCAGCGTCGCGGGTCCCTCCGGCGCCTCCACCGACCGCGCTCTCTCGCTCCCGGGCGGATCGAGCACGTCGGCCGCGCCGCACGTCCGGATCGCCCCGGGCCTGATCCCCGCCGGCACGCAGGACGTCACGATGTCCGCCTGGCTGCGCTGGAGCGGTGCTCCGGACTGCACCTGGCCCTTCACGCTCGGCTCCAGCGTCGACTCCCACGTCCTCTCCACCACGAAGTGCGGACCGGCCGGCTTCGGCGCGATCAAGAGCGGCTCCGAGGTGCGGGCCGCAGGCAACACTCCGGTCGCCGCGAACCGCTGGGTGCACATGGCGGTCGTCGTCAAGGGCGGCCAGTCGGTCTCGACCTACTTCGACGGAGCTCTCGTCGGCCAGGGCAGCACGACCTTCACCGCCGCGTCCGCGATCGGCACGTCCACGTTCTCCGGCTTCCTCGGCAAATCGTTCTACGGCGCGGACGCCTACTGGGCCGGTGCCATCGACGACATGCAGGTCTGGACCTCCGCGCTCACCGCCGGCCAGGTGCAGCAGAGCGCCGCATCCGTGCACTCGGTTCTCGCGAACCAGGACGCCGCCGTCTCGCTCGGCGACACCTCGAACGTGACCTCGAACCTCGCCCTCCCCACGACCGGCGCCAACGGCTCCACGATCACCTGGACGTCGAGCGCCCCCGGCGTCGTCAGCACCAGCGGCGTCGTCACCCGGCCCGCCGCGGGCAGCCCGGACGCCACCGTCACGCTGACCCCGACCGCCGTCCACGGCGGCATCACCGTCGTCGGCCGTGCCACCACCGTGTTCGTCCCGGCGTACGCCGCCGGTGACAGCGCCGAGGCCGAGCTCGCCCGGGCCGTCGCCGACGGCATCAGCAACGATCCCGCTCTCGCCGGACCGGTGCGCGGCAGCCTGAACCTGCCCTCGACCGGAGCCGACGTCGCCGCCACCGCCGCGCGCGCGAACAGCTCCAGCGCCGTGGTCAGCTGGACCTCGTCGAACGAGGCCGTCATCACCTCCGCCGACAAGGGCACCGCGCCGAACGTCGTCGCGAAGGGCTCGCTCACGCGCCCGTCCGCCGACACCAACGTCACCCTCACCGCGACGGTCACGGTGCCCGGCACCACGCCCCTCGTGCGGACGCTCACGCGCACCGTTCCGGCCGCGGCTCCCGTGGCCGCGAGCGACCTCGACGCGTACCTGTTCGCGTACTTCACCGGCGACAGCATCGAAGGCGAGAAGATCCGCTTCGCGACCTCCGACGGCAACGACTCGCTCACGTGGAAGACCCTGAACGACGCCCAGCCGATCCTCACCTCCACCATGGGCACGAAGGGGCTGCGCGACCCGTTCGTCTTCCGCTCGAAGGAGGGCGACCGCTTCTTCCTGATGGCCACCGACCTCTCCGTCGGCACCACCGGCTTCGGCGGATCGACCAACCGCGGCAGCCGCTACCTCGAGATCTGGGAGTCCACGGACCTCGTCAACTGGGGCCAGCAGCGCCACGTCGAGGTCAACCTGCCCAACGCGGGCATGACCTGGGCACCGGAGGCCACCTACGACCCCACCATCGACGCCTACGTCGTCTACTGGACCTCGGCCCTCTTCACCGACAGCACGCGCAACGTCGAGGACGGCAACGGACCGCAGATCCTCACGTCCACCACCCGCGACTTCCGCGACTTCACCACCCCCGAGGTCTGGTTCAAGGCCGCTGACGTCCCCTCGCTCAACAAGAGCAACGGACTGATCGACGCCACGATGCTCAAGGACGGCGACACCTACTACCGCTTCACGAAGGCGACCCAGACCAGCGGCTGCCCCTCGCCCGACATCATCGGACAGAAGTCGACGAACCTCCGCGCCACCACCGCCTCCGGTGCGTGGAGCCTCATCGACACCTGCATCGGCCGCACCGCCGGAACGCCGGAGGTCGAGGGTCCCGAGATCTTCAAGACCAACGAGGGCGACCGGGCGGGGTACAAGTACTTCCTCTGGACCGACAACTACGGCGGACGCGGCTACATCCCGCTCGGCACGAACTCGCTCGAGGGCGACATCCAGTGGACGATCCCCAGCAGCTTCTCGCTGCCGACGTCGCCCCGCCACGGATCCGTCGTCTCCATCACTGCGAAGGAGCGCGACGGGCTCGCCGCGAAGTGGAACCCGTCGCTCCTGGTGACCTCGATCGACGCCGTGGCGCGGACCGTTCAGGCCGGATCGACCACCGTCGACCTGCCCGCCACGGTGGGCGCGACGTTCAAGGACGGCCACCGTGAGACGGTCGCCGTGACGTGGGCGACCGCCGATCTCAGCTCGCTGAAGAAGGCGGGCGACACCGTGCAGGTGCGCGGACAGCTCGCCAACTCGGCAGCGACGCCGGCCATCGCCACCATCACCGCCACGGCTCCTCCCGGACCGTCGCTGACGGCCTCGGCCGCGAGCCGCTGCGTCGCCGGCAAGGTGACGGTCACCGCGACCGGCACCAACACGAGCGGCTCCACGGTCGAGATGACCGTCGGCTCGCAGTGGGGGAGCAGGACCTTCGCCGGGGTCGCTCCCGGCAAGTCCGTGTCCGCCGCCTTCACCACCCGGGCGACCTCGGTCACCGCGGGCGAGGTGAGCGTCGCCTCGAAGGACGCGAACGGCACCAGGACGGCCACCGCGCCGTACTCGGCGCTCACCTGCCGCTAGGCCGGTGACAGGGGAGGGGCGGCGTCCAGCCGCCCCTCCCCTGACCTCCTCCGTTCCGGGGCCTCCGGCCACCGGAGCAGGGGAGCATGGACCCTGGGTCCGTGCTCCCCGCATCCACCTCTCCCACGGAAGTAGACGAACAATGCGGTTCCGACGCACGACGGCCCTCCTGGTCGCCGCGAGCCTGACAGCGGGAGGGGCTGCGCTCGGCGCGGCACCCGCACAGGCCGCGGTGCCCAGCCCGGTCCTCTCCTACGACTTCTCCTCGTCCGCCGCCGTCGGCTCCGCCGTGGGCGCGGGCACGACCCTGACCGACTCCGCTGCGGGCCGCTCCGCCACCGTGCGCGGGACCGGAGCGACGACCGTCGCCGGTCCGCGCGGCGGCACCGACCGCGCACTCCGCCTCCCCGGCGGCGCCGCAGGCAGCTCCGCCGCCTACGCCGAGATCGCGCCGGGACTGACCACGGCGGCCACCACCGACGTGACCATGTCGGCCTGGCTGCGCTGGGAGGGGAACCAGAACTGCAGCTGGGCGTACGCGCTCGGGCAGTCGACCGAGCGGTACCTCTTCACCACGCCCCAGTGCGGAAGCAGCCTGATCGGTGCCGTGAAGAACGGCTCGGAGCAGCGCGCGGCCGACTCCGGTCCCGCCGCCACCGGCCGCTGGAGCCACGTCGCCGTGGTCCTCCGCAGCGGCGTCAGCGTCTCGACCTACGTCGACGGCCGGCTCGCCCAGACCACCCCGACCTCCGCGACCGGAGCGGCGACTGTCGGCACCTCCGCCTTCTCCGGCCTCCTCGGCAAGTCGTTCTACGGCCCCGACCCTCTCTTCGCCGGGGCGATGGACGACGTGCACGTCTACTCCTCCGCACTGACCCAGGACCAGGTGCGCGAGGACGCGGCTCCGGCCGCTGCCGCGATCGCTGCATCGGACGCCGCCGCGGCGACCATCGCCGTGACCGGACCCGTCACCAGCGACCTCTCCCTCCCGACCCGCGGCGCGGGCGGCTCCGTCCTCACCTGGGCGAGCAGCGACCCCGCGGTGATCGGCACCGACGGCTCCGTGCGCCGCCCGGCACCCGGCTCGGCGAACGCCACCGTGACCCTGACCCCGACCGCGACGTTCGCCGGATCCGCCGCCACCGGCACCGCGCGAACCGTCACCGTCGCCGCCGACACCGAGGCCGACGCCACGGCGCGCCTGCGCACCGCCCTCGTCGTCCCGCCGACCGTCGCCTCCGGAACCGCTCTTCCCACGGTCGCCGGCTACACCGTGTCGTGGAGCGCGGACGGTGCCGGCCTGTCCGGCAGCCGCCTCGTGAACGACTCGGCGACCGACCGGGCACTCGCGCTCACCGCCTCCGTGAAGGTCGGCGCCACCACGCTGACGAAGACCTTCCGCACCACCGTCCTCAGCGCCTCCACGGCGAAGACCGTGGTGTCGTACACCCGGACGCCGACCGGCGAGGACAAGGCGAACCAGGACACGATCGCCCGCGGCCTCCACCTGGCACTCGGCTCGTCCGTCGCCGACGCCGCACCGCTCTCGGGCAACTCGGGAGTCCTCTTCGCCGACGGGGTCTTCCTCGGAACCGACAAGGCCGACAACCGCGGCCTCGCGAACCCCTCGCTGTTCACCTTCGCCGACGGCACCGTCGGCGTGATCGCCACGCGCGTCCTGCAGTCGGGCGCGTCCGACGGCACCGGGGCCTCGAGTGCTCTGATCTTCAAGGCCACGGACGCCACCGCGTCCGACTTCACCGAGCTCGGCCTCATCGACCTCGGCACCACCGGCGGCGTCGTCGCGCCGAAGGCCGTCTTCGACACGGACCAGAACCGCTACCTCGTCTCCTGGACGGACTCCTCCGGGGCGGCGAAGTACACGACCGTCACGGACCTCGCCCGCACCGAGCTCCGCGCGCAGGCGTTCTGGCCGAAGGACGGCGGCCGTCGCAGCGTCGTCGTGACCGACGGGAACCGCGGTGCGGTCCTCGGTGGAAGCCCCGCCACCGTCGCCGCTCCCGACCTCTCCGGAGTCCCGGGCCGCGTCGCCGACGCTCTGCCGGGCGGCGCGCTGACCGTCTCCGGCTCCGTCGCCGACTCGCTCGTGAAGAAGTTCGGCCGCACGGTCAACACCGGATCCTCGGTCGCACCGCAGACGATCGATCAGGGCGACACCTCCGCCCTGTCCGGAGTGAAGGCGCAGCTCTCCTACAACGACGGCTCGACCGGCAGCCTCGGCATCGACTGGAACCAGCAGCAGCTCGCCGACCTCGCCGCGAAGGGCCCGGGAACGTACGACCTCTCCGGGACCGTCCGCCAGCGGCAGTACAACGAGCCGTTCGCCTACAACCGCGCGGATCCGACGATCTACCGCTACGAGCGAAACGGGAAGACGCAGTACCTCTTCACCGCCACGGACGACACGAACAACAACAACGTCGCCTCGCAGCACCTGCCGATCCGGGTCGCCGACAGCATCGACCAGCTCAGCGACGACAACGGCGGACGGGCCCGTGAGGTGGACCTCCTCAACCGCACCACGCGGATGGACCGCACCGCCGAGGGCAAGGTGATCGCGGGCTGCTACTGGGCCCCCGAGATCCACGAGATCGGCGGCAAGCTCTCCATCCTGTTCGCCCCGTGCTTCAACCCGGACAACGACCAGTCGAACCAGAACGGTCAGTGGTTCACGGTGCAGGCGCACATCATGCAGCTGCGCGACGGCGGAGACCCCGCGAACCCCTCCGACTGGAGCGCGCCGCGCGCCGTCGTGAAGAGCGACGGGAGCGCCCTCGGACGCCCCGGCACGGGACGCAACATCAGCCTCGACATGACCTACTTCGAGTCCGGTGGAACTGCGTACTACGCCTGGTCCCAGCGCTACGTCGACAACGGAGTGAGCGACCCGGCGACCTGGATCGCCAAGGTCGATCCCGCGAACCCCACCCGCGTCATCGGCGAGCCGACCCCGATCATCGTGCCCTCGCTGACGTTCGAGGACCACCTGTCCGAGGGAGCGTTCGCGATCCAGCGCGACGGGAGGATCACGCTCGTCTACTCCAGCAGCGGCGTCAGCCCGAAGTACATCGTGGGCGGCGCCTGGGCGAAGGAGGGCAGTGACCTGACCGACATCGCGAGCTGGACCAAGTACGACGCCCCGCTCCTGCAGAGCGTCCCCATGCCCAACGGCGTCCTCGACTACCGCACCTACGAGCAGGGTCCCGGCCACGGAGCCGTCACCCAGGACGAGGACGGCAACGACGTGTACGTCTACCACACCTGGGGCAACGGAGTCGGGGGTGACGGCCGCGACACCCGTCTCGCCCGCATCCACTACGCCGCCGACGGCCGGCCGGTCTTCGACCTGACGCCGACGGAGGAGGTCGCACCCGCGAACCGGACTGTGACCGCCAAGGTCACCGTCACGTCGCCCCTGACCGTGACCGCCACGGCGTCGACCCGCTGCGTCAGCGGGAAGGTCGTCCTGACCACTGTGGTCAAGAACGACAGCCGCTCGATCATGGACATCACGACGGTCACCGCCTTCGGCTCGAAGAGCGTGACCGGAGTCGCTCCGGGATCGTCCGCGTCGAGCGCCGTCACCACCCGAGCGGTCTCGATCCCCGCGGGGTCGGTGGCCGCGACAGGAAAGGCCGTCGTCGACGGGAAGACGGTCAGCACGCAGACGAGCGTCGACTACCCGGCGCGCAGCTGCCGTTGAGAAGGCGGGGGAGCGGGCGCCACGATCGCCCGCTCCTCCGCTGTCCCGCCCCGACCGGCACTGCGCCCGACCTGCAGCGCCGCCACCTCTGGAGGACGACCGACGAGATGCACCACAGAGTGAGAACCAGGACCGTCCCGACCACCGGGCTCGTGCTGACGAAGGTCGTGCAGTCGCACCCCCTCACCGAGGAGAAGGACGACGGAGCGGCCGGGAGCGCAGCTGCCGTCGGAGGACACGACCTCCTGCTGATCAACGGCAACGCCCTCCCTCTCTCCTGAGCCCCCCTGCGCCGTACGGACGGGTCCTCGACCCTGATCGCCCGACGATCCCGCCGCGGCGGCATCACCACCGGCTGCGGACCGGGGCGGCGATCGGGCCGTATCCTGCTGTCCGGACCGATCGCTGATGTGCGAACCTCTCCTGAGCGGACTCCCGGACGCGCGCCGGCGGTGACCGGCCCAGCCCCTTCCTCCCGATGCAGCAGGAGACCGCCGTTCCCCAGGAGACACCCGTGATGCGCCTCGATCGATTCCTCGTGTCCCTGGCACGCTCTGCGCGGTGCACGAACCGCTGCGGAGCCTGCGGGCTCGACTGCAGCATCGACGTCTTCATCCTGATCGCGCTCGCGACCGGAGAGAACCGCGACGAGACCCGCCTGCGAGCAGTCCTCGACCTCCGCTCCGGCGACCGTGTCGAGGTCCTCGAGGTGCGCAAGCGGCTCCTCCGGCTCTCCCGCCGGGGCCTGGTGCTCCTGGAGAGAGGCAGGAGGACCGCACTGCAGCGCATCGAGCGCTTCTCGATCACGCGCGACGGCCGGGCCTTCCTGGCGTCCCACGCGAGAGCGCTGGACCTCCTCGCCGAGGAGATCCACGTCGCGCTGCTGTCCCGCTGACGAGCGGAGTGCCTGTGCGGGCGCACGCGGGACGTCTCCTGGTCGGCCGTCGTCGGACCGGTCGTGTCGGTGACGCTCCACGTGGCGCGACTTCGACATGGACGTCGCCTCCGGCTGCGTCCTGAGCGCTCCGGGGCAGCACGAGGCGTCGCCGACCATCCTGGGCGCCGCGTTCGCGACCGTGCTGCCGTGGCGCGACGCGATGGCGGCGCTCCTCGAGGATGCCGTCCCTGCTGCATCCTCAGCAGTGCGAGGCCGGCCTGGGGCTCGCCTCGACCCAGGAGCCGGGTCCGGGGACAGGCTTGTCCTGATCCTCGACCGCAGAAGGAAGAGTCTCGGTCCCGGTCGAGCTCCTCCGACCGGGATCCGCCTCGCGCCGGAAAGTGCCCTTCGTGCATCACCCCGTGCTGGAGAGCTGGATGATCTCGGAGATCACCGCGGCTCGAGTGTCGTCCGGTATCCGATCGCCTCCGAGGGAGTGGTGCGACCACAGGCCGTCAGCCGCAAGGCAGGCGATGAACTGGCGGAGAGTGATCGGATCGGTCGCGGTCTCCTCTGCGGAGGGCGTCCACCTTCGGCGCACCTCCGCTACCGGCGCTCGGAGAGCGGTGTCGCTGCCCGTGGCCTGGAGGAGTCCGATCTGCATGTGCGTCGACGGCGTCAGGGCGACGGTGACGTAGGCACTCACGCGCTCCGTCAAGGTGGCCTCGTTCGCGGTCTTCCCCGCGACGTCGATCAGCTGGGCTTCCCAGCCGGCCGCGACGTGCTCCTGGAGAGCATGGGCGAGATCGGCTCGATCGCGGAAGTGGTACATCATTCCACCGCGTGTCAGCCCAGCCTCTTCGGCAGTCGCTTCGAGCGTGACGCGAACAGAACCTTCCCTCGCCGCGACACGGACCGCTGCGTCGAGGATCCGAGTCCGGTTGTTGGGTCGCGTCGCGCGAGGAGACGTCCGAGGAGAGGGCAGGACCCCCTCACCGCTGGGCGGGTTCGGTTCCATGTCGTGATCGATTCCGCCGCTCCCTCGGTCCGAGTGAGCGGCTAGGGATGGCGGGTGCTGAGGCGCCCGGAGGGTGTCGACGCGTCACCGCACGAGCGGGTGCGACAGCGTCGGCCGCCAGTTTGCCATCCTCTCCTGCCGACGTCGGAAGGTGAGGCCCGACCCCCTCGGTGTCGAACTGTCCTGACGACGGCGCTGGTGCCTCTTCGTCAACCTCATCTTCGTCGCCTTCGGCCTCGTCGGCGGGGCTCTCGTGCTCCGCGAGAGCAAGGCGGAAGGAGACAACCGCTACGACGTCTGGGGAACCGTCACCGTGACCCTGGGACTGGGCGCGATCGTCTACGGGTTCACCCGAGCCGAGCACGGATGGGGCGCGATCGACACCGTCGCCTTCCTCGCACTCGGCATCGTCCTGCTGACCGTCTTCGTGCTCATCGAACGCAAGGTCGACCAGCCGTTGCTGCCCCTGCGCGTCATCCTGCGTCGTGTGCGAGGCGGCGCGATCCTGATCCAGGCCGCCAATGGCGCCGTGATGATCGGGGCCATCCTCTATCTCGCGTTCTACTTCCAGATCGTGCTCGGAATGGGACCGCTGATGGCAGGACTCGCGAACCTCGCCATGACCGTCGCGATCATGGCGTTCTCGCCCGTCACCACGAAGATCCTCAACACGTTCGGCCCCCGACCCCTGATGATCGTCGGGCCGCTCGTCTCGGCAGCAGGGCTCTTCCTGCTCCTCGGCATCACCCCGGACGGGAACTACTTCCTCCAGGTCCTGCCCGCCCTGGTCGTGCTCGGAATCGGACTCTCCATGCTCTTCGTGCCCGTCCAGAACCTCGCCCTTCTCGGGGTCGAGAACGAGGACGCCGGAGTGGCCTCCGCCGTCGTCAACTCCGTCTTCCACATCGGCGGGTCCATCGGTCTCGCGGTGTTCACCGTGTTCTACGCGAGCACCGCGGACTCCGCCATCGCGTCCGGAACGGCCGAGCTCACCGCATTCACCGACGGCTACAAGGCCGTGTTCCTGGCCGCAGCAGTGACCATGGTCGCCGCCTCTCTCACCGGATTCCTCCTCATCCGAGGGAAGAAGGAAGACCTGAACCCCGCCTGGGACGAGGCGGAGGCCGCCCTCGTCCACTGAGACGATGCCGAAGGGGCGGGCCGGTTCGTGCAGCAGCGGCAGACCGGCTCGCCTCTTCCCGTCCGACTCACGACACCCCGTACGTCGCCGACCGACGACCTCCCCTCGATGGGGAGTCGTTCGTGGATCGCAACGGTCCGGTCGTCCGACGCGGCCGCGTCATCCGGTGGGTCTTCTCCCGCGATGCCGGCTGCACCGCCGAGATCATCGAGGGTCGCGACCCGGTCGCCCGGCACATCACCGCAGACCGGAACGACGACGCCCGGCCGCCCTCAGGTGAGAGGCGGCCGGGCGTCGTCGGTCGGAGGACCCGGTCAGGTCAGCCGCAGCGGAGCGCCGGGTAGGCGGCGCTCACGGGAGCGGAGGCGCTGCCGACGGTGGCGACCCCCTGGACGGTGCCGGCGGCGACCGAGGCGGCCCGCGTGGTCACGGCCAGCGAGGCGGTCCGGCCCGCATCGATCTGCTGCGTCTTCGCGCCCCACAGGGTGTTCCAGCGGAGGTCGGCGGTCGACGCGGCCTTGTTGACAGTGGTCAGCGTGACCACCACCTTGCCCGCGACGCAGCGAGCCGCTGCAGTGGCGGTGACGGGCACAGCCGGCGCCTTCACGGTGATCGTCGCCGTGACGGTGCGGTTGGCCGAGGCCACCTCCTGCTCCTTCGAGAGCGAGAGGTCGAGCCGGCCGCTCGCGCGGATGTTCACGCCCTTGAACCAGGTGTTGCGGTCCGAATCGAACAGGCCGCCCGCGTTCTGCGGGTCGGTCGCCGTGTGCGGGTCCGGGTAGGGGCGGGCGTGGTAGGCGAGGAGCAGGTTGCCCGACTCGTCCTCGACGAACGAGTTGTGCCCGGTGCCGGCCTGCTGGCGCGAGAAGTACTGCGTCTCGTCCGCGCCGAGGCGGCCCAGGTAGGTGTCCTCGGTGTCCAGCACGGGGAACGCGGTCTGCGTCCACGTCGCGGGGTTGAGGAGGTCGGCACTCGCGTCGGCCGTGAGCAGGCCGAGCGAGTAGTACTTGTCGACCGTTCCGCCCGAGTAGGTGAGGTACATGCGTCCTCCCTTGGACACGATGAACGGCGCCTCCACGACGCCCTGGTCGTTGCCCTCGGTGGTGTCGGACGGGGTCGGCGAGCGCTTGCCCGACTCCCACGGCTGGCTCTCGCCGTAGATGCGGGTGACCGCACCGGTCACCAGCGGGACGGTGCCCTTGGGCCCCATCGTCGCCTTGGCGAGGGAGAGCGTGTTGCCGTTGGGCAGGACCCAGTAGCCCTGGGTGGCGCCGTTCTCCTGGCGGTCGATGTAGCTGACGTCGAAGGCCGCGCCCTCGAGGACGACCGGCTCGCCCCACTTCGTCTGGTCGAGGAATCCGCCCTCGGCGATCGAGGCGTCGGTCCCGGTGTAGGGGATCAGGACGGTGTTGTCGCACCAGCCGCCCACAGGCGCGTAGCCCTTGTTCATGCCGGCGACGATCCACCAGGTGCCGTTGATCTTGTGGAACTCCTGCGCCCAGATGTATCCGCCCCAGCCGTAGAAGGTGTTCGGGTACTGGCTCTGGCGACCGGGCGTGCCGGCGTCGGGGTCGATCACGATCTGCTCGGGAGCGGAGTCGAGACCGGCGATGGTCTTCGAGCGCTTGAGGCCGATCTTGCGGTAGCTGGAGCTCTCCTCGATCGGGCCGAGCGAGTCCTGACCGTAGTGCGAGCCCGTGAGGTAGTAGTAGCCGTCGTCCTCGTTGAAGAAGACGTGCGGATCCGCGCGGGCCTCGTTGACCATCGCCTCGGGGTCCTGCTGGACGGAGCCGGTGACCCGGTAGGTCCCGGGACGCGAGGTGTCGACGGCGGTGGTCAGATCGTCCTGCCAGTCGACGTTGAGCGACTTGGTCGAGCCGTCGTTGTACTCCATCACGGCCTGCCCCGGGAGCGCTGCGGCGATCGCAGCGGATCCGGCGCCGGAGTCGACGGAGCCGCTGAGCGACTTCACACCGGTGTTCTTCAGGTCGACGTACTCGCGGTAGAACGTGCTGAACTCGGTCGAGGTCAGCGCCGTCTCGCCGGCCTGGCCCTGGGTGAACCCGGCGGGGAGACCCGAGCCCTGGACACCGGGGACGCGGGCGTCGGCGCGGGTGGTCGCTCCGGGAGCGGTGCCGGAGGCGAGGTCCGTGAACAGCGTCACGCGGCCCTCGGTGGTGAGCAGATCGGTCCAGAACAGCTTGTAGACGCCGAGGGCGGAGTCGAAGACGATCCGCGGGTCGGTCACGACCGAGCCCGGCGCGACCCGGAGGACGCGCTGGTCGCGGAACGTGCGGCCGTCGGCGGAGCTCCAGAGGTAGACGGAGTCCGTGGCGTTGTTCTGCGACGAGACCGCGCCGAGCGAGCCGTCCTTCGAGCGGAACAGCAGCGGCGAGCCCATCTGGGCGTTCGGGCGCTGCGCCTGATCGCCGTCCTTGAGGACGGAGAGGATCGACTGCGAGCGGTTCAGCGGCTCCCAGGTGGTCGCGCCGGCGGGCAGTGCGGCCGTGAAGAGCGAGTCCGCGCGACGGTCGTCGTTGTACGCCAGCGGGTCGTCCTTCACTCCGTTCGTCGTGGTGACGGTCTTGACGGAGGTGGCGATGCGCCCGCCGGGCACGGCGAGGGTGCTGTCCCACGCGTAGGTCTGCCCGGCGACGGCTGCCTGGAGGCGGACGGCGACGGGAGCGGTGAGGCCCGAGAGGTTCACGGCGCCGGTGGAGGAGACGCGCGCGGCGCCGGCGCCGGAGGCGGTCCACGTCACGGTGTTCCCGAGGACCTGCGCGGGCAGGTCGCCGAGCACGGTCGTGGGGACGTCGAGTGCGGCGCGCAGGTCGGTCGCCACGGTGCTGCTCGTCGCGCCCAGCTCGGCCCCGGTCAGGGCGCGGTCGTAGACGCGCAGATTGTCGAGGAGTCCGGTGAAGTACTCCCCGCCGCCCCAGTTGGCCTTGCCGATCTGCAGGACTCCGCCGGTCGATCCGAGGACCGTCGCGAGCGAGGGGCCGGCCGTCGTGACGGCGACGGGCTTCGCGTCGACGTAGAGGCGGGCGGTGCCGGCGCTCAGCACGAGATCGACGTGCTTCCACTCCGTGCTGCTCGGGCCGGTGAGGTTGCCCGAGGAGTCGCGGGCGCCGCTGTTGGCGTACCGCTCGACGGTGATGCCGTTCGTCCTGTCGAGGACGCCGACGTACTTCTCCTGGGCGTAGTCCTGGGTCGCGGCCGAGCGAGCGGCGAAGACCGACCAGCCGACGTTGTCCGCGGCGGCGGGCTTGGAGTCGTACGACAGAGTGACGGAGTCGCGACCCTTCAGCAGCGGCTGCCCGTCGGTCGCAGTGAGGTCGAGCCAGAACGAGGACGACAGCGAGACGGCGCTGCCCTGCCCGGTGCGGCCGGCGACGAGGGTCGGCGTGCCCTTCACGGCGGCGCGGGTCGACCTGTCGGTGAAGGCGCCTCCGCTCGGGGCGGTGTCGAAGGTGAAGTCCGCGAGCAGGCTCTGCGCGGGAGTGGTCGCCGCTGTCGCGGCGACGGCGACCGGCACGGCGGCGCCGGCGGCGAGGGCGATCGTCGCGGATGCGGCGAGGGTGGCGGCGAGCAGGCGCGAGGGCCTGCCTCCGCCCGGGGGTCGTGACGTCATCGTCGACGTGTCCTCTCGGGTTCTGCAGCGAACCGGTGGGCGGACGGGGGATCCCGCCTGCGGTGTGGTCTTCGCACGGTACCGGCGATTGTTCACGGTAACAAGGGAGCACGACCATCGGTTGCGAAACTCCCACACCCGTCGGACATCCGGGCGAGCAGAACGCCGAAGCGGGAGGGCCGGCAGCCTCTGCGCCGGCCCCGCCCGGTCAGTGCCCGCGCGCGATCCACTCCTCGCGGTGCGGCGCCTCCGCCCCGATCGTCGTCGAGTCGCCGTGGCCGGTCCGGACGACGGTCTCGGCGGGCAGCGTCAGCAGGCGCTCCGTGATCGAGTCGATGATCGTCGGGAAGTCGCTGTAGGAGCGGCCGGTGGCCCCCGGCCCGCCCTGGAAGAGCGTGTCGCCGGTGAACACCGTGCCGAGCGCCTCGGCGACGAAGCAGACGGCGCCGGGGGTGTGGCCCGGGGTGTGCCGCACCTCGAGCTCGACGCCGGCGACGGGCACGATCCGCCCGTCGACCAGGGCGCCGCTCGGGGCCGTACCGGGGTGCACGGCGTCCCACAGCATCCGGTCGGCCTCGTGGAGCAGCACCGGGGCGCCGGTCGCAGCGCGGACTCCCTCGACCGCGTCGAGGTGGTCGTCGTGCCCGTGGGTCAGCAGCACGGCGAGGAGTCGGCGCTCGCCGACGGCCGCGAGGATCGCGTCCGCGTCGTGGGCGGCGTCGATGACGACGCACTCGGAGTCGTCGCCGACGATCCAGACGTTGTTGTCGACGTCCCAGGTGCCGCCGTCGAGGCTGAAGGTGCCGCTCGTGACGAGCTGCTCGATCCGCGCGCCCATCAGAGCACCACCACCGAGCGGAGCACGTCGCCGCCGGCCATCGTGGCGAAGGCCTCCTCGATGTCCTCGATCCCGATCCGCTCGCTCACGAACTCGTCCAGGGGCAGTCGGCCCTGGAGGTAGAGGCCGGTCAGCATCGGGAAGTCGCGCTCGGGCAGGCAGTCGCCGTACCAGCTCGACTTCAGCGAGCCGCCGCGGCCGAAGACGTCGAGCAGGGGGATCTCGAGCGTCATCTCGGGAGTCGGCACCCCGACCAGCACCACGGTCCCGGCGAGGTCGCGGGCGTAGAACGCCTGGCGCCAGGTCTCGGGGCGGCCCACGGCGTCGATGACGACGTCCGCTCCGAAGCCGTTCGTCAGGGCCTGCACCGCCGCGACGACGCCCGCCTCGTCGAGGCCGCTGGAGTCGATGACGTGCGTGGCGCCGAGCTTCTCGGCCGCGACCAGCTTCTTGGGGTCCCGGTCGATCGCGATGACCGTGCCGGCGCCCGCGAGAGCGGCGCCGACCACGGCGGCCGTGCCGACTCCTCCGCAGCCGATGACCGCGACGGAGTCGCCGCGCGTCACGTTCCCGGTGTTCATCGCCGCGCCGAGGCCGGCCATGATCCCGCAGCCGAGCAGGCCCACCGCGGCGGGGTCCGCCTCCGGATCGACCTTCGTGCACTGCTTCGCGTGCACGAGGGTCTTCTCGGCGAAGGCGCCGATCCCGAGGGCGGGGCTGAGCTCGGTGCCGTCCTCCAGGGTCATTCGCTGAGTCGCGTTGAAGGTGTCGAAGCAGTACCAGGGCTCGGCCCGGGTGCAGGCCCGGCACTCGCCGCAGACCGCGCGCCAGTTGAGGACCACGAAGTCGCCGACCGCGACATGGGTGACTCCCTCTCCGATCGCGCTGACCCGTCCGGCCGCCTCGTGACCGAGGAGGAAGGGGAAGTCGTCGCTGATCCCGCCCTCGCGGTAGTGGAAGTCGGTGTGGCAGACACCGCAGGTCTCGATGTCGACCACGGCCTCGCCCGGGCCCGGATCGGGGACGACGATGTCGACGAGCTCCACGGGAGCGCCCTTCGACCGGGCGATGACGCCGCGCACAGTGGTGGGCATGGGGGCTCCTTCGACGGGGGCGTGCAGGTCCGCTCCACAGTAACGACCGCGGGAGGCGGGTGCGCCGGGTGGACGCGGGCGCTCCCGCCCACTCCGGGGCCGGGCCGCCCGCCTCGCGGACCGCGACCCTGACAGTCGGTAGGGTGCGGGCCATGCGCACTCTGTACCCCGAGATCGAGCCCCACGACTCCGGCATGCTCGACGTCGGCGACGGCCACTCGCTCTACTGGGAGGTCTCGGGCAACCCCGAGGGCAAGCCCGTCGTGTTCCTGCACGGCGGCCCCGGAGCCGGCACCTCGACCGCCCACCGGCGGCTGTTCGACCCCGAGAAGTACCGCATCGTGCTGTTCGACCAGCGGATGTGCGGCCGCTCCACCCCGCACGCCGGCGAGCCGGAGGCCGACCTCTCGACCAACACCACCTGGTACCTGGTCGCCGACATCGAGCGCCTCCGCGAGCACCTCGGCGTCGAGCGCTGGCTCGTGCTCGGCGGCTCCTGGGGCTCGACCCTCGCCCTCGCCTACGCCGAGACCCACCCCGAGCGGGTCAGCGAGATCGTCCTCCGCGGGATCTTCACCCTCCGGCGCGCCGAGCTCGAGTGGTTCTACGAGGGCGGCGCCGCCGCGGTCTACCCGGACCTCTGGGAGGGCTACACCTCCGTCGTCCCGGCCGGCGAGCGGGGCAGCCTCATCGAGGCGTACTACCGCCTGCTCCACGACGCGGACCCCGCCGTGCACGGCCCCGCCGGCGTCGCCTGGACCACCTGGGAGGCGTCGACCATCACCCTCGTGCAGAAGCCGGAGCTGATCGCGGACTGGTCCGATCCCGTCTTCGCGCTCGCCTTCGCCCGCATCGAGAACCACTTCTTCGTGCACAGGGGCTGGTTGGAGGAGGGGCAGCTGATCCGCGACGCCGGCGTCCTCCGCGACATCCCGGCCGTCATCGTGCAGGGCCGCTACGACATGTGCACCCCGGCCTTCACGGCCTGGGACCTGCACCGGGCCTGGCCCGAGGCCGACTTCCGGATGATCGCCGACGCGGGCCACGCCTTCGACGAGCCGGGGATCCTCGACGCGCTGATCGAGGCGACGGACCGCTTCGCGTCCTGACGGGCGGGGCGGTCCGCGCCTCGCGGCGCGGGATGCCCCGGCGCCCGTGCCTGAGCGTCCCGCGCCCGGTGCCGTCGTGTCCCGGGAGCGGGTCTACCCTGATCAGATGCGCGCGGACGACGCCTCCGGGATGGAGGACTGGCCCACCGGCCGGCTGCTCTCCACCGCCTCCCGGATGGTCGAGCACGCCTGGCACGGCGCCCTCGCCGAGATCGGCCTCACCCACGCCGGCCTGATCGTGCTGCACCTCCTGCAGGCGGGTCCCGTCGCGCAGAAGGAGCTGGCCGCCGCGGCCCACGTCGAGGTGCAGACCATGTCGCGCACCATCGAGCGCCTCGAGCGCGAGGGCCACGTCTCGCGCACCACGGATCCGTCGGACCGCCGCCGGCAGCTCGTCGCGCTCACCGACGTGGGCAGCGAGGCCTGGCGCCGGGCGCACCGCCTCGAGGTCGACATGTTCCCGGGCTCGCTCGAGCACGGCCCCCTGCGCGAGGCGCTGCTCGAGATCATCCGCTCGGCCAGCGAGTCGCGCTGGGGCTGACCGCAAGCCCGAGCGGAGCCCGTCCGCGGAGCGCTAGCTTCGTCGGCATGACCTTCAACGACGACTCCCAGCTCAGCGGCGGCAAGGTCCGCCGTCGCGGCCGCACTACCGGCATCGCCGTCGGCGGGGGCGCGGTGGGCGTGGTCGTGCTCGCGCTGCTCTCGCAGCTGCTCGGCGTGAACCTCTCGGGCCTCGGCGAGGTGTTCGGCGGAGGCGGGTCCTCGCCGGAGGGCGTCACCTCCACCGCGGTGGCCTGCGACAGCGGCGCCGACGCGAACACGCAGGTCGACTGCCGCCTCGAGGGTGCGGCGGAGTCGCTCGACCGCTACTGGGGCGAGCAGACGCCGACCCTCGGAGTCGCCTACACGACCCCGACCGGCGTCGACCTGTTCGAGGACAGCACCACCACCGGCTGCGGGAGCGCGACCGCCGCGGTCGGCCCGTTCTACTGCCCGCCGGACCGGACGATCTACCTCGACACCGACTTCTTCGACGAGCTGCGCACCCGGTTCGACACCTCGGGCGGATCGCTCGCGCAGATGTACATCCTCGCCCACGAGTGGGGCCACCACATCCAGAACCTGACCGGCGCGATGGAGTCGGCGGACCGCTCCGGCACCGGCCCCGAGTCGGACTCGGTGCGCCTCGAGCTGCAGGCCGACTGCTTCGCCGGCGCCTGGGTGGGCGACGCCTCGACGGTGCCCGACGAGACCGGCACGCCCTACCTCAAGCCGGTGACGGCGCAGGAGTACCAGGACGCGCTCGGCGCCGCGGCCGCCGTCGGCGACGACCGCATCCAGGAGCAGGCCACCGGCACCGTCGATCCGGAGGGGTGGACGCACGGCTCGGCCGAGCAGCGCCAGCGCTGGTTCCAGGCCGGCTTCGAGGGCGACGCCATCGACTGCGACACCTTCGCCGCCGCGCAGCTCTGACCCGGCGCCGCTGAGCGCTCCTCGCCGCTCGATGAGGACCCGCGCGGGTCAGGACACGGAGTCGGCCGGCTCCTCCATGTACCACTCGGTGAACGAGCGCGCCCGCCCGTCAGGGGCGAAGCGGATGACCCAGAGGTTCAGGTAGGTGCGGTCGCCCGGATAGACGGTGCGCGCCTCCACCACGGCGGTCTCCTCCGTCAGCGCGACCAGGCCCCACGCGAACGTCGGGTCGGCGGGCTCCTCCTCCGCCAGCCACCACTCCACGATCGCGTCGCGCGGAGTGATCGCGTCGCGGTGCGGCGCCGTGAAGTACTCGGCGTCCTCGGTGAACAGTGCGGCAACATCGGCCGCGTCGTCCGTGGCCCAGGCCTTCTCGTAGCGGGCGATCCAGCTCTCGATGTCGATCATCCGCCCATCCTCGTCCTGCCCGACGCGCGCGGGAAGTGAGGAGGAGGGAACAAAGCGGCGGCCCGCGCTGTTGAGCCCCGAGCCGGTCGAAAGCAGAGCCGAGCGATACGATCCCGCCGACGACGGCCCGCCCGCCGCCGCGGTCCGGGTGCGCGTCCGCCGCCGACACGAAGGACCGCCGTGCCCGACTCCGACAGACGCTCCCTGACCCGCTCGCCGGACCCGCGCCTCATCACCGCCGTCCTCGCCTTCGCGGGCATGAGCGCCTCCTTCATGCAGACGCTGGTCGTCCCGATCCAGTCCGAGCTGCCGACGCTGCTCGGCGCCGACCGCACCGAGACCGCGTGGGTGATCACCGCGACGCTGCTGAGCGCCTGCATCCTCACCCCGGTCTCGGGCCGCCTCGGCGACCTCTACGGCAAGCGGCGGATGGCCGTGGCCGCGCTGGTCGTCCTCGTGATCGGCTCGATCGTCTGCGCCTTCGCGGGCGACGTGTGGACGCTGGTCGTGGGCCGGGCCCTCCAGGGCGCGGTGATGGGCGTCATCCCGCTCGGCATCTCGATCCTCCGCGACACCCTCCACCGCGACCGGCTCCCCGGTGCGATCGCCCTGGTCAGCGCGACCCTCGGCATCGGCGGCGCGCTCGGCCTGCCGCTCAGCGCCCTCATCGCGCAGAACACCGACTGGCACGTCCTGTTCTGGATGTCCGCGGGCCTCGGCGTCCTCGACATCGTCCTCGTCCTCCTGGTCGTACCGGTGTCGACGCTGCGCTCGCCCGGCACCTTCGACGTGGTCGGCACGATCGGCCTCGCCCTCGGACTGAGCGGCGTGCTGATCGCCGTCTCGCGCGGCAACGACTCCGGCTGGACGAGCCCCGCGATCCTGGGCTCCGGCCTCGGCGGCATCGCAGTCCTGCTCCTCTGGGGCTGGTACGAGCTGCGGCAGGAGAGCCCGCTCGTCGACCTCCGGGTGGCCGCCCGCCCCGCCGTGCTCTTCACCAACCTCGCCTCGGTGGCGGTCGGCTTCGCGTTCTTCGGCGCCCAGATCACCCTGCCGCAGCGCCTCGAGCTGCCCGCCGCGTCGGGCGTCGGCTTCGGCCTGAGCCTGATCGTGGCGAGCCTCGTGCTCGCCCCCTCGGGCCTGGCGATGATGGCGACGTCCCCGCTCGCCGCCCGCCTCTCGGCGCAGTCCGGGCCGCGGCTCGTGCTGATCGCCGGCTCCGGGCTGATCGCGGTCTCGTACCTGCTGATCCTCCCGTTCGGCGGCGAGGTGTGGCAGATCCTGGTGATCAACGCCCTCATCGGCGTCGGCCTGGGCCTCGCCTACGCCGCGATGCCGACGCTCATCATGCACGCCGTCCCCGCCTCGGAGACCGCCGCCGCGAACGGGCTGAACTCGCTGATGCGCACCCTCGGCACGACGCTCTCCTCCGCCGTGACCGCGGGCGTGCTCGCGCAGCTGACCGTGTCCGTCGGCGACGTGCAGCTGCCGAGCTCGCAGGGCTTCGAGACCACGTTCGTGATCGGCGCGATCGGAGCGCTGGTCGCCGTCGCCCTCGGGCTGCTCATCCCGCGGGCGCCCCGCCCGGAGGCGCGACCCGCTCTGCCCTGACCGGACCGCGCGTCGTCGGCCGCGAGTGCTCCTCGCTGAGGAGACCTGGTCGCGGCCGGCGACGCGCGTCCGCTACTCGTCCTCGAGAAGCATCCGCTCGATCTGCAGCTCGCGCAGCCGCGTCGAGGCCTGCAGGTTCTCGCGCGCGGCGAGCACCAGGCGGCACAGCAGCACCAGCAGCACGATCGCGAGCACCGCGACGGCCGTCACGACGACTCCGTACAGCGCGGTCAGGACTCCCCAGGTCTGGATCATCCCTCGACGCTACGGAGCCGCGCCCGCCCTCGCGTCCCCCGCTCGGCGGAGAGCGCGGGGCGGGGCGGGCAGCCGGTGCAGGGGCAGTGGACGCGCAGAGCCCGGCCCGCGACGGCTCAGCCCGCGAACGCCCCGCGGTACGCCCGCGCCGGGTGCGTCGCCGGCAGCTCGTCCGTCCCGAACAGCTTGCGGCGCAGCGTCCCCTCGGCGTACTCGGTCTGCGCGAGGCCCCGCTCCTGGAGCACCGGCATCACCCGGTCGACGAACTCCTCGTAGCTGCCGGGCAGGATCCAGTTGACGACGTTGATCCCGTCGATCCCCGCGTCGCGCCAGCCCGCCAGGTGGTCGGCGATCTGCTCGGGAGTGCCGACGACCCGTCCGCGCAGCTTCGCCGAGAGCCGGGCCAGGTCGCGGACGGTCGGCTCGCGGTCGGGGGAGGCGTCCCGGATCCACTGCAGGTGGCTCTGGCCGGCGTAGGTCTCGATCGCCGAGAGCGGCAGGTCGGGGTCGAGCTTCTCGCCCGTCGCCGGGTCGAAGCCGAGGTTCGAGTGCACGAGAAAGGCGTCGGAGGAGAGGTACTCGTCGATCTCGCGCTCAGCGCGTCGCGCCTCCTCCTCCGTGTCGCCGGTGATGAAGGAGAGCCCCAGGTAGAAGGAGGGCGCACCCGCTCCGCGACCGGCCGCCGCGGCGAGGGCCCGCGTGTCCTCGATCAGCTCGCGGGTCTTCTCCGGCGACCCCGAGAACACGAACTGCGCCTCCGCGTTCCGCGCGGCGAAGCGCCGGCCCGCGGGGGAGGAGCCGGCCTGGAAGAGCACGGGGGTGCGCTGCGGCGACGGAGCCGAGAGGTGCGGCCCCTGCACGCGGTAGCGCTTCCCGACGTGGTCGATGCGGTGGATGCGCGCCGGGTCGGCGAAGGAGCCGCTCTTGTCGCGCAGGAGCGCGCCGTCGTCCCACGAGCCCTCCCACAGCTTGTAGACCACGTCGAGGTACTCCTGCGCCCAGGCGTAGCGCTCGTCGTGCTCCTCGAGCCGGTCGTAGCCGAAGTTGCGGGCCGCGCCGTCGAGGGCGCTGGTGACGATGTTCCAGGCGATCCGCCCCTTCGAGAGGTGGTCGAGGGTCGAGACCTTCCGGGCGAAGTCGAACGGATGCGACTGCAGCACCGAGCTCGTGAACGCGAAGCCGAGGTGCTCGGTGCTCACCGCCAGGGCCGAGAGCAGCACCGACGGGTCGTTGCTGGGCAGCTGCAGCCCCTCGCGGGCGTTGACGTCCCAGTCGCCGTCCGCCGGACCGTAGAGCCCCGCCACGTCGGCGAAGAACATCGCGTCGAAGCGGCCGCGCTCCAGCGTCCGGGCGAGGTCGATCCAGAGCTGCACGTCGTCGAACTCGTGCTGCCGGGCGTCGGGGTGGCGCCAGAGGCCGTGCTGGATGTGGGAGGCGGTGTTCATGACGAACGCGCAGAAGCGCAGCGGGCGGGGCTCGGTGATCACGCTCCCAGGCTAGGCCGGGCGCCTCCCACCGGTCTCGAACGACTCCGCGCGTAGGGTGTCCGACTGTGGAATCCCGCATCCCCGAACCCGCGCACGCCGTCCCTCCGCTGACGGACGCCGTCGCCGAAGCGCTCGACGCCACCACCGTCGCCGAGATCCGCGCCCTGCGCGACGACTTCGCGCGCTTCATGCTCCAGTACAAGTTCGGGATGGACGAGATCGTCACGAAGGTGTCGATCCTGCAGGAGGAGTTCCGCGAGCTGCAGGAGTACAACCCGATCGAGCACGTCACGAGCCGGCTCAAGTCGGCCGACAGCCTGATCGAGAAGATCGAGCGCAAGGGCTGCGAGACGACCTTCGAGGGCATCGCCGACGCGATCACCGACATCGCCGGCGTGCGGATCACCTGCAGCTTCGTCTCGGACGTCTACCGCGTCTTCGACCTGCTCACCTCGCAGTCCGACGTGACGGTGCTCGAGGTGAAGGACTACATCGCCGAGCCGAAGGAGAACGGCTACAAGAGCCTGCACGCGATCGTCGAGGTGCCGGTGTTCCTCTCCGGCGGATCGGTCGACGTCTGCGTCGAGGTGCAGTTCCGGACCATCGCGATGGACTTCTGGGCGAGCCTGGAGCACAAGATCTACTACAAGTACGACCGCCAGGTCCCGCAGGAGCTCCTCGACGGCCTCGCCGACGCGGCCCGCACCGCCGCCACCCTCGACGCCGACATGGAGCGCCTCCACCGCCAGGTCCGCGGCCCGCTGCCCGGGGCGCGCACCTACGACGTCTGACGCGCCGCCCCACGCCCCCGATCGGGCCGCCCCGACTCCTGCCGATCGAGCACCCCGCGCAGCGGGCCTCTCGAGATCTTCCTACGGAGTCAGCAGCGGCAGCAGCGCCAGCAGCAGCACCGCGGAGCCGTTCAGCGTCGCGTGCGAGACGATCGCCGCTCCGAGCCGCCCGGTGATCGTCGCGATCCAGCCGTGCGCGAGTCCCGCGGTGACCGTCGTCACGCCGAGCGTCACGATCGTCGCCGCGTTCACCATCTGGTGCCCGTGCAGCAGTGCGAAGACCGCCGTGGACGCCAGGATGCTGAACATCATCGCCCAGACGCGGCGGCCGCGGGTGGGCGGCGCCGACTCCGCGGAGCCCCGGAGCATCCGGTTCCGCACCGCGCGCATCACGACGCCGCGGCAGAGGACCTCCTCGACCAGCGGCGCGACGACGACGGGGATGAGGACCGAGCTCAACACGAACCACAGCGGATCGGGGTCGATGTCGAGGTTCCCCTGCGCGTCCTGGAGGAGCGGAGCGAACGCGGCGAGCACGAACAGGATCACGACGCGCACCGCGATGCCGAGCCCGATCCCGATGGGCACGTCGATCCAGCGGAACCGCAGCCCGAAGTCGGCCGCCATCGTGCCCAGCCCGCGCAGCCGAGACGCCGCGAACGGGACGATCAGCGCGACGAGGTAGCTCGCGAGCGCCCCCGCGAAGGCGAGTCCGGCGGAGTAGGGGAGCACGCCGAACCCGAACAGCAGGATGAGCACGGCCAGCGGCAGGACGATCCCGACGATCGTGAGCACGGCGGTCGGCAGGCCCCAGCGGACCCGAGGATCGGGCAGGTAGAGGAGGGAGGAGTAGGGCGCGTGGACCGAGGGGAGGGGCTCGACCGGCCACGACGTCGTCGCAGCGGAGTCGGGCGCGAGCGTCGCGGGATCGGGCGGCGGGAAGGCGTCGGGTTGCATGGCCGGGCCAGCCTACGCAGACCGCCTGGACGGGATCCGGGCCGCAGTCACTGCTCGGCGCGGGCCGGAACGGGAGGGATGTGCGGCAAATCGCGGCGGCGGGGACCTCCGGGTACGAAGAAACCCCCGCCATGTAGAAGCTAGGCGAGGGTTCCAGTGGCTCCGACGGGCGTCGATCCCGTGACCTCACGATTTTCAGTCGTGCGCTCTACCAACTGAGCTACAGAGCCGTTGCGACGTGATGTCGCTGGAGAGGTGATCTCCTGAAAAAGGCCCTTCCTCTCGGAAGGGCCTCTTTGCGACCCTGACGGGACTTGAACCCGCGACCTCCGCCGTGACAGGGCGGCACGCTAACCAACTGCGCTACAGGGCCTCGTTGCGAAGACAAGCATACTGCCTTCGAGGCTGTTCTATTTTCACGCCCCGACCCTCTCGAGCCGATGCACTTTCCGGTGGTGCTGGTACTTCTGGTGGTGCTGGTAGTACCGACCCATCCGTGACCCCAACGGGATTCGAACCCGTGCTGCCGCCGTGAAAGGGCGGTGTCCTAGGCCACTAAACGATGGGGCCGGAGACTCGCGGGGCGACGCTGCGGCCGACCCCCCATGACTACCGACACGCAAGCATAGGGGGCCGCGGCGCAGGATGCAAAATCGACGGTTCCGCAGGCGGCGTGCACCCCGTCCGGGGTTGACCCGGGTCTAGGAGATCGGGCAGGGCCGCGGTTAGGGTGGGGCGGAATCGCTCTTCCCCCCACCCGCGCGCCGGAGCCGCACCGCCGCGGAGGGAGGGCCCCCTATCCCCGAGGTCCCATGCCCCACTCCCTGCGCCGTCCGCGTTCCGCTCGCCTCCCCGGCGCGCCGCGACTCGGGCGACTCCGAGGTGCTGCCCTGGCCTCCGCCGTCGTCGCGCTCGTCGCCGGCCTGCTCGTCGCCACTCCCGCCCAGGCGGTCGAGTACCCGTCGTGGGCCGACGTCGAGGCGGCGAAGGGCGACACCGCCGCCGCGGCCGCTCAGGTCGACCGGATCACGTCCCTGATCGGCGACCTCCAGAGCGAGGTCGCCTCCGCCCAGCAGCTCGCGCAGCAGCGCGGCGACGAGCACTTCGCCGCTCAGCAGGCGTTCGACGAGGCCTCGGACCAGTCGAAGAAGCTCGAGGACCGGGCCGCCGCCAGCGCCGAGGAGGCCGACAAGGCCTCGCAGCAGGCGGGCCTGCTCGCCGCGCAGCTCTACCGCAGCACCGGCACCGACCTGTCCGTCAACATCTTCCTCGACCAGAAGGCCGGCCAGGCCGACCAGCTGCTGTCGAAGATCGGGAGCATGACCAAGCTGGTCGAGCGCTCCTCCGCGATCTACGAGCAGGCCAGCACCGCCCGCAACACCGCGTCCTCCCTCGCCGACCAGGCCGAGGTCGCGCAGACGGAGCGCGAGCGCCTCCGCGTCGCCGCCGAGCAGAAGCTGGCCGAGGCGACCGCCGCCCAGGAGGCGTCCGAGGCCGCGCTCGCCGAGCAGCAGGAGCAGAGCGTCGTGCTCGAGCAGCAGCTCGCCGCGCTCCGCGACACCGAGTCGAAGACCGTGGCCGAGTACGAGGCCGGCGTCGCCGCCCGCGAGGCCGAGCGCCTCCGGAAGCTCGCCGAGGAGGAGGCCGCCCGTCAGGCCGCCGCCCAGGCCGAGGCCGCGCGCCGCGAGGCCGCCCGGGCCGCAGCCGCGTCCAGCGGCGGAAGCGGTGGCGGCGGCGGGTACGTCGCCCCCTCGGGCGGCGGCGGCTCCAGCGCCGTCAGCGACTCCGGCTGGGTCCGCCCTGCCGGGGGCCGCATCACCGGCACTTTCGGCCCGCGCGACAGCATCTCGACCGGCGGAGGATCCTCCGGCTCGTACCACCGCGGCACCGACCTCGCGGGCGGCTGCGGCATCCCGATCTTCGCGGCGCACAGCGGCACCGTCTCCTACGCGGGCCCCAACGGTACCTACGGCAACTGGGTGCTGATCGACCACGGCAGCGGCATCAGCACCGGATACGCCCACATCATGTCCGGCGGGATCTACGTCCGCGTCGGCCAGCAGGTCCAGGCGGGCGAGCAGATCGCCGCCGTCGGCTCGACCGGCGCGTCCACCGGCTGCCACCTGCACTTCGAGACCCGCGTCAACGGCTCCGCCGTCGACGCCCAACCTTTCATGGCCCAACGAGGAGTCACCCTTGGCTGACGCACAGACGACCGCACGCACCTTCACCCCGGCACCCCGGGAGCGCGCCTGGAAGGGCCGCCTCCCGCTCGTCATCTCCGCCGCCTTCGCGGTCACGGCGGTCACCGCGTCCCTCGGCATCACCCCGGCCCTCGCCGACGACGCGAAGTACCCCTCGTGGGACGACGTGCAGAACGCCAAGAAGGACGAGGCGAGCAAGCAGGCCGAGATCGACTCGATCACCGGCCTCATCGCGAGCCTGCAGACCGCGGTCGACGAGAAGTCGATCACCGCGATGAAGAAGGCCGAGGCCTGGCGCCAGGCCAAGGAGGCGCTCGACGCCGCTGCGAAGGCCGTCGTCGACCTCGAGGAGAAGGCGACCACCGCCTCCGCCAAGGCCCAGACCTCGAAGATGCGCGCCGGCCTGCTGGCCGCGCACCTCTCTCGCGCCGCCGGCGGCGACCTCTCCGCCAGCCTCGTGGCCAAGGGCAAGGACGCGGGCGACCTGCTCTACCAGCTCGGCGCGATGTCGCAGCTCTCGGAGCAGTCGCAGAAGGTCTACGCCGACGCCCTCGCCGACAAGCAGAACGCGGAGTCGCTCGGCGACCAGGCCGACCGCGCTGTCACCGAGCACCAGGCGCTCTCGGACGAGGCCGACGCCGCGCGCAAGGACGCCGACGCCGCCGCCGAGTCGGCCCGCGCGTCGCTCTCGGCGCAGGAGGAGAAGTCGCAGGAGCTGGTCGCCCAGCTCGCTCTGCTGAAGGACTCCTCGGTCGAGGCCGAGACCCAGTACCTCGCGGGCGAGCAGAAGCGCCAGGCCGACGAGGCCGCCGCCCAGGCGCAGGCCGAGGCGGAGGCCGCCGCTCAGGCGCAGTCCACCGCCCGCTCCGCCCAGCAGCAGTCCTCGGCGCAGGCCGACACCGCCGCCCCGTCGCGTCAGACCGCGTCCCTCCCGCAGCCCGCCGCGCCGCAGCCCGCGCAGCAGCAGCCCGCTCCTGCTCCGGCCCAGCCCGCTGCTCAGCCGGTCGCCCAGCCGGCGGCTCAGCCGCTCCCGCAGCCGGTGACCGCTCCGGTCCTGGTGCCGACCAGCGGCGCCGTCGAGAACGCGATCTCGTACGCGATGGCTCAGCTCGGCGAGGAGTACGTCCTCGGCGGCATGGGCCCGGACCAGTGGGACTGCTCGGGCCTCACCAAGGCCTCGTACGCGTCCTCGGGCATCTACATCGGCACCCACTCGGCGACGAACCAGTACAACACCATGGCCGGCGCCGGCAAGCTCGTCCCCTACAGCCAGCGCCAGCGCGGCGACCTGATCTTCTGGGGTGGCGGCGGGGACTACTACCACGTGGCCATCTACCTCGGGAACAACCAGATCATCGAGGCCGCCGACTACGGCAAGCCCGTGCGCATCTGGAACACCTGGGGCACGCCCGCCGGCATGGTCGGCCGCCCGGCCGCCTGAGCCGCGGCCGCACAGCACAACGAGAGAACCCCCTCCTGTCGAGACGACGGGAGGGGGTTCCTTCGTTGATGCGAGGGGTCAGTGACCCTCTTCGGCCAGCTTCTTGATGCCGTCCTGGACGATCTGCTCCGCCTCGGCGGCGTCGCCCCAAGCGTCGACCTTGACCCACTTGCCGGGCTCGAGGTCCTTGTAGCGCTCGAAGAAGTGCTTGATCTCGTTCTTCGTCTGCTCCGGGACGTCGCCGATGTCCTGGATGTGCTGCCAGCGCGGGTCCTTCGCGGGGACCACGATCACCTTCGCGTCGGAGCCGGCCTCGTCGCTCATGTTGAGCACGCCGACCGGGCGGACGGAGACGCCCACGCCCGGGAAGACGGGGTACTCGAGCAGCACCAGCGCGTCGACGGGGTCGCCGTCGAGGCCGAGGGTGTTCTCGAAGTACCCGTAGTCCGTCGGGTAGACGAAGGAGGTGAAGAGCACGCGGTCGAGGTAGACGCGACCGGTCTCGTGGTCGACCTCGTACTTGTTGCGGCTCCCCTTGGGGATCTCGACGACGACGTCGTATGCGGCCATGCTCTCTCCTTGAGTCGGTGGCGCCGTGAGCGGCGCATCGGCGGACGGATCGGCCTCCGGAACGCTCGCGCGGGTGCGCGCGCGGGAGGGGCGGATCGCTGGCATTACGTTACTTGATGTGCCCGATCGCCCCCGCCTGACCCCCGCCGTCGCCGATCTGCGGCGGGCGGTGCGCGAGAGCCTCGACGGGCTCGCCCCCGGAGCGCTGGTGCTGGTCGCGCTGAGCGGGGGAGCGGACTCGCTCGCGCTCGCGGCGGCGGTCGCCTTCGAGGCCCCGCGGGGCGGGAGGTGGGCCGGCGCGGTGATCGTCGACCACGGGCTGCAGGATGCGTCGGCGGAGGTCGCGCGGCGGGCCGCGGAGCAGGCGCACGGGCTGGGGCTCGCGCCGGTGCTGCGCGAGGTGGTGACGGTGTCCGCCGAGGGCGGACCGGAGGCGGCCGCCCGCAGCGCGCGCTACCGCGCCTTCGACGACGCGCTGACCGCGACGGGCGCCGCCGCGATCCTCCTGGGCCACACCCTCGACGACCAGGCCGAGACGGTGCTGCTGGGCCTGGCACGAGGAGCCGGTGCGGCCTCGCTGCACGGGATGGCGCCGGTGAGCGGGCCGCTGCGTCGGCCTATTCTGGGACTGCGCCGCGAGACGACCCGCCTCGCCTGCGCCGACCAGGGGCTCGTGCCGTGGGACGACCCGCACAACGACGACCCCCGCTACTCGCGGGTCCGGGTGCGGAACCGCGTGCTGCCCGTGCTGGAGGACGAGCTCGGGCCGGGAGTGGCCCAGGCTCTGGCGCGCACGGCCGAGCAGCTGCGGGAGGACGGGGACGCGCTCGACGCGCTCGCCCTCGACTGGGCGCTCGAGCTGGTGGGCCAGGACGAGGCGGGGCACGTCACGGTCGACGCGCGCGGGCTCGCCGCGGACCCGCCGGCGCTGCGGCAGCGGATCATCCGCCTGGTCGTGGCGAACGAGTTCGGAGTCGCGCTCTCGCGCTCGCAGACGCTGGCGGTCGCCGCGCTGGTCACCGACTGGCACGGCCAGAAGGGCGTCGACCTCCCCGGCGTCCTCGCCACCCGCCGCGGCAGCACCCTCGTCTTCGCACCCGCCTCCTCCTGACCCCGTTTCCACGAGGCCGGTCCCCGCGAGACGCCCGCCCCCTCCCCGCGAGATGCCGCTCCGGCGCGCGACTCGCCGGCGGAGGTGTACCGGAGCGGAAATTCGCGGAGGGGAGACGGGGGCCGGTCACCCGTAGAGTGGCCGGGTGGAAGCAGCCGACATCGCCGACGACATCACCGAGGTCCTCTACACCGAGGCCGAGATCCACGAGCGGATCCGCGCCCTGGCCCGCGCCATCGAGCGCGACTACGCGGGCGAGAACCTGCTCATCGTCGGGGTGCTGCGCGGCGCCGTGATGGTGATGGCCGATCTGGCCCGCGAGCTCAAGCTCGACATCGTCATGGACTGGATGGCCGTCTCGTCCTACGGGAGCGGCACCAAGTCCTCCGGCGTCGTGCGGATCCTGAAGGACCTCGACTCCGACATCACGAACCGCAAGGTGCTGATCGTCGAGGACATCATCGACTCCGGCCTCACGCTCTCGTGGCTGCAGGGCAACCTCCGCAGCCGCGGCGCCGAGTCCGTCGAGATCTGCGCGCTGTTCCGCAAGCCCGCGGCCGCCAAGGTCGAGGTCGACGTGGCCTACGTCGGCTTCGACATCCCGAACGAGTTCGTGATCGGCTACGGGCTCGACTACGCCGAGCGCTACCGCAACCTCCGCGATGTCGCCGTCCTCGCCCCGCACGTCTACGAGTAGCGCCGCGGACACCGCGCAGGAGAGCCTCGAGCGGCTCTTCGCGGTGCCCCTGCTGGGCTACCACATGAGCTACCCGACCTCGCTGCGGGCCGACCTCGAGTTCAACTACTGGTGGCTTGCGCACGCGATCGACGCGGCCGTCGACGCCTTCGAGCGCACGGGCGACGAGGCGCACCTGGAGCGTGCCCGGCGGATCCACCGGGCGATCCGCCTCCGCAACGGCGGGCGCCTGGTCAACGGCTACTTCGACGACATGATGTGGCTCGGCGGCGCGCTCGCCCGCCTCGGGGAGGCCTCCGGCGACCCGCGGTTCCTCGACCGGGCCGACCGCCTGTGGCGCTTCGCCGTCGCGAAGGGCTGGAACCTCCGCCACGGGGCGAGCCTCGCCTGGCGCCGCCGGCAGCTGGACTACAAGAACGCGCCCGCGAACGGCCCGTTCGCGATCCTCGGCGCGCGCCTGGAGCGGCTGCGACCGGACGGCCGGGAGGAGCTCTCGCGCGCCGCCCTCGACTGGATGCACGTGCGCCTCCGCGACGACGACACCGGCTTCGTCGCCGACGGCATCGGCCGCGAGGGCGGCTCCGCGCGCGACGACTGGGCCTTCAGCTACAACCACGCCGTCTACATCGGCGCGGCGCTCGCCCTGCACCGCCTGCGGCCCGACCCCCGCCTGGTCGCCCACGCCTCCCGCACGGCCGAGGACCTGCTGGACCGGCTCGCCCCCGATGGCGTCTTCGTCGACCAGGGCTCGGGGGACGGCGCCCTGTTCGGCGGCATCGCCTACCGGCACCTCGTCGACCTCGCCACGACGAGCGGAGTCGCGCCCGCGGTGGCGGCTCGCGTCCGCGGTTTCGTCACCGGCAGCGTCGCCGCGCTGCAGAGCTCGAGCGTCCGCCGCGGCGTGCTGCTGGCCGGGCCCCGGTGGGACGCGCCTCCGTCGCTGCCCGCCACGCTCTCGGCCGAGATCGGCGCCGTGCTCGCGCTGGAGGCGTCAGCGCGACTGGACCGGTCGCCGGTGCCGTCAGACTGACGGGGTGAAGGCACCCGAGAAGCGCACCGTCGCCGTCGTGATCAACCCGAGCAAGTTCGACGACGTCGGCGCCGCGGAGGACCTGGTCGCGACGATCGCGCGCCGCCACGGCTGGAACGAGCCGCTCTGGTTCGAGACCAGCCCGGGCGACTCCGGTGCCGCCGCGGCCCGCGCCGCGCTCGAGGCGGGCCCGGACCTGGTCTGCTCGATGGGCGGCGACGGCACCGTCCGCGCCGTCGCCACGGTGCTGCGCGGCACCGGCGTCCCCTACGGCCTGCTGCCCAGCGGCACGGGCAACCTCCTCGCGCGGAACCTCGGGATCCCGCTCGCCTCGCTGCCCGAGGCGGTCGAGATCGCCCTGCTCGGGCAGGACCGCGCCATCGACGTGGGCACGGCCGCGTTCGACGACGGCGAGGAGCGGGTGTTCATGGTGATGGGCGGGGTGGGCCTGGACGCCGAGATCATGGACAAGACGGACGAGGAGCTGAAGAAGCGGGTGGGCTGGGGCGCCTACTTCGCGGCGGGGGCGCCGGCGATGTTCAAGGCCGGATTCGAGGTGACCCTCACGATCGACGGCGCGGAGGAGCCTCCGCAGCGCTGCTTCATGGTGCTGGCCTGCAACTGCAGCTCCGTGGTGGCGAACATCGAGCTGGCCGCGGGCGCGGTGCTCGACGACGGCGACCTGGAGCTGGTGCTGCTGCGTCGGCGCTTCGGCCTCGCGCTGGATGTCGCGACCGGCAACCGCAACGGGCTCGCCTCCCTCCGGCAGTGGCCCGGCCGCGAGTTCTCGTTCGAGCTCGACCAGCCGGTGCTCGCCGAGCTGGACGGCGATCCGGTCGGCCGCACCCGCTCCGGGCGCTTCGGCGTGGATCCGGGCGCCCTGCTCGTGCGCCTGCCGGTGCCGACGCCGCGGAGCCCGGGACTGACTCCGCACGACTCGGTGATCGTCGATACGTCCGCCATCGCGACGCTGCTCCCGGAGCCGCCCTCCTCCTGATGCTTGCGCGCTCTTCTTTACGGTTGTAAGTTATCTGACGGACGTAAAGAAGGCGCTCCTCGCGCCGGGAAGAAGGACCCCGTGACCGATCCGCGGCTCACCCGCTCGCGCGAGCTCCTGCTCACCGCGATCACGAGTGCCCTCGACCGCCCGGGCGACGACCAGCCCTCCATCACGGAGCTCTGCGGCGCCGCGGGCGTCAGCCGCCCCACGTTCTACCAGCACTTCGGGGATGTGCCGTCCCTGATCGAGGCCGCCGCGGTGGAGCGGATGCACGCGCTGTTCGGCGACGTCGCTCCCGGCACCGCCCCCGCCGACTGGGAGGGCGCGGTCCCCCGCATCGTCCGCGGGCTCCTCGAGGGCCTGCTCGTGCACGCCGACTTCTACCGCCGCGTGCTGAGCGGAGGCACGGCCCGCGCCGTGCAGGAGTCGGTCGTCGCGTTCCTCGCGCAGCGGCTCCTCGCCTTCTCGCCCCTCGCCGAGCGCGGATCGGGCGGCGGCGACCATGCCCGCGTCGAGCGCTTCGCCGTCCTCCTCGCCGCCGGCACCACCTGGCTTGTCGTCGGCTGGCTCCTCGACGGCGACGCCCGCCGTCCCGCGGCCTCGGCCTCCGCCGACATCGCCGAGCTCCTCGTCACCGGAGTCGCCTCGCCGCGGCTCGCCGCCCTGCACTCCACGAAGTAGAAGGACCATGACCACCTCCCCGCTCCGCCGCGCCCTGCGCGCCGTGAACCCGCGCCTCGTCGTCGTCTTCGCCGCGATCGCGCTCATCCCGCTGATCTACGCGGGACTGCTGACCTCGGCCAACCTCGATCCCACGCACCACCTCGACACGGTGCCCGCGGCGATCGTCAACGAGGACACCGGCGCGACCGCCTCGGACGGCTCCGCGCTCGCCCTCGGCGACGACCTGACCGAGCAGCTCACCACCGACACGTCCGGCTCGGACTTCGCCTGGACGGCGACCGGTGCCGACGAGGCGTCCCGCGAGCTCGCCTCCGGCGACGTCCTCGCCGTCCTGACGGTGCCGGCCGGCTTCTCGGCCGACGTCGCCTCCGTCGGCGGCGACGACCCCGCCGCGGCCGTGCAGGCGAAGCTGTCGATCGAGACGAACGACGCGGCCAACCTGATCGTCGGCAACATCGCCTCCACCATCGGCACCACCGTGACGAAGACGCTGGAGGAGAAGGTCGGCGCGACCTACCTCGAGAACGTCTACCTCGGCTTCACCGACGTGCACTCGAGCCTCGAGCAGGCGGCCGACGGCGCCGCTCAGCTGGCGGACGGCGCCGGGACCGCCGCGTCCGGCTCCTCCGAGCTGGTCGTCGGGCTCGCGCAGCTGCAGGACGGCACCGCGCAGCTGGCGACCGGCGCCGACTCCCTCCGCTCGGGCGCGGGGAGCGCGGCCTCCGGAGCGTCCGACCTCTCGTCGGGACTCCAGCGGATCGCGAGCGGGACCGGTCAGCTGCCCGACCAGGCGGCGGCGCTCGACACGGGAGCCCGCACGGTCGCCGACGGCGCCCAGCAGCTCGACGGCGGAGCGGCGTCGCTCGCCTCGGGCGCCGCCGACCTCGCCGCGGGGACGTCGACCCTGAAGGACGGCGCGGCCTCGGCGGCGTCCGGCGCCGAGGCGCTGGCCACCGGGTCCGCCTCCCTCTCCGACGGAGCGGGGAAGGCCCTCGCAGGAGCCCAGCAGCTCGCGACCGGCGCGGGAGCGCTCGCGACCGCCACTCCGCAACTCGCCACCGGAGCGACCGGAGTCGACTCCGGCCTCGCCTCCCTGCTCTCGCGGTACGACTCGCTGTCCGATGCCCAGCGCGTGGCCGAGCTGACCGCCCTCGAGCAGGGTGCGGCCGCTCTCGCGGGCGGAGCCGCCTCGGCGGACGCGGGCGCGCAGACGCTCGCCTCCGGTGCGACCGCGCTCGTCGGCGACGACGGCAGCGGACTGACGGCGCTCGCCGCCGGTGCCGCCACGGTCTCGAGCGGAGCCGCCGACCTCGCGACCGGCACCGCCGCTCTGTCCACCGGGGCGACCTCCGCCGCCGACGGCGCCCAGAAGCTGCAGACCGGTGCGCAGGCCCTCGCCCAGGGAGCCGCGACCCTCGACGGCGGAGCCGCCCAGGTCGCCGGCGGAGTGGACACCCTCTCCGGCGCGGTCGGCCCGCTCACCAGCGGGATCGCCTCCGCGGCCGCCGGCGCCTCCGACCTCGCCTCCGGGACGGCCGCCCTCGCGACGGGCGCGTCGGACCTCGCGGACGGCGCCGAGACCGCCGCGACCGGCTCGGCCGACGCGGCCACCGGTTCGCTGGACCTCGCCGACGGGATCGACTCCCTCGCCTCCGGATCGCGCACCCTCGACACGAAGCTCTCGGACGGCGCGGACGACGTGCCCACCTACACCGGCGAGCAGGCGCAGGAGCTCAGCACCGTCGCGGCCGCCCCGGTCGGGATCGACGCCGAGCGGATGAACCGCGTGCCGTCCTACGGCTACGGCCTCGCGCCCTACTTCATGGCCCTCGCGCTCTGGGTCGGCGCGCTCGCCTTCTACCTGATGAGCGCCCCGCTCAGCTCCCGCCTCCTCGCCACGCGCCGGCCCGCCTGGGTCATCGCGCTGCGCAGCTACCTGCCCGGCGCGCTGATGGCGGTCGCCCAGGGCGTCCTGGCCGCGCTCGTCATCCGCTTCGGAGTGGGCGTCGAGGCGTCGAACCTGCCCGGGCTGATCGGGATCGCCGTGCTCACGAGCCTCACCTTCGTGGCGATCAACCAGGCGCTGATCGCGCTGCTGGACGCCCCGGGCCGGTTCCTGGCGCTGCTGATGATCGTGCTGCAGCTGTCCTCGGCCGGAGGCACCTACCCGGTCGAGACCGCGCCCGCCTTCTTCCAGGCCATCCACGGGGTGCTGCCGCTGACCTGGACGGTGGAGGCGTTCCGCTCGCTGATCGCCGGCGGCAGCATCGGAGTCGCGCACGCGGTCCTGGTGCTCGTGCTCTGGCTGGTCGGGGCGCTCGCCGTGACCGTGCTGGCCGCCGCCCGCCGCCGCCGCGGCCTCGTGCCCGCCCTCCGCGACCCGGAGCCCCTCCTCGAGTCGGCCTGACCCGGCCGGGCGGTCCCGGTCCGTCCGCGCCTGCTGCCCCTCGTCGCGGCACGCCCCGCCCGGACACCTTCGCCCCCTCCGAGACCGCCGTAGTCGTCGCTGTCGAGCTCGAGTGCGACAACTCCTGCGCTCTCGCGGCGCGCCCCGCCCGGACACCTTCGCCCCCCACCGAGACCGCAGTAGTTGTCGCTGTCGAGCTCGAGTGCGACAACTCCTGCGCTCTCGCGGCGCGCCCTGCTCGGACACCTTCGCCCTCCCGAGACCGCAGTAGTCGTCGCTGTCGAGCTCGAGTGCGACAACTCCTGCGCTCTCGCGGCGCGCCCCGCTCGGACACCCTCGCCCTCCCGAGACCGCAGTAGTCGTCGCTGTCGAGCTCGAGTGCGACAACTCCTGCGCTCTCACGGCGCGTCCCCACCGCCGAAGCGCCGATCCCCGCGACCTCCACCCGCAAGGCAGAGGACGCGGACCGGGAAACGCGTGCCAGCGTTTCCCGGCAGTCCGACGCACCCCGCTCTGCGAAACGCACCATCTCGCGAAGCCGACCGCGCGCGGGGATGCGGCCCGCCGCATCCCCGCCGGACCACACAGCCCGCGGCCGTTCGGCCCACGGCGAACGCGTGGGCGGCGCTCAGAGTGCGGGAGGTAGCCTGGCAGGCACAATCTCCTCGTCAGAAAGGCGCCGGGTGTCGCACCCGCAACAAGCATGAACGTGAAGCGCATCTTCCGGGGTCCCATCCTCTACGTCGTCCTGGCGATCGTCGCGGTGTGGATCGGCTCCTCGCTGATCACCATGTCCGGCTTCCGGCCGGTCACGACGCAGGAGGGTCTCGACCTCCTGAAGGACGGCAAGGTCGACTCGGCGAAGATCGTGGACGGCGAGCAGCGCGTCGATCTCACGCTCAAGCAGGCCGACGGCGACAACGGCACGCAGGTGCAGTTCTACTACGTGGCCCCTCGCGGCGCGGAGGTCGTCGACGCGGTGTCCGCGGCCGATCTCGGCAGCACCGGCTACAACGACGAGGTCCCGCAGACCAACTGGTTCCTCTCGGCTCTCGGCTTCCTGCTCCCCATCCTGCTGATCGGCGCGTTCTTCTGGCTGATGCTCTCGGGCATGCAGGGCGGCGGCAACCGCGTCATGCAGTTCGGCAAGTCGAAGGCGAAGCTCGTCTCGAAGGAGTCGCCCAAGGTCACGTTCGGCGATGTCGCCGGCGCCGACGAGGCGATCGAGGAGCTGCACGAGATCAAGGAGTTCCTCAAGGAGCCCGCGAAGTTCCAGGCCGTCGGCGCCCGCATCCCGAAGGGCGTCCTGCTCTACGGCCCTCCCGGCACCGGCAAGACCCTGCTGGCGCGCGCGGTCGCGGGCGAGGCGGGCGTCCCCTTCTACTCCATCTCCGGATCGGACTTCGTCGAGATGTTCGTCGGCGTCGGCGCGAGCCGTGTCCGCGACCTGTTCCAGCAGGCGAAGGAGAACTCGCCGGCCATCATCTTCGTCGACGAGATCGATGCCGTCGGCCGCCACCGCGGCGCCGGGATGGGCGGCGGTCACGACGAGCGCGAGCAGACCCTCAACCAGCTGCTGGTCGAGATGGACGGCTTCGACGTCAAGACGAACGTCATCCTGATCGCGGCGACGAACCGCCCCGACATCCTCGACCCCGCACTGCTGCGTCCGGGCCGCTTCGACCGCCAGATCGGCGTCGACGCCCCCGACCTGCTCGGCCGCAAGCGGATCCTCGAGGTCCACGGCCGCGGCAAGCCGCTCGCCGGCGGAGTCGACCTCGAGGTCGTCGCCCGCAAGACCCCGGGCTTCACCGGCGCCGACCTGGCCAACGTCCTCAACGAGGCCGCGCTGCTCACCGCCCGCTCCAACGCGCAGCTGATCGACAACCGCGCGCTCGACGAGGCCATCGACCGCGTCATCGCGGGGCCGCAGCGCCGCACGCGGGTCATGCGCGACAAGGAGAAGCTGATCACCGCCTACCACGAGGGCGGACACGCTCTGGCGGCGGCGGCGATGCGCCACACCGACCCCGTGACCAAGGTCACGATCCTTCCGCGCGGTCGCGCCCTCGGCTACACGATGGTGCTCCCGCTGGAGGACAAGTACTCCACGACCCGCAACGAGCTCCTCGACCAGCTCACGTACGCGATGGGCGGCCGCGTCGCGGAGGAGATCGTCTTCCACGACCCCACCACCGGAGCGTCGAACGACATCGAGAAGGCGACCTCCATCGCCCGCAAGATGGTCACCGACTACGGCATGTCCGCGAACGTCGGAGCGGTCAAGCTCGGCCAGTCGTCGGGCGAGATGTTCCTCGGCCGCGACATGGGCCACCAGCGCGACTACTCCGAGCAGATCGCCGAGACGGTCGACGCCGAGACGCGCCAGCTCATCGAGCAGGCGCACGACGAGGCGTGGCAGGTCATCAACGACAACCGCGACATCCTCGACCGCCTCGCGATGGAGCTGCTCGAGAAGGAGACGCTCGACCACGACCAGCTGGCCGAGATCTTCAAGGACGTCCGCCGCATCGACGAGCGCCCGCAGTGGCTCTCGAGCGACAAGCGCCCCCTGTCCGACCTGCCGCCCATCGCGGTCCCGGTCGCCAAGGCGCCGATCGACTCGGGTGCGACCGACGGGGGAGTCTCCTCCGCTGGTGCCGACGAGGTCGCGCCGAAGCGCCCGCCGCTGATCAACCCGCGCCCCGCGACGGCGTAGCGCGCGCGTGCCCGTCGACAAGGCGCGCATCGAGGCGGCCGTCGCCGAGATCCTCGCGGCCATCGGGGACGACCCGGGCCGCGAGGGACTCCTCGACACGCCGCGGCGGTTCGCCGAGGCGTACGAGGAGTTCTTCGGCGGGTTCGACGACGACGCCGCGGCCCAGCTGACCGAGACGTTCGCGGTGGTCGAGGGCGGCCAGGAGTCGCCGCTCGACCAGACGGTGGTCGTGCGCGACCTCGCCTTCCGCTCCGTCTGCGAGCACCACCTCCTGCCGTTCCTCGGCGTCGCGCACATCGCCTACCGGCCGCGCGAGCGGGTCGTCGGCCTCGGCCGGCTGCCGCGCGTGGTCGAGACGGTCGCGTCGCGACCGCAGATCCAGGAGCGGATGACCGAGCAGATCGCCGACGCGCTCGAGCAGGGCCTCGCTCCCGAGGGAGTGCTCGTCGTGGTCGACGCCGAGCACGGCTGCGTGCGGATGCGCGGGCCGCGCCAGACCGCGAGCTCGACCGTGACGGTCGCCGCCCGCGGCTCCCTCGCCGACCCGGCCGCCCGCGCCGAGATCATCGCGCTGATCGGCGCCGCGCGGGGGGAGTGACGTGGCCACCACCGTCGCCGACCTCACGCCGACCGGACGCGCCGCGCTCCTCGGGATCCTCAACGTCACTCCGGACTCGTTCAGCGACGGCGGCCGCTGGCTGTCCGTCGACGACGCCGTCCGCCACGGCCTCGACCTGACCCGGCCCGCCGGGGACGGACCCGCCGCGTTCGGCGCGGATCTGGTCGACGTCGGCGGCGAGAGCACCCGCCCCGGTGCGGCGCGCGTCGATTCCGCCGCCGAGCAGGGCCGAGTGCTGCCCGTCGTCCGCGCCCTCGCCGCGGAGGGGGTGCGCGTCAGCATCGACACGATGAGCGCCGCCACGGCGGAGGCCGCTCTGGACGCGGGCGCCGTCGTCGTCAACGACGTCTCCGGCGGCCTCGCCGATCCGCGGATGCTCCCGCTCGTCGCCGAGCGCGGCGCCGTCTACATCGCGATGCACTGGCGCGGGCACAGCGCGGGCATGACCGCTCTCGCCTCCTACGGCGACGTGGTGGCGGACGTCCGCGGCGAGCTCGCGCGCCGCGTCGACGCCGCCCGTGAGGCCGGGATCCGGGACGACCGCCTCCTGCTCGACCCGGGCCTCGGCTTCGCGAAGGTCGGCGCGCACGACTGGGCGCTGCTGGCCGGGCTCGACGCGATCGTCTCGCTGGGCTTCCCGGTCCTGGTCGGCCACTCGCGCAAGCGGTTCCTCGCTCCGTTCGCCCCCGCCGGCGCCCCGGCCGCCGAGCGCGACGAGGTCTCCGCCATGCTGAGCCTCATCGCCGCCGAGCACGGCGCCTGGGGCGTCCGGGTCCACGACGTCCGCTCGTCCGCCCGTGCCCTGGCCCTCGCCGCCCGACTCCAGGAGGAGACCCCGTGACCGCGATCGACCCCGCCGCCCTCGCCGTGCGCGACTCCATCACCCTCACCGGGCTGCGCGTGCGCGCGCACCACGGCGTCTTCGACTTCGAGCGCGAGAACGGCCAGGACTTCGTGATCGACGCGACGGTCTGGCTCGACACCGCGCCGGCGGCCGAGGGCGACGCGCTGGCCGAGACGGTGCACTACGGCGAGCTCGCGATCGCCCTGGCCGACGCGGTGACCCGCGACCCGGTCGACCTCATCGAGACCCTGGCCGAGCGCCTCGCCCGGGTCGCCCTGGGCTTCCCCGCCGCCGACGTCGTCCGCATCACCGTCCACAAGCCGGACGCGCCGATCCCGCTGCCCTTCGAGGACGTCGCCGTGCAGATCACGAGGACCCGCTCGTGAGGCCGCGGCAGGAGCGCGTCCGCCCGGTGCGCCACGTCGTGCTCGCGCTCGGCAGCAACCTCGGCGACCGCCTCGCGCACCTCGAGGAGGCGCTGCGGGCCCTCGCCACGACGCCGGGCCTGCGCATCGAGGCGGTGTCCAAGGTCGTCGAGTCGCCCGCGTGGAAGCCCGAGGGCGTCGACGAGGACGCGCCCGGCTACCTCAACGCGGTCGTGACCGGCTCGACCGTCCTCGAGCCCGACGACCTGCTCGCGGCGACGGCGGCGATCGAATCGGCCGGCGGCCGGATCCGCGGCGAGGGCGAGGAGCGCTGGGGCGACCGGACCCTCGACATCGACGTGATCGCGGTCGGCGGCGTGCTCCGCGACGACGCGCACCTGACCCTCCCGCACCCGCGGGCGGCCGAGCGGGCGTTCGTGCTCGAGCCGTGGCTCGACGTCGAGCCGGCGGCGGTCCTTCCCGGGGCCGGACCCGTGGCCGAGCTGCGCGCACGGGCGACCGACCGCGTGACCGACCACCCGGCCGGGCTGACCTGGCCGGGGCGCGACTCCGCCCGCGGCAGCACCGCCGACCCCGAGAGCAGGACCCCGTGAGGCGCACCCGCATCAGCACCCTGCTCGGACTCGGCCTCGCCGGGGCCGTCGCGGGGTTCCTCCTCGACCTCGCGATCGCCGCCGCCGGCCGCCCCGTGCTCATCCCGCCGCTGACGGTTCCGCTGACCCTGATCGTGGTCGCGGCCCTCGTGCTCGGCTTCGCCGTCCCGATCCACCGCGCCACGAAGGGCACGCTGCACCGGCCCATCGATCCGTTCCGGGCGATGCGCGTCGTGGTGCTGGCGAAGGCGTCCAGCCACGTCGGTGCTCTGCTGCTCGGAGCCTCCGGCGGCATCCTGGTGTACCTGCTGAGCCGTGCGATCCCTTCGCTAGGCTCCGTGTGGCAGGACGTCGCGACCATCGTGGGTGCGCTCGTCCTGCTGGTGGCCGGCCTGGTCGCCGAGCACCTGTGCACCATCCCGCCGAGCGACGACGACGACACCGCCGTCGGCGAGGTGAACCACGCCTGACGCCGACGCCCGGACCGCCGCGGGCAGTGAGGACGACGCCATGCCCGCCGAGCCCGAGGACGCGTCGCCGACGACCCGCCGCGACGCGAGGGGACGCCGGCGGGACCGCCTCGACATCACGGGGGAGTGGCGCCGCGTCTCGCCCCGGTACGTCGCGGTCGAGATCGTGTCGGCCGTCGTGTCGAGCGTGCTGCTGCTCGCCGTGCCCGTGGTGCTGATGCTGATCGGCCTGCCGTGGGGCTGGATCCCGCTGGCCGCCGCGGCCGCCCTCGCGGTGACCCTCCTGATCGTGGCCCCGCGCCGTGCGCGCGCCTACGGCTACCTCCTGCGCCAGGACGACCTCCTCTTCCGCCGCGGCATCATGTTCCAGCGCTTCGTGTCGGTGCCGTACGGGCGGATGCAGCTCATCGACGTCAACCGCGGGCCGCTCGCCCGGGCGCTCGGCCTCGCCGACCTCCGCTTCGTCACCGCCGCCGCGGCTACCGGCGTCAGCATCCCGGGCCTGGCCGAGCAGGACGCGGAGGAGCTCCGCGACCGCCTGGTCGAGCTCGCCGAGTCGCGCCGGGCCGGCCTGTGACCGAGCTCCGCGCCGTCGAGACGGACCTGGCCGACGGGGAGTGGCACCGCCTCCATCCCGCGACCCCGGTCCTCAAGGGCGGGATCGGCCTGCTGGTCGTCCTCGGCATCGTGATCACGAACCTCCGCGAGCGCCTGGTCGAGCTGTTCCTGCCCGGGCCGGAGGGCTTCGAGAGCGGCGATCCGGTCGACGAGCTGCTGCGCCGCGGCCTCGTCGGCTGGGCGCTGCTGGCGGTCGCGGTGGGCCTGGCGGTCGCCGTCTTCGCGTTCTGGCTGTCCTGGCGGATGCACACCTTCCGCATCACCGACGAGGTCGTCGAGGTGCGCTCCGGCGTGCTCTTCCGGACCAACCGGCGGGCGCGGCTGGACCGCATCCAGGGCATCGCGGTGCAGCGTCCGCTGTTCGCCCGGCTGTTCGGGGCCGCGAAGCTCGAGGTGAGCGTGGCCGGGCAGGACGCGAACGTCCAGCTGTCGTACCTCGGCTCGCGGCTGGTGGACGCCCTGCGCCGCGACATCCTGCGGCTCGCGTCCGGGGTGCGCGAGCGGGAGGCGACGGTCGACGGTGCGGCTCCGGCGGGCGGGTTTCTGGCGCGCCGGCTGGAGGAGTTCGGCGAGCCTCAGGACGAGACGCCGCCCGAGTCGGTCGTCTCGATCCCGCCGGGCCGGCTCCTCGGCTCGCTCGTCTTCAGCGGCTTCACGCTGTTCCTGGCAGCCTCGGTCGTCGCCGTGGTGTTCGTCGCCGTCTACGGCTCGCCCTACGTGCTCTTCGCGATCCTGCCGGGCCTGATCGGCTCGGGCAGCTACTACGTCCGCCAGTTCGTGCGCTCGCTCCGGTACTCGATCGCCGCGACGCCCGACGGCGTGCGGGTCGGCTACGGCGTGCTCTCGACCAGCAGCGACACGATTCCGCCCGGCCGGATCCACGCCGTCGAGATCACGCAGCCGCTGCTCTGGCGCCCCTTCGGCTGGTGGCAGGTGCGGATCGACCGCGCCGGCCACGCGGCCTCCCGCGGGGCGAACGGCGAGCCGAACACCACGATCCTGCCCGTCGGCGACCTCGCCGCCGTCGAGCGCGTCCTCGCCCTCCTGCTGCCCGGACCGGCCGAGGGAGCGGAGTCGACGCCCGTCGGAGACGCGCTCCGGCACCGCGACGCGGCCGGCTTCACCCGGGCGCCGCGCTCGGCGGTGTGGCTCCGCCCCTTCTCGTTCCGGAGGACCGGGTACCGGCTGACGGACGAGGTCGCGATCCTGCGCAGCGGAGCGGTCTGGCGGCGGGTCGCCGTGGTGCCCCTGGCGCGAATGCAGAGCGTCGGGGTCCAGCAGGGACCGCTCCAGCGCCTGCTCGGGCTGGCCTCGGCGCGCGTGCACACGGTGGCCGGCCCCGTCACTCCGCTCGTGCCGGTGATGAGCGCAGCCGACGGACTCGCCTTCTTCGAGAGCCTCGCGACGGCCGGAGTGCGGGCCGCCGACCGCGACGCGAGCCACCAGTGGGGGCGGCGGGCGGCCGCACCCGCCCTGCCCGACTGGCCCGCTCCGGAGGGGGAACCGCATGCCTGAGAACCGCCGCGACGGACGCCTGGGCGTCGGCGTGATCGGTGCCGGACGCGTGGGCCCGGTGCTCGGTGCCGCGCTCGCCGGGGCCGGCCACGCCGTGATCGGGATCGCCACCACCAGCGAGAGCGGCCGCGAGCGCGCCGATGCGCTGCTCCCCGGAGTCCCCGTGCTCGCGATCCCCGAGCTCGTCGAGCGCAGCGAGCTGGTGATCGTCGCCGTCCCCGGGAGCGAGATCGCCGCCCTCGTCGCGGGGCTCGCCGCGACCGGAGCGTGGCAGCCCGGCCAGCTGGTGCTGCACACGGCGCCTGAGCACGGCTACGGGGTGCTCGCTCCGGCGCTCGCCTCCGGGGTCATCCCCCTGGCAGTCCACCCGGCGATGGCCTTCAGCGGCACCAGCCTCGACCTGGCGCGCCTCGCCGAGACCTACTTCGCCGTGTCGGCGCCGGGCCCGGTGCTGCCGATCGCGCAGGCGCTGGTGGTCGAGATGGGCGGGGAGCCGGTGACCGTGGCGGAGTCGGACCGCGCCGCCTACGCGGAGGCCGTCTCGACCGCCACGACCTTCTCGACCGCGATCGTCGACCAGGCGGCGGGCCTGCTGGCGGGCATCGGCGTCGAGAAGCCGGGCTTCTTCCTCTCCAGCCTCGTCCGCTCCTCCGTCGATGACGCCCTGCGCCGGGCGGCGGGCTGACGCGCGGCGCCGCTCGTGACGCCGCTCCCCGGGTGGGACGCCGCTCGGGAGGCGGCGCCTCGCGGAGGAGCGCGGCGTCCCGGTGTCGAGGGCCCCGGTGGCCGCGGGACCGCCGGTAGCATCGTCGGGTGATCAGCACCGTCCACCGCATCGGCGACCTCCGCGAGCGGCTGCAGGAGGCGCGGCGGGCCGGTCGGGGCATCGCGCTCGTGCCGACGATGGGCGCCCTGCACGCCGGGCACCTCGCCCTCGTCGAGCGGGCGCGCGAGCTGGCCGACGTCGTCGTCGTGTCGGTGTTCGTGAATCCGCTGCAGTTCGGCCCGACCGAGGATCTGGACCGCTACCCGCGCGACCTCGAGGGCGACACCGCCCTGCTCGACGCGGCCGGGGCCGACCTCCTCTTCGCTCCGGGAGTCGCCGAGATGTATCCCGACGGGCCGTCCTCGACGCGGGTCGTCGCGGGCGAGGTCGGCGGCCTCTACGAGGGGCGCGCGCGGCCGGGCCACTTCGACGGGATGCTCACCGTCGTCGCCAAGCTCCTGAGCATCGCCCAGCCGCACGTCGCGGTCTTCGGGCAGAAGGACGCGCAGCAGCTGTTCCTCGTGCGCCGCATGGTCCGCGACCTCGACCTGCCCGTGGAGATCGAGGGCGTCGGCATCGTGCGGGAGGAGGACGGGCTCGCCCGCTCCAGCCGCAACCGCTACCTCGACGAGGAGCAGCGCCGCGCGGGCCTCGTGCTGCCGCGCCTCCTCGCGGCCGCCGCGGAAGCCGCGGACCGCGGTGCCGCCGCGGCGATCGAGGCCGCCGAGGCCGTCGCGCACGCCGAGCCGCTCGTTAAGCTGGACTACCTCGTCGTCGTGGATCCCGCGACGCTCCTCCCGGTCGACGCCGACCACCGCGGCCCGGCACTCGTGCTCGTCGCCGCGATCGTCGGCACCACCCGCCTCCTCGACAACGCCCCGATCCTGCTCGCCTGATCGCGGCCGTCCGCCCCGAACCGAAAGCACCGCGACCCCTCATGGCCGACACCCCCGACGTCCCCGAGACCACGACCCCCGCCGCCGAGCAGTCCGCCGCCGAGCAGGCCGCCGCCGAGCGGGCCGCGCAGCAGGAGGCCTCCGAGCAGAAGGCCGTCCGCCTCGCCAAGCGCGAGCGCCTGCTCGAGCTCGCGGGCGACGACCTCGGCGCCGGCGCCTACCCCGTCGCGGTCGGAGTCACCGACACCATCGCGGCCGTCCGGGCGCGACACGAGGGCATCGAGCCGGACGTGAAGACCGGCGAGCGCGTCGGCCTCGCGGGCCGCGTGGTGTTCCAGCGCAACACGGGCAAGCTCTGCTTCGCGACGCTGCAGGCCGGCGACGGCGAGCGGATCCAGGCCATGGTCTCGCTCGGCGACGTGGGCGAGGAGTCGCTGGCGGCGTGGAAGGAGCTCGTCGACCTGGGCGACCACCTCTTCGTCGAGGGCGAGGTCGTCTCGAGCAAGCGCGGCGAGCTGAGCGTGTGGGTGTCGGAGTGGACGATCGCCGCGAAGGCGATCCTGCCGCTGCCGAACCTGCACAACGAGCTCGGCGACGAGACCCGGATGCGCCAGCGCTACCTCGACCTGATCGTGCGCCCCCAGGCCCGCGAGACGGTCGTCACCCGCGCCCGCGTGAACGCCTCTCTCCGCGACACCTTCGCCTCGCACGAGTTCCTCGAGGTCGAGACCCCGATGCTGCAGGTGATGCACGGCGGCGCCTCCGCCCGCCCCTTCGCCACGCACTCGAACGCGTTCGACACCGAGCTGTACCTGCGCATCGCGCCCGAGCTCTACCTCAAGCGCGCCGTCGTCGGCGGCATCGACCGGGTCTTCGAGATCAACCGCAACTTCCGCAACGAGGGCGCGGACTCCACGCACTCGCCCGAGTTCGCGATGCTCGAGGCCTACCAGGCGTACGGCGACTACAACTCGATCGCCGACCTGACCCAGGAGCTGATCCAGAACGCGGCCCAGGCCGTCGCGGGCTCGCACGTGGTCACCTGGGCCGACGGCACCGAGTTCGACCTCGGCGGCCGGTGGGACCGCATCTCGATGTACGAGAGCCTGTCGCTCGCGGCCGGCATCGCGATCACGCCGGAGACGGAGCTCGCCGAGCTCGAGACCCTCGCCGCGCGCGAGGGCGTCGAGGTGCACGTCCCCACGCACGGCAAGTACGTCGAGGAGCTGTGGGAGCACTTCGTGAAGGGCGGCCTGACGCGTCCGACCTTCGTGATGGACTTCCCCGTCGACACCTCGCCGCTCGTGCGCGCGCACCGCAGCATCCCGGGCGTCGTCGAGAAGTGGGACCTCTACGTCCGCGGCTTCGAGCTGGCCACCGGCTACTCCGAGCTGATCGACCCGGTCGTGCAGCGCGAGCGCTTCGTCGAGCAGGCCCGCCAGGCCGCCGCGGGCGACGACGAGGCGATGCGCCTGGACGAGGACTTCCTCCGCGCCCTCGAGCACGGCATGCCCCCCACCGGCGGCATGGGCATGGGCATCGACCGCCTCCTGATGGCGATCACCGGGCTCGGGATCCGCGAGACGATCCTGTTCCCGCTCGTCAAGTAGGGTCGCAGGAGCCGAGGGGGAGACATGGTCAGGGCATCGAGCATCGTCGCGGCCGTCGCGGCGGGCGTCCTCACGATCGCGCAGTTCGGTGTGGGGACCGCGGTCGCCGCGAGCGTCCTCACCTCCTCCGGCGACGTCGGCACCGCGCTGGCCGACCGGCGAGCGGCCGAGGCGTTCACGCCCGACCCCACGATCGCCGGCTTCGCGGAGCGGACCGCCATGTCCGACCGCGGCCGCGCCCTCTACTACGCGTCGAGCCCGTCGGTCGAGCCGACCGCCGGCTTCAACGACCTCTGCGGCTACGGTGCCTCCGACGACATCGTCCTCGGCTGCTACACCGGCACCAGCATCTACATCTCGGACGTCGCCAACCCCGACCTCGACGGGATCCGCGACGTGACGGCGGCGCACGAGATGCTGCACGCCGCGTGGGTGCGGCTCGACGCGGAGGAGCAGGCCGAGCTGGGCGACGAGCTCGAGGCCGCGTACGAGACCCTCCCGCAGGACGGCACGATCGCCGAGCGCCTCGAGCTGTACCGCACCGGCGGCCTCGGGGAGCGCGTCAACGAGCTGCACTCGATCCTGGGGACCGAGGTGGCCGACCTGCCGCCGGCGCTCGAGGCGCACTACGCCGAGTTCTTCGACGACCGCTCGGTCGTCGTGGGCCTGAACGCCCGCTACGAGGCGGTCTTCACCGATCTCGAGAACCGCATCGAGGACCTGGTCTCCCGGATCGAGACGATGTACGCCGACCTCACGGCGCGGGTCGACGCGAACAACGCCGAGTACGACGCGCTCAACGTCGAGATCGACGACTTCAACTCGCGCGCCGACAGCGGCGACTTCGGATCGACGGCCGAGTTCGAGACGGAGCGCGCCGATCTGCTCGCCCGCAGCCAGGCCGTCGATGCCACCCGCGCCGCCATCGACGCGGACATCGCCGTGTACGACGGCCTGCGCTCGGAGCTGGAGGGCCTCAACTCCGATGCCGCGGCGCTGAACAAGTCGGTCGAGAGCCAGTAGCGCCCAGCGCCCGCGAAGGCCGCTGGGCGCACGGGCCTCCGGGCTCACGGCTCCCGCGCCGGTGCCGCGGGTAGGATCGCCGCATGGACTGGGAGCTGTGGAACCAGGGGCTGTGGGCCCTCGTGCCGACGATCACGGTCGGAGCCATCTTCTGGTTCGTGATGCGCGCCCTCATCCGCTCGGACCGCAACGAGCGCCGCGCGTACGACCGCATCGAGGCCCGCGAGCGCGAGCGCCGCGGCCTGCCTCCCCGCGACGCCTCCTGACCACCGCCGCCGCGCGGGTGCCTCCCGCGCCCGCTGAGCGGCTCCGCACGACGAACGAGGAGGCGCGGTGCCCGCACCCGACTGGGCCGTGATCCTCCCGATCGCGGCCGTCGTCGTCGAGCTCGTGGTCCGCGTGATCGCCGTGATCGTCGTGCCGCGGAACCGCCGTCCGACCACCGGCCTCGCCTGGCTGATGGCGATCTTCCTGATCCCGTACGTCGGCATCCTGCTGTTCCTCTTCATCGGGAGCTACCGGCTGCCGCGCAAGCGCCGCCGGAAGCAGCAGGAGATCAACCGGTTCATCCTGGAGTCGACCGACGGCATCGACCGCGTCGCCCGGGAGCACCCGTGGCCGCAGTGGCTGGAGTCGGTGGTCACCCTCAACCGCAACCTCGGCGCGATGCCGCTGGTCGGCGGGAACGACGCGCGCCTCCAGGGCGACTACGAGCAGACCATCCGCGCGATGGCCGCCGAGATCGACCGCGCCCGCCGGTACGTGCACTGCGAGTTCTACATCCTCGCCGCCGACTCGACCACCGCGCCCTTCTTCGACGCGCTCGACCGCGCGGTGGCCCGCGGGGTGCGGGTGCGGATCCTCCTCGACCACATCGCGTCGATCCGCGTGCCCGGCTACTACAGCGGCACCCACCGCCGGCTGCGCGCCCTCGAGCGGGCGGGCGCCTCGTGGTCGTACATGCTCCCCGTGCGGCCGTGGCGCGGGCAGTACCAGCGGCCGGACCTGCGCAACCACCGCAAGCTGCTGATCGTCGACGGCAACGCGGCCTTCATGGGCTCGCAGAACGTCGTCGACTCCAGCTACAACAAGCGCGGCAACATCCGCCGCGGCCTGCACTGGCACGACCTGATGGTGCGCCTCGAGGGGCCGGTGGTGCAGGGCATCAACGCCATCTTCATCACCGACTGGTACAGCGAGACCGACGAGCTGCTCCTGCGGGAGTCGGAGCCGATGGAGGCGCTGCAGCAGCGCGACACCATCGACTGCCAGGTGGTGCCGAGCGGCCCGGGGTTCGAGGGCGAGAACAACCTGCGCCTGTTCCTGACGCTGCTCTACTCGGCGCAGAAGTCGATCATCATCACCAGCCCGTACTTCGTGCCCGACGAGGCGATGCTCTACGCGATCACGACGGCGACCCGGCGGGGCGTGCACGTGGAGCTCTTCGTCTCCGAGATCGGCGACCAGGCCGTGGTCTACCACGCCCAGCGCTCGTACTACGAGACGCTGCTGACCGCGGGCGTGCGCATCTGGATGTACCGCAAGCCGACCATCCTGCACGCGAAGCACTTCACGATCGACGACGACGTCGCCGTGATCGGCTCGAGCAACATGGACATGCGCTCCTTCACGCTCAACCTCGAGGTCTCGCTGATGGTGCGCGGCTCGGAGTTCGTCGAGGATCTGCGCCAGGTGCAGCAGGACTACCGCGAGCACTCCCGTGAGCTGACCCTCCGCGAGTGGCGGCAGCAGCCGCTCCGCTCGACCCTGCTCGACAACCTGGCGCGGCTCACCTCGGCGCTGCAGTAGCGCGGCTCCCGTCCGCCCGCAGGCGGAGGATGCGCGGCCCCGACTCGTCGCGCAAGTCCCTGTGCGGGCCGCCGCGCCCCGCGTAGCGTCGGAGCGTCCTCAGCACCATCCGGTTCCGCCTGCCCGGCGCCGGGTTCGAGAAGGGAACGGACATGACGGCATCCCGTACGACGCGCATCCTCATCCTCGGCGGCGGCTACGTCGGCCTGTACACGGCCTGGGGCCTCGAGAAGAGACGGGGGGAGGCGCCGATCGACGTCACCGTCGTCGAGCCGAACCCCTACATGACCTACCAGCCGCTGCTGCCCGAGGTCGCCGGCGGGCACGTCCAGCCGCGCCACGTCACGGTGCCGCTGGTCTCCGCGCTCAAGCGCACCCGCGTGATCCGCGGCGCGATCACCGGCGTGAGCCTCGCCGAGCGCAGCGCCACCGTCGCCGCGATGGACGGCTCCACCCGCACGATCGAGTTCGACCAGGTCGTCTTCGCGCTCGGAGCAGTCACCCGCACGTTCCCCACGCCGGGCCTCGCCGAGCACGGCATCGGCTTCAAGACGGTGGAGGAGGCGGCGCACCTGCGCGACCGCGTCATCGAGAACATCGCGGAGGCGGCGCTCACCACCGATCCCGCCGAGCGCCGGCGCCTGCTCACCTTCGTCTTCGTCGGCGGCGGCTACACCGGCGTCGAGGCGCTGAGCGAGCTGCTCGACCTCAGCCGCAAGACCCTCGCCGCACAGCCCTCCCTCTCGATGGGCGACGTGACCTGGCACCTCGTCGAGGCGCTGGACCGGGTCGCCCCCGAGGTCGGTCCCGAGCTCTCGAAGTGGACGCTCGACCACCTCCGCTCGCGCGGCGTGCACGTGCACCTGAAGACGACGATGCCCTCCTGCGAGGACGGCGTCGTGGAGCTCTCCTCGGGCGAGCGCATCCCGACGGCCACGATCGTGTGGACCGCCGGCGTGAAGCCGAACCCGATCCTCGACGCGACCGACGCGCCCCGCGGGCCGAAGGGCCACGTCATGGCGGATGCGCGCCTGCGGGTCATCCGCGAGGACGGCGAGCCGGTGGGCGGCGCCTGGGCGGCCGGCGACGGCGCGCAGGTGCCGGACCTCACCAGCGAGAAGCAGCCCGCGTACTACCCGCCGAACGCGCAGAACGCGGTCCGGCAGGCCAAGCTCCTGGCGCGCAACATCATCGCGGACCTCACCGGAGGCACCGTGGAGGAGTACCGCCACGCCTCCGTCGGGACGGTCGCCGAGTACGGCATCGGCAAGGGCGCGGGCCTGATCAAGGGCGTGAAGCTGCGCGGCCTCCCCGCCTGGCTCGCCCACCGCGCCTACCACGGAGCGGCGATGCCGACCCTGGACCGCAAGTGGCGGATCATCACGGGCTGGCTCGTCGACGCCGTCACTCCGCGCGACCTCTCGCCGATGAGCGCGCTGCAGGATCCGCGCCGCGCCTTCCGCGAGACGGCCGAGGCCACCGATCGCGAGGCCGCTGCGAAGGCCGCCGCGAAGAAGGAGTCGGACGCGTCCTGACGCGCCGGTGAGAGCGCGGGAGTCGCGGTGGTCGAGCGGGATCATCGCGACTTCCGCGCTCCCGCGTCGGCGGCCCCGCCTCGGAGCGCCTCGGCCTGACGGTCTCGGCTCAGGCCCGGCGGCGCGGCTTGAGGCGCACGGTCGGCAGCACGGGCGCGGGGAGCGCGCGTCCGCCGTACCCGTCGACGGTGCCGAACGGTCCCGCGGGATCCGCCCCGGCGATCACGTCGGACTGCCAGCGCTCGCGGGCGGCCGCCACGTCGTCGTGGCTGCGGCCGACGAAGTTCCACCACATCACCAGCTCCTCGGCGAACGGCTCGCCGCCGAGCAGCACCACGCGGGCGCCCGCGTCCCCGGCGGTCAGCATCAGGTGCGAGCGGCCGGGCGCCAAGTAGGCGAGGTCCGAGCGCGGGACGTCCGCGCCCTCGACCGCCACCGGGCCGGCGTCGACGAGCACGCCGTACTCCCACGACTCCTCGACCGGCAGCTCGACCCGGGCACCCGGCTCGAGGTCGATCTGCGCGGCGACCAGCGGAGTGAAGGTGCTCGCGGGCACCGACGCGCCGAGCATCCCTCCGACGAAGACGCGCACCAGCGCGCCGGGCAGCTCCACGGGCACGCCGCGGTGGTGCTCGAAGAACGGATCGACGAGCCGCGCCTCCTCGGGCAGCGCGACCCAGAGCTGCACCCCGTGCAGAACGGGCGCGCCCCCGGTCGAGACCTCCGAGTGCGAGATGCCGCGTCCGGCCGTCATCAGGTTGAGCTCGCCCGGGCGCACCACGGCGAGGCTGCCGACGCTGTCGCGGTGCTCGATCTCGCCCTCGAAGAGCCAGCTCACGGTCTGCAGGCCGGTGTGCGGGTGCGGCGGGACGTCCATCCCGGCCTCCTCGCCGAGCCGCACCGGGCCGTAGTGGTCGGCGAAGCACCATGCGCCGATCGTCGAGCGCGAGCGCTGGGGGAGGGTGCGGCGCACCTCGATCGCGCGCGGACCGCCGAGCGGGACGAGTCGCGCCTCCAGGATCTCGACCGCGCCGGACTCGCGAGGGACCGGCTCCGCGGCGACGGGGAGCTCGTCGGGATGCTCCTCCAGGTTGCTCATGCGGGAAGTGTATGCCTTCGCATGGACCGGTGGACGGGACCGCCGCCCGCACCCCTCCGGATCGCGTGCACGCCCAGGGCGAACAGGCCTGCTCACCGGGGGGAGCGCTGGTTACAGTCGACGTATCGGAGCCCACCCCTGCGGGTTCTGTAGGGAGTGACAGCATGTTCGAGAGATTCACCGATCGCGCGCGGCGCGTCGTCGTCCTGGCCCAGGAAGAGGCCAAGATGCTCAATCACAACTACATCGGCACGGAGCACATCCTGCTCGGCCTGATCCACGAGGGCGAGGGAGTGGCCGCCAAGGCGCTCGAGTCCCTCGGGATCTCGCTCGACGCTGTGCGCGAGCAGGTGCAGGACATCATCGGCCAGGGGCAGCAGCAGCCGACCGGCCACATCCCCTTCACGCCTCGGGCGAAGAAGGTCCTCGAGCTGTCCCTGCGCGAAGCGCTGCAGCTCGGCCACAACTACATCGGGACCGAGCACATCCTGCTCGGCCTCATCCGCGAGGGCGAGGGCGTCGCCGCTCAGGTGCTGGTCAAGCTCGGTGCCGACCTGAACCGCGTGCGCCAGCAGGTCATCCAGCTGCTCTCCGGCTACCAGGGCAAGGAGCAGGTCGCCGTGGGCGGTGAGCAGCAGCAGCCTCAGGGGGGATCGCAGATCCTCGACCAGTTCGGACGCAACCTCACCCAGGCGGCGCGCGACAACAAGCTCGACCCGGTCATCGGGCGCGAGAAGGAGATCGAGCGGGTCATGCAGATCCTCTCCCGCCGCTCCAAGAACAACCCCGTCCTGATCGGCGAGCCCGGCGTCGGCAAGACCGCCGTCGTCGAGGGCCTCGCCCAGGCGATCGTGCGCGGCGACGTGCCCGAGACGCTGAAGGACAAGCAGCTCTACACGCTCGACCTCGGCTCGCTCATCGCCGGATCCCGCTACCGCGGTGACTTCGAGGAGCGCCTGAAGAAGGTCACGAAGGAGATCCGCACCCGCGGCGACATCATCACCTTCATCGACGAGATCCACACCCTCGTCGGCGCAGGGGCCGCTGAGGGCGCGATCGACGCCGCCTCGATCCTCAAGCCGCTGCTCGCCCGCGGCGAGCTGCAGACCATCGGCGCGACCACGCTCGACGAGTACCGCAAGCACTTCGAGAAGGACGCCGCTCTCGAGCGCCGCTTCCAGCCGATCCAGGTCGCGGAGCCGTCGCTGCCCCACACGATCAACATCCTCAAGGGGCTGCGCGACCGCTACGAGGCGCACCACAAGGTGTCCATCACCGACGGCGCGATCGTCTCGGCGGCCAATCTGGCCGACCGCTACATCAGCGACCGCTTCCTCCCCGACAAGGCGATCGACCTGATCGACGAGGCCGGCGCACGCCTGCGCCTCTCGATCCTCTCGGCGCCGCCGGAGCTGCGCGACTTCGACGACCGCATCGCCGTGGTCCGCTCCGCCAAGGAGGCCGCGATCGAGGACCAGGACTTCGAGAAGGCCGCGTCGCTGCGCGACGAGGAGAAGCAGCTGCTCGGTGAGCGCCTGCGCCTCGAGAAGCAGTGGAAGTCGGGCGACGTCAAGGCCACCGGCGTGGTCGACGAGGGCCTGATCGCCGAGGTCCTCGCCCAGGCGACGGGCATCCCGGTCTTCAAGCTCACCGAGGAGGAGTCCTCGCGGCTCGTCTTCATGGAGAAGGCCCTGCACCAGCGCGTCATCGGCCAGGAGGAGGCCATCGCGGCACTCTCGCGGACGATCCGCCGCACCCGCGCGGGCCTCAAGGACCCCAAGCGCCCCTCGGGCTCGTTCATCTTCGCCGGCCCCACGGGCGTCGGGAAGACCGAGCTGGCCAAGGCGCTCGCCGAGTTCCTCTTCGACGACGAGAATGCGATGATCTCGCTCGACATGTCGGAGTACGGCGAGAAGCACACCGTCTCGCGGCTGTTCGGCGCCCCTCCCGGGTTCGTCGGCTTCGAGGAGGGCGGCCAGCTCACCGAGAAGGTGCGCCGCAAGCCGTTCAGCGTGGTCCTCTTCGACGAGATCGAGAAGGCGCACCCGGACATCTTCAACTCGCTCCTCCAGATCCTGGAGGAGGGTCGACTGACCGACGGCCAGGGCCGTGTCGTCGACTTCAAGAACACCGTCATCATCATGACCACCAACCTCGGTGCTCGTGACATCGCCGGTGGTCCCGTCGGGTTCCAGATCGAGGGCGACAACGCCACCGGCTACGACCGCATGCGCGGCAAGGTCAACGAGGAGCTCAAGAAGCACTTCAAGCCCGAGTTCCTCAACCGCGTGGACGACGTCATCGTCTTCCCGCAGCTGTCGAAGCCCGAGCTGCTCCAGATCGTCGACCTCTTCATCAAGCGCCTGGGCGACCGTCTGCTCGACCGTGACATGACGGTGGAGCTGACGCAGCCGGCCAAGGAGCGCCTGATCGAGGTCGGGTTCGACCCGGCCCTCGGTGCGCGCCCACTGCGCCGCGCGATCCAGCGCGAGATCGAGGACCAGCTGTCCGAGCGGATCCTGCACGGCGAGCTCGGCGCCGGAGACCACATCCACGTGGACTTCGCCGACAACAGGTTCGTCTTCACCACGACCCCGCGCCTGATCTCGATCAGCGCCGGCGCGTCCACCGGAGCGGCTACGGCCGGCCCGGCGACGCCCGACCTGATGTCGTAGCAGGCTGCCGAACGACCCCGTGCCCGTCCCCTCTCGCGAGGGGGCGGGCACGTCGTCGTCCGGGGGTGGGCGCCTGCTCGCAAAATCCCGCGCCCGGTGCGGCCTAGGCTTGTCGAATGGCCGATTGGAAGTACCCGGTGCGCCGCGCGCGCACGAGCGATGTCCCCTTCATCCAGGAGCTCAGCGAGCCGCTCGTGAACGAGCGCATCCTCCTGGGCAAGGACCGCGTGGTGCTCTACGGCGCCGTGCAGGAGTTCCGCATCGCCGAGGACGGGCACGGGACGGCGATCGGCTGCGGTGCGCTCCATGTGATGTGGGACGACATCGCGGAGGTGCGCACCCTCGCGGTCGCGCAGGACTGGCTCGGGAGGGGTGTGGGTCACCACATCCTGGAGCGCCTCGAGAACGACGCGCGCGAGCTCGGCCTGAAGCGCCTGTTCTGCCTCACCTTCGAGGTCGACTTCTTCGCCCGCCACGGCTTCGAGCCGATCGGCGAGAAGGTCGTCGACCCCGAGGTCTACGCCGAGCTGCTCCGCTCTCCCGACGAGGGAGTCGCCGAGTTCCTCGACCTCGCCCGGGTGAAGCCGAACACGCTCGGCAACACCCGCATGCTGAAGACGCTCTGACCGCCGCCACGTCGTAGCCTGTCCCGGTGACTCCGCCGCCCCGCCGCCTGCCCTCCCGGGTCTACCGGCGACGCCGCGCCGGAGTGCTGCTCGCGCTGGTCGTCATCGTCGCGGGCCTGGCGGTGGTGCTGTCGCTGCTCCCGCGGATGACCGGCTCCGACGCCGCGTCGAGCCCCACGCCGACGGTCGTGCTGCCGACGCTCTACCCGACCACCTCGCCCGGTGCGACGCCCGGCGCCGCACCCGCCTGCACGGCCGACTCCGTCGCCGTCACCGCGGTCACGGACGCCACGAGCTACGCGCCCGGCGAGGATCCGCAGCTCTCGCTCTCGCTGGCCAACATCTCGAGCACCGACTGCGTGATCGACGCGGGCACGAGCAAGCAGGTCTTCACGATCACGAGCGGCTCCGAGCAGATCTGGACCTCGACCGACTGCCAGACCGGCGCGGCCGATCTGCCGGTGCTCCTCCAGGCGGGCCGCTCGGTGATGGGCAGCGCGCTGACGTGGGACCGCACCCGCTCCTCCGCCGACACCTGCTCCGGCGGACGCGAGGCGGTCGAGGCGGGCGGCGCCGCCTACAACCTGTCGGTGTCGGTCGCCGGCATCCCCTCGGGCTCGCCCACGCAGTTCCTGCTCCAGTAGTCCGCCCGGGGGACGTGCCGGGCGTGCGTCGGCGCGTAGCATCGCAGGCATGTGGGGGCTGCTCGGCACGATCCTGTCCGCCTCGACCGGCCGGGCGGGGGTGGTCGCGCGGCGCGCGGCGGCCGGGGCCCTCGCGGTCCCGCTGCTGGTCGGTGGGGCGGCGGCGCAGGCCGTGGCGGCTCCGCACCCTGTCGCGGCTCCGCAGCCCGTCGCGGGTGTCGTGCGCGCGGATGTGGACGGCTTCCGGTTCTCGGAGTACTCGGCCGACTTCCGTCTCGACCGCGACGAGGAGGGCCGCTCGACGCTGACCACCGTCGAGACCTTCGTCGCCGAGTTCCCGCCGTCGCAGAACCGCGGCATGCAGCGCGCGATCCCGCTCGACTACGAGGGGCACCCGACCGACGTCGACCTGGTGTCCGTCACCGACGGCGACGGGGAGGCGCGGCCGGTCGACACCGAGCGCGAGGACGGCTTCCTCCTGGTGACCAGCGCGGCGGACGAGTTCGTCAGCGGCAGCCAGACCTACGTCTTCACCTACACGCAGCACAACACGACCCTCCCTGGATCCGGCACGCGCAGCGGCGAGGACGAGTTCTACTGGGACGTCAACGGCACGGGCTGGCGCCAGTCCTTCGACCGCTACGACGTGCGCGTCGAGCTCGCCGGGTCGCTGGCCTCCGCCGCGACGGGGACCGTCAGCTGCTACCGGGGACCGGAGGGCTCGACGACGCCCTGTCCCATCGGCCGCGACGGCGCGGTCGTCACGGCATCGGGGGAGTCGTTGGCTCCGGGGGAGAACGTGACCGTGGCGATCGGCTTCGCTCCCGGGACCTTCACGCCGCGCGACGACCGCTACCTCGCCTCCGGCTGGTCCTGGGTGCAGCTGGGCGGCCTCGCCGCGGTCCTGATCGGCCTCGCGCTCGCCGTGCACCGCCGCCGGACCGTGCTCCGCGACGCTCCCGGCCGCCCGACCGTCGTCGCCGAGTACGACCCGCCCGCGGAGGGGCTGTTCCTCTCCGCCGCGCTGCTGCGGAAGACGTCGAAGGCCCCCGCGGCCGGACTCCTGGACGCCGCCGTCCGTGGTCTCGTGCGCATCGAGGAGACGGGGGAGGGGCGGAAGCAGGAGTACGCCGTGCGGGTGCTCGACCCTGCGACGACGCCGACGCGACGCGCGGGACGCCCGCGGCCCCTCGCCTCCGACGACCGCGAGTTCCTCGACATCGCCCTCGGCCGGGCGCCGGGGACGGTGCGTGAGCTCTCGGGCAAGGACAAGGAGTTCGGCAAGGCCGTCGGACAGTTCCAGACCGCGCTGGGCAACCGGGTGACCGAGGCGGGACTGAAGAAGGCCGGGACGATCGGCGGCAGCGTGCTCGTGATCGTCCCGCTGCTGCTGGGTGTCATGGCCGCCTTCCTGGGCGCGATCCTCCTGATGACCCGCTCCTTCGGCGGAGCGCTCCCGCTCGTGCTGATGCTGGTCGCGATCGTTGCGGCCGTCGTCGGGACGATCCTGGTCTCGAGGGTGCCGCTGACGGCCGCAGGCGCGGAGCTGCGCGACCATCTGCGCGGGCTCGAGCTGTACATCCGCCTGGCCGAGGCCGACCGGATCGCGATGCTGCAGTCGCCCCGCGGGGCGGACCGGCGCGCGGTCGGACCGGTCGAGGTGGTCGAGGTGACGGAGCGCCTGCTGCCGTGGGCCGTGCTCTTCGGTCTCGAGAAGGAGTGGTCGGCGGAGCTCGCGTCGGCCTACGAGCGCACCGGCGAGGAGCCGGTCTGGTACTCCGGACCGAACGGCTTCCACGCGGCGGCCTTCGCCGGCAGCGTGTCCTCGTTCTCGTCGTCGACGTCGAGCTACGTCGGATCCTCGTCGAGCTCCTCGAGCGGCGGCGCGGGCGGCGGCGGCAGCTCGGGCGGGGGCGGCGGAGGCGGCGGCGGGGGCGGCGTCTAGGGGCAGGCTGCGACGGGCGGCCGCGGCGGAGCGGACGCGTGCGGTGGTCGCGCGGAGCTGTCGGGTAGTGCCCATGGAGCCCGTGTTCGCCTCCGGTGGCGATCCTCGACCATGCGGTGGACGGGGGCACCCGCTCCTCCGAGCGGTGGACGGGTGCCTGTGCAGCATGCCGCGGACGCGGCCGTCAGTGCGCGGGCACCCGCTCTGGACGGATGCGCTCGGGAACGGGGACGAGCGCGTGGGTGATCGCGCTCGAGAGGGTGAAGGCGCTGGAGTCGAGGTGCGAGGAGTGCCCGAGTCGTGTCGCTTCGGAGGCGCGCTGCTTCGCTCCGGAGGCGGGCCGGATGTCTCCCGAGAGGCTGATCTCGCCGAACGCGGCGATCCCGGGCCGCAGCGGCGTGTAGGCGTGGGCGGAGGCGATGGCGACCGCGATCGCCAGGTCCGCCGCCGGCTCCATGAGCTTCACGCCCCCGACGGTCGACACGTAGACGTCGCAGCGCCGCAGGGGGATGCCCGCCTGCCGCTCGAGGACCGCGAGGATCATCGCGACCCGGGACGCGTCGACTCCGTTCGTGACGCGGCGCGGGTGCTCGCCGTCGTTCGCGATCACGAGCGCCTGGATCTCGACGGGGAGCGCGCGGCGTCCCTCCATCGCGACCGTGACGCAGATGCCCGGGGTGGGGAAGCGGGTGCGGCTGAGGAACAGACCGCTCGGGTCGGGGATCTCGGCGATGCCCTCGGCGGTCATCTCGAAGCAGCCGACCTCGTCCGTCGGGCCGAAGCGGTTCTTGAGCGAGCGGACGAAGCGCAGCGCCGTCTGCCGGTCGCCCTCGAAGTGGCAGACCACGTCGACCAGGTGCTCGAGCAGGCGCGGCCCCGCGATGGAGCCGTCCTTCGTGACGTGTCCGACGAGCACGAGGGGGAGCGCCCGCTCCTTGCAGACGCGGATGAGGGTCGCGGCGACCTCGCGGACCTGGCTGGGACCGCCGGGCAGGCCGTCGACGGTGTTGCTCGCGACCGTCTGCACCGAGTCGACGATGAGCAGGTCCGGCCGGACCTCGTCGATCTGGCCGAGCACGGTGGCGAGGTCGGTCTCGGCCGCGAGGAAGAGGCTGTCGTGCATCGCGCCGGTGCGCTCGGCCCGCATGCGCACCTGCGCGGCCGACTCCTCCGCGCTGACGTAGAGGACCCGCTGGCCCTCGGCCGCAGCGCGGCTCGCGACCTCGAGCAGGAGGGTCGACTTGCCCACGCCGGGCTCTCCCGAGAGCAGCACGACCGCGCCGGAGACGATCCCGCCGCCGAGCACGCGGTCGAGCTCGCCCACGCCGGTGGGGCGGTGCGCCGCCGACGTGGTCTCGATCTCGGTGATGGGCCGCGCGATGCGGCCGGCGGCCGGAGCCACAGCGGCGACCGCGCGGACGAGGCCGGTGCGCTCGGTGCTCTCGATCACGGAGCCCCACTGCTGGCACTCGCCGCAGCGGCCTACCCACTTCGCGGTCGTCCATCCGCACTCCGAGCAGCGGTACGGGGCGGTGCGCGTCTTCGAGGAGGCCATGAGGTCCTTTCGGGGCGGAGGAGGGGGACGAGCGCGACGCTACGGGGGACCCCCGACACCGCCGCTCATTCGAACGTGTCTTCGACAGTACCGTCGACCACCGACGCCGCGAGCGGGGCGCGCCAGACCGGGGGAGAGGTCTCGGGGAAGCCGTCTGTCGAGGAGCGTCGTCGCGGAGGGGCGGAGGCGGAGGATCGCGCCTCGGAGAACGACTCGGCCCCGAGCGCCGCTCCGTCGGCGTCGGACGTCTGCGGGAGACTATGGGACATGCCCTCGACAGTGCACGTCCTCAAGTCCGGCCGCCCGCTCGGAGTCAGCTGGTCCGGCCCCGAGGGCTCCGAGCGGGTCGTCGTCCTGGCGCATCCCGCTCCCGGCTCCTCGGACTTCGACCCCGACCCGGAGGCGACCGCGCGCCACGGGGTGCGCCTGCTCTCGTTCGACCGCCCGGGCTACGGCGCCTCCTCCCTCCTGACCGACCTCGACCCCGCCGGAGCGGGCGTCGGCGCCAGCCCCGAGCAGGCCGCCGCCGACATCGCCGAGTACCTCGCGACCGTCGGCATCGCCTCCGTCAGCGTCGCCGGCTGGTCGGCGGGAGGCCGCGTGGCCCTCGCGCTCGCCGCGAACTACCCCGGCCTCGTGGAGCGCGTCGCCGTGATCGGCACGCCCGCTCCCGACGACGCCGTGCCATGGGTCGGCGACGAGAACCGCGCCGAGCTCGCCCGCCTGGCCGACCTCCCGCTCGACGAGGCCGTCCGCTCGCTCACCCGCACGCTCGAGGGCGCCTTCGGCCCGACCCCCGCCCCGGACGCCCTGCTCGGGATGCTCGGCTCCGGCGACGCCGACACCGCGGTGCTCGAGACCCCCGGCGTCCGCGAGCGCCTCTCGCGCATGCTCGAGCGCGCCGTCGCCCAGGGCGCCCTCGGCATGGCCGCCGACCTCATCGGCTACGGCGTGCAGGAGTGGGGCTTCGCCGTCGAGTCCGCCGAGCCGCCCGCGCTCCTCCTCTACGGCGCCGAGGACGCGGTCGCCGGCCGCCGCCACGCCGAGTGGTACGCCGCACGGCTGCCCGACTCCCGCCTCGCGGTCGTGCCCGGCCGCGGCCACCTGCTCGCGATCCCGGAGTGGGACCGCGTGCTCGGCTTCCTCCTCCCCGCCTGACGGCGGCCCGTCCGCTCGATTGGCGCGACTTCCGGCCGTCGCGTACACTCGATCCCGGTACCGTGTCCGAGCGGCCGAAGGAGCATGTCTCGAAAACATGTGTGGGCTTGCGTCCACCGTGGGTTCAAATCCCACCGGTACCGCCACGAAAAGACCCCCTAGATCCCAGTAATACTGCGGATGTAGGGGGTCTTTCGCTTTGCATTGAGACGCTCGTGCCCACTATTTGCCCACAACCGCGCGCGACCGGGCGTCATCCATTGCGACGGCGACGGCATCGAGGTCGTCGTCGAAGAGGTCCGCGTAGGTGTCCAACGTCATCGCCGCGGAGGCGTGACCGAGCATCCGTTGCACGGCCTTGACGTTCGCCCCGGAAGAGATGGCCAGCGACGCTGCTGTGTGCCTGAGGCCATGCAGCGTGATAGTGGGGAAGTGCGAATCCGCGATCTGGATCTTGCGAAGTCCCGAGACGAACCAGCCGCGTCGCCCATCGGGCGTCCTGACGTAACTGATGCCGTCGCCGAAGAGGATGGCGTTGGGATCGCGATGCTCGGTCAGCTCGTGAAGCGCCTCATCGAGGAATGGGGGGAACGGGACCGATCGGGCTTCGTGCGACTTTGGCGTCCCAACGATGATGCGGCCCCCGACACTTACCGCATTTTCGCGGACTTGCACTCGTCGGCGTTTCCGATCCACGTCACCGACACGAAGCCCAGTAGCCTCGCCCCATCGCAGGCCCGTGTACGCGAGGAACTCGACCAGAGTGCCGTGGACGAAGGAGCTCGGGTCGACTCTCGACGCGACGACGAGCCAGATCACGAGCAGCACCGCCGAGATGGTCAAGGCCAACCTCGCGGCCAAGCAGATGTTCCTCTCCTTCGAGTCCGACTCCGCGTTCGACTCCGCCGAGAAGCTCGGCCTGAACCTGGATCTCGTAACCAGCGCGGCCCTCGGCGAGATCGACGCGCTGAAGGAGCTGAACGAGGAGCTGTCGGTGGGCACGGTCGGCTCCGATAAGTACAAGGCCGCGCTCGAGGAGAGCGGACTCTCCGCCTCCGACTACACCCTCGCGGTCGCCACGGTCACGAAGGAGGTGACCGGCAACTCGCGGAGCATCGAGGAGGAGATCCGGGTCGCGCAGCAGAAGCAGAACGCGGACGCCGGCAGCGCTGAAGCGTTGCAGACGGCCGCGGAGGCCTACCTCGCGGAGGGTGAGGCGGTCGGCGACCTCACCGACCAGCTGACGCAGCTCATGGCGAAGGTCGACGAGGCGAACGGCAAGAACCAGGATGCCGTCACCGCGAACCTTGCCTATCAGCAGTCGATCGATGACGTGGACGCGCAGATCCAGAAGGCCCGCGACGGGATCGAGGGCTACTCGCTCGGGCTCGACGAGAACACGCAGACCGGCCGCGACAACTACGGGATGCTGATCGAGCTGGCGAAGAACGGCCGCGATGTTGCCGACGCCCAGTTCCAGGCGACCGGCAACACTGCCGCCTACAAGGCAGCGCTCGATGCGTCCAAGCAGGCCGTCTACGACCGCGCGCTCGCCCTGACCGGCAACGCGGACGCAGCGCAGGCCGTCGCCGACAACATCGCCGAGATCCCCTCCGAGACGGAGTGGAAGGTCATCACGGAGACCGCTGAGGCGCAGCGCAACATCGACCTCTTCGTCCGCAACAATGACGGCCGGCAGATCACCATCACCGTGAACGAGGCACTCGGCGAGCGGGTCGCCCGAGGACCCGGCGGTTCCGGCGGGATCGTGGCGACGTCCGCGAACGGCAACCTGTTCGCCTACTCGGGAACAGCGGTGGCCGCGACGAACGGTGCGCTTGCGTTCGCGAACGGCGGGTTCGCCCCCGGTATTTACGCGGGCAGGGCCGGCGCGATCCACAAGTTCGCGGAGCCCGAAACGCGGTGGGAGGCGTACATCTCCGGCAAGCCAGGTGAGGAGGCTCGCAACATCGCGATCTGGAAGGCGGCGGGCGAGCGGCTGGGTGCCTACGACGGGCGCTACGGGGACGGCGGGATCGATCCGCGCAGCCTGGCCCCGATGCCGGCGCACTACTCGACATCCAACACGTACGGCGGGAAGACCGTCGCGCCAGTCGTTCAACTCAACGGGCCGATGTACTCCTACGACCCGTCGAAGCTCGGACAGACCATCGCGCGGAAGCAGTCGCAGGCGCTCGCCCTGTACGGCGAGTAGCCAGGTTGGAGCAGACACTCGAGGGGGTGCCTGCTCCACCCTGGGCTTCTTCGTACTGGCCTCGTCCGTGCAGATGCCCCCAGGATGGGAGAGGAGAAGCCCTCAGCGGATGCGAAGCCCACCACAGTAGAGTCCTCGTATGACGGAACATGGTCAGAGCCAGCCCGCGCCGTCGTCGCTTGAGCGTCCTCCGGTGGTCGAGGTGGCGCTCGGAATCCTCTTCCCTCCGGTCGGGCAACTCGGATTCCGGGTTCTTGGTCGCCTCCACGACGAGTGGTCGAACCGATACCCGGTGAGCCGCGAGGTGGCGGCCGTTCCGTACATGATGGACGTTGACGATGATTTCACTGCTCCGCCGGTGCGACTCTGGTCCGAGTCGACCGACGGCTCTTTCGTCGTTCAGGCCCAAGCTGACCGCATCTTTCTGAACTGGCGGCAGGTCGAGGGCGCTTCAACGTACCCGCGCTGGCAGTACATGCTTTCAGCCTACCTAAGTGTTCTCAGTGATTTCCGTAATCTATGCGCAAGTCAAGGAATCGAACTTCCTCGACCACTCGAGATCGAGGTCACATATGTGAATCTAGTTCGCATAGATGCAGATGAAATATGGCCTGACAAGATCTCCTTCCTGCGCCCGCCGGAAGTTTCCTTCCCTGGGGAAGTGCAGGTGGAGCGGGCGCAAGTAATGACTGAGGTAGAAGTAACCCCGATCGTCAATGTGTCCTCTTCAATCACTACCTCCTTCGAGCCATGGCTACCGGGTGGAAACCCTCGGAAAGAAGCGGTTGTTACCGTGCTGACGAGAATTCATGTCTTCGAAGCGGAAGACGAAGTGGGCGTGGAAAACGCGATGCATGCCGCTCATCAGCTTGCGAACGATACATTTAAGGCCGCAACCACTACGCGGGCGCAATCTCAGTGGGGAATGTTCAAATGATGATTACGGAACATTGGACCGCGCATGAAGTTGCAGGTAGCGAAAACCTCCTCGGAAGTCTTCTTTACTCAAGTGATATCACGACAGATCAGTTTGTCGAAATGCCGACTACCGTTCCCGATCAAAGGTTCTTTCACTGGACCGAACGGCCGCTGACCAGAGAGCACCGATGGCTTCAGCTGAAGGATCACATCTCACGAGGTCAGGCCATCACCGTTTCTCAAAGTATCCCCTTGTCCATGATGACTCAGTCCTCAGACATGCTTACGATTTCGCTTGCGGCGGTCGCACAGCGATCTGTTAGCTTGGAGTTCGAGGATCTTGAGGGTGCGGTGAGCGCGCTTGTTCTCGGCAATGCTAGGAAGATAGCAATCGCCCTCTATGCCTCCCTAGGCGCAACAGCCGCTACCCCTACAGAGAACGGGACAATTAGTCTCGAATGGGAGCCGATCGAGGGCCGTTTTGCAACTTTAGAGGTTGGGCGCAGTGCGTTCGGCCTGCTCGTCTCTGTTGACGGTAAACCTGCACTAATGCAAAACGGCGGAATTGATGATGCCGTAACTTACGGGCCAGCCATTCGTGAGAAGCTCCAACTATCAGCCCACGGCGCACCAAGCTTCTCGAGCTACTTCGCTTGACGTGGAATTGCCAGACGTCGTTGGCGATGCGGAAAGTGTCGCCCGAGCGCTTGCTAAAAAGCAAATTCGTAGTGGCATGATGCCTTGGCAAGCCCTAGCCCCGTCTGTAGGGGGTGGGGCCTGCTCTGTCATTCGCACCGCGATTGGTGAAGACGAGGTAAAGCGACATGCGGTTGATAGGCATGGTGCAAGATATATAGGTGTCGCTGTGGCAAGTGTGCAGGACCTAAGGGAGCTGTATGGCGACGCTGATATCGAGCCTGATGAAAAGAACTCCTTCGTCGGGCATGCAAACTTTCATTTTGGATATCCCCGACCACCGACACCTGGCGAACCCGAAGAGCCAACGACGGTAAATCAGGAATACCATGACGCGGTGATAAAGTATCGTGCATATGCTGCGCTTTTCAACGCCTTGCTGGATAGGGCTGACCATCTAACCGCCGAATGGAAGGGGGACACCATGGTTCCCCGCGCTAAGACGAGCGCGATAGTCTCGCCGCCAACTACTGCAAGCGGAGTCGCCTAAGCGGTTAGCATCAACCTTTCGTATTCTAGGCACGACCGTTTGTCATCGCAAATTACACCGGTCGTAAGCTACCGTTGCGGAGTGCCCCGGGCCAAGCAGACGCTCACCGAAGAGCAGAAAACGCGCCTCAGAGCCGCACAGTGCTCGTTGGAGGATGCTGAGGCAGAGCTGCGCGACGTCGTGCGCGACCTCCTCAACGAAGGGGCCTCCATCCGCGAACTCGCAGCCGCAGCGGAGATTTCCACCAACACCGTCCAGAAGTGGAAGCGGGGGGAGTAGCTGTCTTCAGGACGTGACGCAGAAGCCGCTCGAGCGGATCGCTTCAAGGATCTCCGTTGCCTGCTCATCCGTGGGCGTGAAGGTTGCCGTCTCGAACCTCAACTTCGTACTCGAGATCAGGCCCTCCGGCGAAACGCCGCCAAGGATTGACGAGCACTGGTCCCTCGAGTGATTCACCACCCCGTCGTCGCTGACGAGAGCCGGATCGATTTCGTTCAGGTACGCGATCAACAGCGCCTCCTGACCTGCGTTTGGGCTGGGGATCGAGTAAGGAGCCGCAACGGGAGCGGAGGTAGAGGCAGTGGGGGCTGGCGGCTCGGTGGCAGGCGTTGACGTCTCGGTCGGGGAAGAGCTGAGCGTCGGCGTAGAAGTCACGGCCGGCTCACCGCTCGGAGCTGGCCCAGGCTCATTAGCCGAGCAACCGGCGAGGACGAGGGCAAGGCCGAACACGAAGAGCAGGCGCTTCATGTCCCGATCCTACTGATTAGACGATCAGCAAAACTTCTCGGGCGAGCGCTTTTATCGGTGGTTTCGGCGACGATCGCTCCCCCAACCTCGTTGCGGAGCAGCAAGGGGGCGTTTCGTCGTAGGGGGTTGATCGCTACCCGAAGCTGTCCACGCGCGTCGACATCGTGCCCCCGTCATTCGCGATCACTGTGCATTGATACGCCGACCGGATCAACGCGCCAAACCCGTTCTCTGCATCCACCGTTCCACGCACCGTCCACGTGCCACCACCAGTCGCCGTGCTGTTGAAGTCGGCGGTCGCCGGCGCCTTCAAGAGATCCTCAATCCGCGCCTCGCACTGCGCGATCGCCTCGTACTCGTTGTCGCCGTCGTACTCGTCGTCGCTCCCAGCCTGCGTAACCAACCGCACGCAACCCACAAACAGGAACACCACGATCGCCAGAATCCCCAGGTACTTCAAGATGCGACCGAACAGTGTCAGCTCGGGCTTGTCCAGCTTCGGAGCGGGAGCCGGCACAGGCGGCGGCGCCGGACGAGACGCCCCCGTCCACTTGCTGCCATCCCACTCGCGCTCGAGCGGCTCGCCCCCTTGGTCCGGGTACCAGCCCGGCGACATCGTCATGGCCGGAGCCTAGCGATCCCGGAGACCAGCTCCCGAGCAGGAAGCGCAGTTCTACCCAGTGTCAGCGGTCCCCGCCACGATCGACGCATGTCGCACCACTGGACCCCGCTCTCGATGGTCTCGAGGTCCGTCGTGCCTTATGAATGGCGCATGGCCGACAAGCGCGAGGATCTCGGCTGGATCAGGCTCTTGGAGTACCAGGGCCGGCCGACCTACGTCTGCGTCACCCGCAGCAAGTGGGTCGTCGGCGGCGGGGACACGCTCCGTGAGGCGGCTGAAGCGTTCCTCGCGTGGTCTCGTGCGCGCTGACCCCACTAGCTTCCAGGTCGACCTTCGCCGAGGTCGATGTGACTGGTAGCTCGGTCGCTGAGCAGACCCAGACCGATTAGGAACAGGATGCCGGCGCCGTACCCATCGACAGGGTGCAGCGTGACGATTGACCGCACCAAGAGCAGGATGGCGATTGCGACTACCAGGTCACTGGCCGCGAGGGTCAGTGCCTCCATGCGTCCGCTCGTCTTGCTCACCTCACGATGGTAGTTCGACCGCCGACCCCTCCTGGTGGGCGCCTCCTCGGCGGGTAGCAAGCTGTCCACTTACCGCCGGTAAGTGTGCTCTGCCGCTGGCAGGTGATACCTCGGGTATCACCCCTTGCCAGCGGCAGAGCAAGCTATAGACATACCCGGGGTAAGTCGGCTTGGTCCCCTCCAACGGTTGTCGTCGTGGTCGGTTGCACCTGGGCTTGAGACCCCGCTGGCGCAGCGGATGAAGGTCGGTATGGATCGTCTCGTGGAACGCGGTGAGATCTGGGCGTACAAGGAGACACCGAAGAAGGCGCCGGTCGCCGTTCGGATCGTCGGGATGGGAACGAGCGCGGCCACTCCGAAGGTCAAGATCGAGTTCATCGATGACCGCTTCGAGGGTCTGCGGAGGTGGGTCACCGTGCGCAAGCTGCCGGTGCTTTGGGACGACCTCGACGCGTGGATCGAGCGCGAACGGGTGATCGCCTCCGTCGCGAACTGCCGGCGACCTGGCCTCATTGAGGAGCTCACACTGATCGTGGCGATGAGTGACATGCCCGAGCATGTCGCCGAGTACGACTACAAGCTCGGGTACATCCGAGACGAGGAAGAGTTTGAGCGCATCGCGGGTGTGAGCGCCGACGTGATCAGCGCAGGGCTGCCGTGTTTCTACGACGAAGACGGCCTCAACCTCCCGATCGAGGGGGCCACTCGTATGGCCAAGGCCGTGGCTGCCGCTCGACCCACGAAGGTGCTCAAGTGGGTGAATGAGCGGGAGCTTGAGGAGCAGGAGTGGTGCCGGTACGGCCAAGACTTTGACGACGTCATCGACCCGAGCATCAATCGGCACTGGTCTGCGGAGTACTGCCGCGAGCGGTACCGCGATCAAACGCAACCGATGCTCGAGCAGCTACGGAACTGGTGCGGGTATGAACCGGACGGCTCCAAGCGCGAGACGCCCGAGGATGTGCTGCAAGGGCAGCTGGACGACTCGGTGGCCCTCGCTGAGCGGGCCATCGCGATCCTGCGCCATTACGGCCACAAGCACGACGCCGACGACCTGTCCAAGCGCCTGCGCGATGCGCTCGGACTCAAGCGTCTCTCGGAACGAAGGGGACGAGGCAAAGGCTGGTTCGAGCGCGACTGACCTCCGCCCACATACTGCCCACAACTTGCGGTGCGCTCCGTGACCCGGTGAGACCGGGTGCGACCCTCGATGCCCCAAATGACGGGCGAAAGAGCCAGTGTGCCAGGAGCGCGCGGAAGGCAATCGGGTTCAAATCCCACCGGTACCGCCAACGAGAAGGCCCCCCGCTTCCACGGAAGCAGGGGGCCTTCGTCGTTCCCGGCGAGCTCCGGCGGTCGCGACGTGCGGGTCAGCCGGTGTGGAGCAGCCAGGAGCGGCCGGCGCGCAGGGCCCGGTACAGGCGCCTGATCGCGTGGTCGGCCTCGGCCGAGCCGACGTCCGAGAAGGAGCCCGCCCCGCCCCAGAGCCCGAGCGCGTCGGCGGCCGCCGCCCGGACGTCTCGGTGGGTCGTCGCTCCGGTGAACAGCTCGTCGAGCCGGTCCGCGACGCGGGCCCTCGCGCCGTCCTGCTGCGACCGTGCGACGTCGCGCACCTCGGCGACGGCCGCCGTGATCTCGGCGAGCACAGCGGGGATCGTGCGGTCCATCCTCCTGAGCCTAGGAGCGCGAGCGCGAGCGCTGCGAGGCGGCGTGGGTCAGGAGCGTCGCCACGACTCCGACGAGCACGCCCAGCGCGGTCTCGAGCGCCCGGTCGCGCAGCAGCACGAGCTCGTCGACGGGGTGCGCGAGCTCGACCATGAGGATCGCGAGCGGAGTGACGAAGGCGAGGGTTAGGCCGTAGTTGCGGCCGACGACGAGCTCGGCGGTCATCTGGAGGAGCACCACCACCACGATCACGGCGAGCGGGGAGAGCGGCAGGGCCAGGAGCGCGGCCGCGATCAGCACTCCGACGATCGTGCCCAGCATCCGGTGTCCCGCGCGCACGAGCCGGGCGCCGGCGTCCGCTCCTGAGACGGCTGCGACGGCGGAGACCATCGCCCAGTAGGGGTGGCCCAGGCCCGTCGCGGTCGGGATGGTGCCTGCCACCAGGACGACGGCCCCGAAGCGGAGCAGGGCGGCGCGCGTCGCCGGACGGGCCGCCGCCGCGCGGAACGAGGTGCGCCACGGCGTCGGGGCGAGGCGGCGTGCGCGGGGGAGCGCGAGACCGCTCAGGCCGACGACGAGCGAGAAGGCGGCGGAGCCCGCGGCGAGAGCGACGGCGAGCGGGATCCGCGAGGGCTCGGACGGGACGGACGCGCACGCCGTGACGGCGAACACCGGGAACAGCGGGCCGGGCGGGTGCCAGTGCAGGGCGTCGCTGAGGTAGGCCGCCGCGACGGTCACGGCGACCACGACGGGGATGATCAGCCAGTCGCGGTGAGGGGAGAGGGAGACGACGGTGCCGAGGGTCACGGTCGTGACGAGGAACGCGGCGGCCGACAGTTGCATCAGCAGGCGCGGCCGGTGCGTGTGCTGGCGACCGTAGAGGGCCGTGAAGGCGCCGAAGGTCGCGTAGAGGGCGAGATCGGTGCGGCCGAGCGCCCAGAGGACGAGCAGCGGGACGGCGATGGAGACGCCGGCGCGCAGGGCGACGCGATGGGCGCCGGCGTGCGGGCCGAAGGCGAGGAGCTCGCGGGGGTGGGGCAGAACGGGGGTGGCGGCCATCGGGTCCTCTGATCGGGGTCCGAGCGGCGGCGGCCGGAGAAGTGTTTCACGGGTGAAGCAGATATACTTTACGTGTGAATAAGTCTGAAAGCCAGCCGGGCGACGCGGTCGACGAGATCAGGGCGGGCTGGGCGGTGCTGCGGCCCGAACTCGACACCTCCGCCGTCGACGTCGTCGGGCGGCTGATCCGCGCCTCCGCGCTGATCGTCCGGGCGACGGAGGAGCTGCTCGCCGCCCACGGGCTGACCCGCGGCGAGTTTGACGTGCTCTCCACGCTGCGTCGCGCCGGCGCTCCGCAGTCGCCGACGACCCTCCGGACGATCGCCCTCGCCTCCGCTCCCGCGATCACCAAGCGCGTGCACTCGCTGGAGCGTCGGGGCCTGGTGCGGCGCGCCGCGAACCCGGCGGACGGGCGCGGCTCGCTCATCACGCTGACTCGCGAGGGGGAGGAGCTGGTCGACCGGGCCTTCCCCGAGGTGCTCGATGCCGAGCGGGCGCTGCTCTCGGGGGTGCCCGCCGATCTGCGGGCGGAGGCGTCGCGCTCGCTCCGCGCGGTGCTCGCGAGCGTCGAGGCCGCCGCGAGTCGGTGACCCGCGTGGTGACTGCGAGGCGGCGGGCGCTCGCTACCGTGGTCCCATGCGCCTGACCTCGAGCTTCACCGTGCCGACGCGGCCGCCGGTGCTGCAGCTGGTCAAGACGGCGGCGGCCACGGTCGTCACCTGGCTCCTCGCCGGCGTCGTCTTCCCGGGGACGCTGCCCGTCTTCGGCGCGATCGCCGCGCTCCTCGTCGTCGCGCCGAGCATCAACCAGTCGTTCTCCAAGGCCCTCGAGCGCTCGGTCGGCGTCATCATCGGCGTGATCGTCGGATCCGTGATCGGCACGGTGCTCGGCGGCGAGAGCATCATCGTTCTCCTCGCGATCGTGGCCGCGATCGCCGTCGGGTGGGCCGTGCGCCTGACCCCCGCCTCCGCGGTGCAGATCCCGATCAGCGCGATGCTCGTGCTCTCGGTGGGCGCGGTCACGCCGAACTACGCGCTCGACCGCATCCTCGAGACCCTGCTGGGCGCGGCGGTGGGAGTCGTCATCAACGTGCTCATCGTCCCTCCGGTCGTGCTGGCACCGGCCGAGCGGGCGATCGGAGACCTCACCGCTCAGCTCGCCGCCGCCCTCGACGACCTCGGCGACGCCCTCCAGGCCCCCGTCCCGCGACGCCGGCTCGACGAGCTGCTCATCAACGCCCGGTTGCTGCAGACCATGCAGAGCAAGGCGGAGGAGGCGATCGCGACCGGCGAGGAGTCCCTCCGCCTCAACCCGCGCCGCTCCGCCCACCGCGACCGGCTGCTGGCCCTCGACTCCGTCGTCCCGCGGCTGGGGCGCATCGTGACCCGGGTCCGCGGCATGACGCGGACCGTGCACGACCTCTACGACGACGAGCTCGTCGGGGAGCCGACGATCGCCGACATCGCCGTCCAGCTGCACCGGGCCGCCCACGATCTGCGGCTCCTCGTGCAGTCCTCGGTCGACGTTCCCGAGCCGGAGGCGATCACGGACGAGCTGCCCGCTCTCACCGCGCCGCTCGTGATCGCGACTCCGCACCCGCAGCACTGGATCCTGCTGGGGGCGCTCGCCGAGGACCTGCGGCGCATCCGCGAGGAGATCGTCGGCGCCGAGTCCTGACGGGCGGGCGCCGAGTGGCGTCGGCGGGAGGGCTGCTCTCGCGAGCGCTCGGCGTCTCGCGCCGCGCGACATGCGGCTCGTGGTGGCCTGCGGTGGTCAGCCGTCCTGCTCGCCGTCCTTCCTCGGTCCGCCGCCCTCGACGAGTTCGCCGTCGCCCGGGTCCGGAGCGACCTGGTGCAGTGCCTCGGGATCGCTCGCCTCGGCGTGGAGGGTCTTGCCCTCGGCGATGAGGGAGTCGTCGTCCACGAGGATCCCGGCCAGCTCGGTGATGCGTCCCCGGAGAGCGCCGATCGGGTCCTCGGTGGGCGCGTCCTCCTCGGCGTGATCGACCTCCGAGTCGGGGTAGCGGCGGAGGGCGGCCTCGTCCCGGTCGGGCCGCGGTGCACGGGCGTGCTCGACGCAGAGGCGGGCGACCTCCTCGGCGTGCGCGTGCATCACGGAGTGGGAGGCGTCGGGGATCTCCCAGGCCCGCGCATGCGGCATCGACCGGGCGATCTCCTCCGCCCACTCGCGCGGAACGAGCCGGTCGAACTCGCCGCGGATGACGAGGGCGGACGCGCGGATCCGGGGGACGGTCTCCTCGATCCGGTAGTGCATCATCTCGGGCAGCACACGGGAGAACCAGCGCGGTCCGCAGAGGAGGTAGGCGCCCGCGGCGAGGATCGCGACCTTGAGGGGCTCGCGGACGCTCGACTGGGCGAAGCGGAGCGCGGCGGTCGGGAGGCGGCGCTCGTGCCGGTTCATCACGGGTCCGAGCAGGACGATGGTGGTCAGCTCCGGACGGCGCGCGGCGAGCTCGGCCACCACCTGCGTCCCCATCGAGTGGCCGAGGACGACGGGATCGTCGAGGCCGAGCTCGTCGATGACGGCGCCGACCAGCTCGGCGTAGTCGCCGATGTCCATGCGCCGCGCGTCGATCGGGTGCGGCACGCCGCCGAAGCCCGGCAGGTCGAGAGCGTGCACCGGGCCGAACTCGTTGAGCGCGGGCGCGAGGCGCTCGAAGTACGTGGCCGCGACTCCGATCCCCGGCACGAGGACGAACGTGCGCTCGCCGTCGCGCCCCACCGTGCTCACCCGCGCCCAGACGTCGCGGTGGTGCACGCGCTGGACCGAGACGTCGGTGCTGCGGGTGCGGCGGTGAGGATCCCGCCCCCGGGAGCGCGTGGTCGCGAAGACGTCGCGGACTCCGCGCCGCAGAGTCGTGGCGAGAGTGGGGAGGAGGTCGCTCGGGCGGAGCACGGGGCCTCCTTCGATCGGGGGAGTCGGTCGCTGCGAGCCTAGGCGCTCGCCGCCGGGCTCAGATCAGCATGTCGTCCGACCTGTGGAGGATCAGGCGGGCCGGCCCGGTGCGGAGGACGCCGTTGGTCAGGGGGGCGGTGCGGACGCCGCCGCGCCTCCGCATCGCCCGGAACGCCCCGGGGGCGAGCACGACGTCCATCCAGGCGCAGGGGTTGGCCGGTCGTCCGCCCTGGAACTCGATCCGCTCCCCGCCCTGCTCGATCGCGAACGTGCGGCCGGCGAGCGCATCGACGTCGGCGCCGCGGACGATGATGTTGCGGCGGGTGTCGGCGGGGTCGAAGGGCCCTGCGCCGAGCTCGGCGGCGATGTGCTCGAGGGTCTCGACCGCGAAGAGCGTGATCGCCGCGGGGCGGTGCGCGCGCTGGGCGAAGAAGCGGTCGCCGACGATGCCGAGGCCTGCGCGGATCTCGATCCGCTCGGGCTGCTCGTTGCCCTCGGACGGCACCGGGCCGTCGGCGGGGCGGCCCTCGTAGCGGTGCAGCGGAGAGACGACGAAGCCCACGAGCTCGATCGCGGCGGCCTCCATGAGCCCACGGTACGCCGTGAGGGGGAGCAGCGGCGTCCGCCCGTCGGAGGCTCTGCGAGGCGCTCCGAATTGCCAGGGAGGAAGCGGCGCCCGGGCGCCACAGGAGCGTCCAGGGAGGGAGCCCTCGCTGCCGCCGCCGCCGATTCGCGGAGGGGGCTCCCGGCATGTATAGTCGTACCTCGTTGCGTGCGCCTCTGGCCCACGCGATGGACTGCGCCCGTAGCTCAACGGATAGAGCATCTGACTACGGATCAGAAGGTTGGGGGTTCGAATCCCTCCGGGCGCACTCTGGTTGAGACAGAGCAATCCCCGGTATTACGCGGAACTAGCGTGATTCCGGGGATTTCGTCGTTTCGGCCCCGGAACCGATTGTGTGCAGTTTGTGTGCACGGGGCACCAGCGCGGCCATCGCGTCCTGCGCGGCCGTTCCGATCAAGTGCCCATACCGATCGCTCGTGATCTGGATGGACGAGTGGCCCACCATCTTCGACACGATCGCGATGGGCACACCCGCCGCGATCAGTCGCGAGACGCCCGTATGCCGGAGCCCGTAGAGCGTCAGCGCCGGTAGCTCCGCCTGCATCGGGAGACGCTCGAAGAGCTTCGTGACGCGCTGCGGGTACAGGGGCTCGCCCCGCTCGTCCGTGAAGACGTAGCCCTGATCGGAGTAGGCCGCACCCCATTCAGCACGCTCGTCAGCCTGCCGGAGTTGCCAGGCGAGGAGCGTCCCGACGAGGTCGGAGGCGAGCGGGACCGCGACTTCGGCGTCTGCTCGACGACCTTGCCGCCGACCTGAGTCCGGTTATGGCGCACCGTCAGCTGACTCCGTCCGAGGTTGACGTCTTCCCAACGTTGACCGAGGATCTCCTAACGACGTAGACCGGAGTAGAGCGCTAGCTCGAACAATGGCCCGAGCCGATTTCCTGCCGCGACGTCGAGGAAGCGACGGCCCTCCTCGGGCTCCCACACGTTCGCCTCGGCCCGCTCGATCTTCGGCAGATCGAGGCCGACTGCGGGGTTCTCCTGGATCATCCGCGCCGCCTTCATGGCCGCCTGCAGCACGGCGACGATCCGGCGCACCGTGACGTCCCCGCGCCCGGCCGCGCTCAGCTCGGCGACGAACCGATTGATGTGCTGCAGGCGGATGGTCGACAGGGGCATGGGGCCGAGCGCCGACGGCGCGAGGTCCAGGCGTGCGTACCGCTCGTCGTTGAGGTAGCTCGTCGCCTTCAGCCCCCGACCGTTGTTGCCATTCACCCGGTGCTGCGGGAGCCACTCCGCCAGCCACTCGCGGAATGTCAGCGAGGTCGGCGGGACGTAGAGGCCGCGGTCGAGCTTCGCGACGATCTGGTTGCGAGCCTTCCGGGCGGCCGTCTGGTTCGTAGAGCCGGACTTGCGGACCTGTACCCGCTCGCGGGTGTCGGGATCGGAGCCGGTCGCATAGAAGCCCCAGGAGCCGTGCGCGTCATCGTCGGAGCACCTGAGAGCGACCAGTCCACGATGCCGACCGGATCGTAGGAACTTTCGGCGCAGACTGCGCGACTCGGACGGCGATCCCAAGCCGGAGCATCAGCTCGGGCCAGACGGCAAGGACGTAGGCGGACTGACGTCGCCGCCAGACATGGAACTGGTGGCGGGCGAGGTTTGGACCGTCCCGGTACCGCCAGACGAGGGCGATGAGAATGAGAACGAGTAGTGTCGCGCCCAGAACGAGTTGGGCGGGTCGCCACTGTCTGAAGAGGACGATCGTCGCGACAACGAGAGCCGTGGCCACCTTGTTTCGCTTGATGACCGCCCTGAGCGCAGCGCCACAGTTCCGGAGTTCGGCGACGATCATGAGTCGCCGGCCTTCCGTGCAGCCGCGGCGCGGATACCGCTTGCGCGCAGCGAGTACGCGACGCGGGGTCGACCGTTCCCCTCCTTGACATAGGGTACGACCACGAGATCATCGAAGATCACCGGGCGGAAGGGGAGCCCCGGTAGCTCCGCAGGCAGAGCGGGCGGTGTAGCTGCCACAACCTTGACAGTGACCTCACCCTGACCCTTAGGATCCTCAGGGTCGGTGTCGAACACCCGGACTGTCCACAGTGGCTTCCCGGTGTCCCTGTCGTGCTGCTGGCCGGCTGGCTTACCGTCAACGAACTCGATGAGCGGCTCTGCGTCACCGACGGCGTAAGCCGGCCCGCCGAAGTAGCTGTCGCTGTTGACTGGCAGGCCTGATTTCTTCACGGGCATGGTGTTCCTCCGTGTCTTGACTGCGCTGCCGAGAGCATCTGCTCCAGGACCGATTGTCCTCAGCACCCCTTGCTTGATTCCTTGCTTGACCGTGGAGACCGACTGTCAGACGCCATCCTTGGACAGCTACCCGTCCGAACTCGTCCGCGGTGTGTCGATAAAAAACATTTGCGTACACCAAGCACAAGAGTGAATTATGTCGATGAGTGCGGATTCCATCACGGTGCGGCACACTGGAGGAGTGAGTGGAGATGAGGACGCGATGTCGCTGGAGGGTTGGGGGCTAATCCCAACACCAGTGGTTGAGGCCGTGCACGCGCTCAACAAGAAGATTCTGCGCACCGGCCAGCATCTCGACGGCCTCGTCTGGCCGGATAAGCCACGAGATGTTCAGGACCTGCTGCGGATGTCGGTTTCGGATGCGCACAAAATTACGCAAGCAAGCGCAGACCTGCGCGCACTGCTCACTGACTACGCCCACCGTTTTCACCAGCCGCGCCCAGTAATGGCCGACCTGGCGCGCGCGCAGGGCGCATCTCCCCAAGGCATTCCGAGGCGTTATGGTCAGGGCAACGTGGATGGACTGGCTTCCCTGTTCAGTGATGAGCCGGATGTCGCAACGATTCTGGCGGGCTTTCCGTCGCTCAGTCTCGCTGACCTTCGCGACTTCAGTGGCTCGGTGGGCCGCAACGCGAAAGCGCTCCGTGACGAGGGCAAGCATGCAGTGAGGGCCGCGCATAAGGAGCCGGCGTCCCGACTGCAACAGGGAACGAACGGCAGGAAACCGCTCGCCGAGGTTCTCACGCCGATCTCGCGGTAGATTGACGCGCCTGATTCGGATGGCACTGACAAGCATTCATGACGGACTGCGCCTGACGGTGCACCGCGGAGCGAGCGCGTGTCCTTCGAGACAAGGCGGCTAGAGGTCCGAGCCAGAACGGGTCTGGACGGATTGGATCAGCTCAGGGGCTTCGGTTTGGCGCGGCTCGCGAGGAGCGCGGGTGTTGGCATTCTGGGCCGAACCGGAGAAGGCTGGTCGGTCGTGCCAATCGGCGCTGGGGTGACAGGCATCGGAACGTCTGTCGACTCGGGCGTCTTCTCCGGGGCCAGGTCTGACAGAAGGTCTTCGAGTTTTCGTGCCTGGTGGCTTGCGTCTAGATACTCCTGATACTGCACGCGAGAACTAGCAATCAGGGAGTCGTAGAGACGATAGCTGCCTCGGAAAGAGCGGAACTGGCTGCCTATGTATTCCTCATAAGTCCCGAGACCTGGAACAAATCCTTGTATGCCAGGTCGCTGGCCCAAGACGAATATCACTTCAATGTTCGGAATCTGGTCCTGAAGCTGCTGTTGGGAGAGGATGCTGCTAAGTGCTTGGGCGTACTTCGTCCCTTGCTCGGCGAGTTTCCGGGCATCGACCTTAACATCGTAGCGCTTCAGTTCCACAATGACGTGTTTACCGCCGACCGTCTTATAGCGGATGTCAATCCGCCCAGTAATTTCCTCATCGAGCTCGTCTTTAGCGAACAGGCCAGGCTGGATCTTGCGAAGATCCTCTTCCATCGTCTCACTGCCCGTGGCTCGTTCCCACGACGGGTCGAGTAGCCAGAGATGATCGAACAAGTGCTGCTGAAGCACCTTCTCTTTCTCGTTTGCGTCCGCCAGGCCCTGCAACTTTTCTATTGCCTGAACGCGTGAACGAAGGATATCAACCCAGAGGCCTGCTTCGTACGCGTCTTGTTGACCCAAGAGTGGGAGCAACTCGACAGCCGAGATGTTGCTCAACTGATCAAGCTCGTCGGCCGATTCCCGGAGGCCCACGCGGGCGAATGCGAGCACGCCAGAGCGGAACAATGCAGAGCGGTCGACAGCGGCGCTGCTTCCCTCGAAATCTAGGCCTGCAATGGTTCCAACCATCTTTCGCGCGCTATCCTGCTGCCACTTCGGAAGCTCATCGACCCACCCAGCGAGTTTGGGGTAGCGCGAGAGGGCGTCCTTTGCCTCTCGCTTGGGCCTGGCCTTACTCCACTGCTCTGCTGCTGTAACGAATGCCTTTCGAAGGAACTCCTGCAGGGCAGTAACGCGCTCGTCGTCTTCGATGAGACGTTGGCGGTCACTTGTAGCGATGTCATCGTATTCGGGGTCATCGAGGTCAAGGAAATCTGCCTGAATCTGACCCGTCACATAGTTGCCGAAGAGCCGGCTGAAATCTAGTTTTTCTATTATCCCCTCTTGGATCGGACGCTTGCGAGCGATGACAATGATGTTCTTAAGCGAGCCTGCCTCAGTGTCCCCGACGAGGTCGGTTGGTGTCTTAGTTGTACCGAACCACCCGCTCACTTTCCATCCCTTGTCTGCACGCACGAGATTTGAAGGCAGTTCGAAACGAACGACATCCTTCGGAAGCGCCGTATCAGGAAGCTTGTCTGGACCGAATTCCCAGATGAATTCAAGCTTCTTCAGCTCCTGCCTATCCGCCCACGTAATGCGCGAGCCATTCACGACGATGTGAAAGCCACCCTGGTCTAATGGGGTCTCGTCAAGAACGTCAAACCGCCGGGCCAAGCGCTTTCGCAGTGCGGCGGACGTCAGTCCAGCCCGTTTCGACTTCAGGTCGGATAGAACAAGGGTCGTGCCCTGCGTATTGAACTCATGCGGCACATCGACTGGCTGGGGATGGTAGTCCTTCTCGGACTTTATGCACTCCTCTAAATCATTAACATCAATTCGAAAGCCGTGAGCATCGCCATCACTCGTCTTACTGTAGACCTCAACCACGCGCGCGAGCGAGAACACCGCAAGCTTGCCAATTCCCTTTCGCCCCATGAATGGTCGGCTCCACTTCGGGGACGCAAGACCCTCGTTCCCTCGTTTCTTATATCCGGCCTTGAGAAAGCGCGCATTGAGCTCAGCGACGTCCATACCGCTGCCATCATCTGTGACGACGACCTCCATCAACTTCTCTTCGCCATCGCCGACCGATCTGGGTTTCCAGGTAATCGACACATTGCCGGCGTCGGCGTCATAGGCGTTTGCTACGAGCTCCGAAAGCACAGCGGCGGCGTTGCTGTACAGATTGATGCCGAGGGACTCGAGCACGGACAGCTCGACAGACATTTTGTAGGTCTTGTCGAGAGGCACGCCCTCGTCCTCAGTGCTTGGCGTGTCTGCGGCTGTCAATTCGTGGTCGCTTCCATGTTACTGACGTGGGCGAGAGCAGCTCGTCCGACTTCTGCAGCGATGGGTGGCGGAACGGCGTTGCCGATCAGCCGAGCGATCGGCGCCATGTTGATCTTCGCGCCACTCCTGACGAAGCGATACCCGCGCGGGAATCCCTGAAGGAGAGCTGCCTCACGCAGAGAGAGCGGCCGCGCCTGCTCTGGGTGCCCGAAGCGGCCAGCACCGAAGTTGTTTGAGAGAGTGGTGATCGTCGGCGAGGGCTTGTCCCACTCCATTCGCGCGTATACGTTCTTGAAGGATGCTCCTGATGCCTTGCGGTGGCAAGGGGACAGCAGTTCTTCTGGCCAGTCTTTCCAGGTTCCCCCGGGCTTGGACGCGGCGATCCGCTGGAGGTTCAGAGGTGACAGGCGTCGCGCAACGTGTAGTGAATCCTCCGCGTGCGCCTCGCCTGATGCGATGGGCGGTAGGCCACCAATAACATCTCGTACAGTTCGGAAATCTGACTCATCGAGCGGGCCATCGGGAACTTTAATGGGCCCCAACCGCGATGCGAGGAGCACAAGACGTCTTCGATGCTGGGGGAGCCCGTAGCGCGGTCCGTAGCAGCTCTTCCAATCCACGAAGTACCCGAGGCTCTCCAGCTCCGTCACAAAGTCTTTGAAGACCTGGGAGCTGCCAATCCGGGGCACATTCTCCATCGTGACGAGTTCAGGTTCGATTTCCTCCACGAGCCGAGCAAACTCGCGGAGGAGGGGCCACTGTTCCTCGGCTGATGTGTCGACGCCTCGGCGGTACGGCGAGAAGGGCTGGCAAGGCGCGCAGCCGGCCAGCATCCTAACCGTGCCGCTTTGCCAGAGCGGCTCCAGGTGAGCTGCCGTGACGTCGCGTACGTCCATCTCCATGAAGGGTGCGTCGATGTTGGACTCGAAGGCGTAGCCGCACGATGCTTCGATGTCCACTCCGCCCACGACACGAATACCCGCATCCTGGAGACCCTGTGAGAGCCCACCCGCTCCGCAGAAGAGGTCAATCGCGCTGATGGAGGTCGCCGTGTCGTGCATGGACCAAGACTAGAGGAGCGCTCTCTGCTGGACCGGATCCTGTGGACGGCTGATGCGCAGCTACGCGCCACCCTTGGACTTCGGTGTACGTGACAGAGCAGAACGGCTCGCTTCGGCGGGCCGTTCTCGTTTTAACAGTCGCTCGTTCCGGTGGCTGTCGGCGTCGGTCTCCCGGAGAGCGCGGCGCGACGGAACGGCCGGTCCTCCGCCTCGCAGGACGCCTCTTCGCGCCGTCGACGGCGCCGACCGTCTTCCGCCCGCATCCGCGATCAGTCCGCGCCCGCGCTCGCGGTCACTCCGCGCAGGCTCCGCGATCACCCGCGAGCACGCCGCTCGGCTCTTCTCGCGCGCCGTTTCCTCCTCCACAGCGCCCATCTCGCGCCGTTCTCCACGGATGCAGCCGTTCCGGCCGCGACGACGTCGAACCGAGCAATACTCTCTTTCCGTGGGGCTGAACGGTCGCCGCCGACGCAGTGCGCTCGGTCGGCAGAGGAGAGGACATCGGATGAGTCGAACGGAACAGTCGGGGCGGGACGAGCGCGGACGACCCCGAGCGCGGACGGCGCGAGCGCTGGTCGGCACGACGGCGGGCTGCGTGCTCGTGAGCGGGCTGCTGGGCGGAGGCCTCGCGCCGCCGCCCGCCCTCGCCGCCGACGGTCCTCACACGACGATCGAGAACACCCTCCTGCAGGGAGGCGCGACGAACGCCGGCGTGACGACCGTCTCGGCCTGGGTCCAGAAGGGCGAGACGCTCCGGGTGGACCTCCACCCGCTCCAGGCGGGCTCGGGGACCGGCGAGGGCGAGACCGGCGGCGGTACCGCCCGGGTGACGGCTCCGGGCGGAGCCGTCCTCGACGAGCAGGACTTCGCGCCCGGAGCGGCGCCCTCGGTGTCCGCCGGCGGCTCGTTCGTGGCAAACGAGACCGGCGTCTTCCAGATCCGGGTGTCCGACGACGACGTGACGGCGCCGGTGAACCTCGTCTGGAGCATCGGCGTCCAGGACGCGCGGGGCGCGGCGGTCGCGGGCCGGGTGTGGTCCGACTCCTATGCGATCCAGTCCGGGGCGAAGGAGTCCTACTCCTCGCCCGAGGAGCGGCGCTCCTCCTTCACGCTTCACGCCGTCACGGAGACGGGCGCCCGCTACGAGCTGGGGCTGCGCGGCTACGACGGAGTCGCCTCGACGGTCCAGGCCACGAACAAGGGCAATGTGAAGGTCGGGTCGTCCGATCCGTCCTACCTCTCGGTCCCCATGCCGCAGTCGAGCGAGGCGGGCGGGATCGGGGCTCAGTACGTGCAGGCGTCCGGACGCTCCGGGATCGACGGCCTGCAGACCTACAAGCTCTTCCTGGACCCGCCGTCGTCCGACCTGCCGGAGTCGATCGCTCCGGCTTACCGCGCGCCGACGATCGAGGGCCTCGCCTTCCGGCGGTCGTCCGCGGGCTCCGACGCGGGCACGCTCACGGGCGTCCTGGGGACGCAGCCGGGCACCGTCGTCGTGGACGTCGATGCGGACGGGGACGGCTCCTACGACAGCGAGCGCGACGTGCACCTCACCCGGATCGCGGGGACGACCGGTCCCTTCTCGGTCGACTGGGACGGACGGGACGCGAAGGGCGGGACCGTCGACGTGACCGACCCCGACGTCACCTTCCGCGCCTCCATCGGCCGCACGAACGAGTTCCACTTCACGCGGGTCGACGCCGAGACGTCCGCCGGCGGCGTGTCCGTCGTGAGGTCGACCGGCGGCGGCGACGACCCGTCGACGGTGCACTGGGACGACTCGCTCCTCGCCGGATCGAACTCGGAGCGGTACTCCGGCACCTCCGCGGTGACGTCCGGCGACGGCGGCACCGACTCATCCGGCGGGGTGCACCGCTGGGAGGGCGACGACTCCGGGCGAGGCCGCATCCCCAACGCCAACGACTCGGTGCACGGCTCCTACGGCGACCTGCGGGCGATCGACGACTGGGCCTACGGCTCGGACGGTGCGGTCGCGGTCGCACGCCTCGATCCGCTCGCGCCGCACGTGACCATCGCGAAGACCTCGTCGGTCGACTCCACCACTCCGCTGCTCCGCGGCGCCCGCGTGCCCTACCGGGTGACGCTGACCTCGGACGGGACCGGGGACTACTCCGACGCCGCCGTCATCGACTACCTCGACAAGGGCGTGCTCGACGACGCCGAGCTCGACTCCGGCTCCCTCCGCGCCTCGCAGGGCACGGCCACGATCGATGCGGAGACGGGCCGCATCTCCTGGGCGGCCGGCAGCCTGCCTGTCGGGGCGACGGCCGAGCTGACCTTCGACGTGATCGTGACCGGCGAGGGGGACCGCGCGCTGACGAACACGGCCTGCCTCGCCGATGCGCCCTTCGCTCCCGCCTCGTCCGGCACGGGGACCGACGCGAACCCCTGCGCCACCGTCCCGCACGACATCGGCGAGGGGTCGCTCCTGATCCGGAAGACCGCGTCCCAGGCGAGCGCCGAGCACGGCGGCACGGCGGGCTTCGACATCGTCGTGGCGAACACCGGAACGGTCGACGCGACGGACGTGACCGTGACCGACGTCCCGACGCTCGACCACCTGCTCGAGGCGACCATCGAGAACGGCGCCGGAGGAACGCAGCCGGCCACGGAGCCCGTCACGGGTCTCGACATCCCCGCCGGCGGCCAGGTGTCGCTGCACGTCAGCGGCCGGGTCGCCGACGGGTACGACGCCGCGACCCTGCCCAACCGCGTCTCGATCACCCACCAGCCCGAGGGCTTCGACCCGCCGACGGTCGAGAACGCCTGCGCTGACGATGCGACGTCGTCCTGCGCCGAGATCCCGGTGCCGCCCGTCGAGGGAAGGCTCTCCATCGAGAAGACGGCGATCGGGAATCAGGTCGACCACGGCGGGCGTGCCGGGTTCCGGATCGTGGTCGCCAACGAGGGGGCTCGGCCGGCGGACGGGGTGACCCTCACCGACATCCCCGAGCTCGCGCACCTGAGCGACGTCACGATCTCCCGGGACGGCGGCCCGGCGTCGTCCGACCTGACTGTCGAGAACCTGTCTCTGGCCCCGGGAGCGTCGACGACGTTCACCGTGACCGGACGGGTCGCCGACGGCGTGGACGCGTGGACCATCCCCAACCGGGCACGCCTGACCGAGGTCCCGGAGGGCTTCGATCCGACGACCGTCCTGCACCCGTGTGCGGACGACGGCGGAGCCAGCTGCGCCCAGGTGGCGGTGCCTCCGGTCGGACTCGTGCCGACGGTCCTCGCCTCGACGGGAGCGGCGGCCGGGCCCCTCGCGGCCGGAGCCGGCGCTCTGCTCCTGGCCGGCGGCGCCCTGACGGCGCTGCGCCGTCGCTCGACCCGCACCTCGTGAACCGGAGCCCGGGCCGCTGCAGCGCGGCCCGGGCTGCCGGACCCTCTCCTCGAAAGGCACTACTGCATGACCGAGCACGGCCTCCCCTACCGCATCACCGAGCGCTTCCCTCTCCCCGATGGACGCGTCGGCGTCAGCACCTGGTGGTCCGCCGATCCGGAGCAGCTGGAGCAGCAGCTCCGCACGCGCTCCGGACATCCGCATCCCGAGAGGGAGCCGGTCCGGAGACTGCACCTCGCGACCGCGACGATCGTGCTGATCGAGGAGCGGACCGCTGGAGGCTTCCGCCCGCTCGACCCCCACCTCCGGGCCCGCACCGATCCGCGCTGGCGCCGGGCTCTCCTGCGGTCGCGCAGGTCGGCCCGGCTCCGACGCGTCATCGGTCCGCGGGACCTGCCGAGGACGGATCCGCCGGTCGAGGTGTCACGGCACGTCGATCCGACACGTCGAGCGTGAAGGAGGCGGGCGGAGAGCTCGGCACCTGATGCGCGGTGAGGGTCTCCCCGCAAGGAGGCCGTCAGGTCAGGCGGCTTCCTCGAGGTCGTCCTCGACTGCGACGGGCGCGTCGACCGGGGCGCACGGGGGAGCCGACTCGGCCGGGGATGCCGAGGCCGCGATGCGCGAGCGCTCGAGCCCGGCGAGGAGCACGGCGAAGGCCTCCTCGAGCTCGGCGGTGTCGCGGAGCAGGACGCGCTCACCGCTCGTCGGGTCGAGGCGGACCGTCCGGTAGGCCGGGCGGGGGAGATCGGAGACCAGGGTGATGATGCCGAGGACGACGCCGCTGCGGCGGGCGCGCGCGGTCCAGCGGTTGGCGTGGGTGCGGAGAAGGATCATGACCGGGGCCGTCCTCGGTGACGTGGTGCAGGAGCGGGGGGAGGGGGGTGTCGCTGGCGGTGCGGGGATCCTCTCGAAGCTTGCTGCACGAAGGGCCTCCGCTTCCTGTGCTTGACAGCAGAGCCGAGCAGCGGTCACCGGCGCCGGGCGGCCGCCGCGGCGTGCAGGGCCCGCAGGAACTCGGGGACGACCGGGTTTCCGGTGTCGCGGGCGAGCACACCGATCTCACGGCTCGCGCCCGGATCGTCGATCGGGATCTCGCGGACGTCGTCGTCGACCGAGGACGGGCTCGGCGGCAGGATCGTGAGTCCGAGACCGGCTGCCGCGAGTCCCCGGGCGGCGCGGTAGTCGCCGACCTCGAACGCCGGCACGGGGTCGCGGCCGTCCACGGCGAGCAGGCGCCGGGCCGACTCGTGGAGGCCGTAGCCGGGCGCCAGCATGATCAGGTCGAGGCCGCGGAGGTCCTCGACCGTGACCGAGCGCCGCGAGGCCAGCGGATGACGGGGGTCCACGACCGCGAGGAGAGGCTCCGAGTAGAGGGTCGTCGTGGTGGTGCCGGGGAGATCGGGCGGATCCGCGACGATCGCCAGCTCGGACTCGCCCTCCGCCACGGCCCGCAGGCAGAGGGCGCGGGAGCCGTGACGGAGCCCGAAGCCGACCTTCGGCCAGCGGCGGCGGAACCGGCGGATCACATCCGGCACGAAGCTCTCCCCGAGGAGCGTCTGGAAGGCGAGGTCGATCCGGCCGTGCTCCACGTCGCCCGCCTGCCGCACCTCCGCGAGCCCGGCGCGGATCACCGACATGCCGTCCTGAGCGGCCTCGGCGAGACGGGTCCCCGCCTCCGTCAGCACCACCCCGCGGCCCTCCCGGCGGACCAGGGGGGTGCCGACCAGGGCGGACAGCCGGGCGAGCGACCGGCTCGCGGTCGGCTGCGGGATCCCGAGCTCGGCGGCCGCCGCCGTGACGCTCCCGGTCTGGGCGACCGCGACGAGCAGGGGCAGGAGGCGGAGGGTCGCGGGCCAATCGTCGGACACGCCACCACCCTAGATCCGGACATGACCAGAACGCATGAACAGTACGACAAAGGGCATTAGTCATGCACCCGCAGGCGGTCTACCGTCGGAACCATGAGCACCGCCGCACGCATCCGACCGATGCGCGCAGCGGCACCCTTCTCGCAGCGGCGGCTGACCATCGCCCTCCTCGCCGCCGGGGTCGCGACCTTCGCCGAGCTCTACGCCGTGCAGAGCGTCCTCCCGCAGCTCGCGCGGGAATGGGCCCTCGCCCCGTCCGACGCCGCGCTCACCGTCTCGGCCGCGACCCTCGGACTGGCGCTCTCGGTGCTGCCGTGGGCCTCGGTGGCCGAGCGCATCGGACGGCTCGAATCCATGCGGATCGCGGTCCTCACGTCCGTGGTCCTGGCGCTGCTCGCCTGCATCGCCCCGACCTTCGAGCTCCTCCTCGTCCTGCGCTTCCTCGGGGGAGCGGCACTGGGTGCCGTCCCGGCCCTCGCCGTCGCGGCGATCCACGACCGGGTCGGAGGCGCCGGAGCGACGGCCGCCGCGACGGCGTACGTCTCCGGGACCACGATCGGCGGTGCCGCCGGACGACTGCTCGCCGGACCGCTCGCGGCGGCGCTCGGATGGCGCGGCGCACTGCTCGTCGTGACGGCCGTCTGCGCGGCGGCGGCGATCGTCTTCGCCGTGCTCGCGCCCCGGGGCGGCGGCGCGCGCGAGGCTGCTCCCGGCGGCTGGCGAGGGAAGACGGCGCAGGTGCTCCGCGATCCGATGCTCGTCGCGATCGCGCTGCAGACGTTCCTCGCGGTCGGCGTGTTCGTCGCGGTCTACAACTACCTGGCGTTCCGGCTCGAGGCGCCGCCGTTCGCACTCGCGCCCGCGCTCGTCTCCCTCCTCTTCGCCGCCTACCTCGCGGGAACCGTCTCCTCCCGGCTCGCGGGGAGATGGGGGCCGCGGATCGGCCCCCGCCTCGTCATGCGGATCGGCGTCGCCCTGATGATCGTCGGACTGCTGGTGATGCTCGCCGAGAACGTCGCCGTGGTGATCGCCGGACTCCTCGTCTTCACGGCCGGCTTCTTCGCCCTGCACGCGACCGGCGCCGCCTGGACGGGAGCGCGCGCGGCTCCGGCACTCCGCGGGCACGCCGGCGCGGTCTACACGATCGCCTTCTACGCGGGCTCGGCCGCCGGCGGCTGGCTCCTCGGCCTGGCCGTCGGAGCCGGTGGCTGGCCGGCGCTGACGGCGGTGACGATCGGCCTGCTACTGGTAGGAGCGGGGATCGTCAGCCTCCCGTCGCGCACCACCGCGGCCGGGCGCTGAACCCCCGCCTTTGTCGACCGCACCCCGAGCTCCGCCCGGCACCTCCCCGCAGCGGGCGAGGTGCGACATGATGGCCCGACTGCACGAAGCGGGGGACGGCATGGCGCGGAGCACCGGAGCGGACGGCTTCCCACGCGAGAGAGGCGGGACGGACGAGGGCGGCACCGACCCGCGCTACCACGCGGGCTTCCAGCGCGGCTACGACGGACGCGAGGCCGAGCGGCGCGGCAGCGGCGAGGAGCGCCTCCGCTCCCCGTTCCTGTCGGGCGGGACCTCGGGCATCGGGCGATCGGCCGGTCGGCGAGGTGGCGGGTCCGCTCCCGAGCAGGAGGACGTGCGATCGGTCGGCGGCCCGACCGGCTCCCGAGTCTCCGGCCGACGGACCGCTCCGGAGCGCGCGAGAGCGGCGGTGCGGGCCGTCCCGACACCCGCGGAGCCGACCGCGCCCCGACCCGCGGAGCCGACAGTCCCACTCCCGACCGAGCCGACCGTCCCGCTTCCCACCGAACCCGACCCCGCTCCCGGCGACGCGGCACCCGACTCCGGTGACCGTCACGACGCGACCGACACCGACCCCCGCCCCGCTGTCTCCACTCGCCGCATCGCCGGAGCCCTGGCGGTCGTCGGCGGCGTGAGCGTCCTCGTCGGACTCTTCGCCCTCTGGAACAGCTCCCACAGCTGGTACGACTACTCGCCGTCGCAGAGCGCCTTCGGGCCCGAGCAGTACCTCCGCGTGCTCAGCGACAACGCGATTGGACCGTTCCTCACCGTCGGCCTGATCGCGCTCGGCCCGGCGGTCGTGGTGCCGCTGCTGAAGGCTCCCCGCCGATGAAGCGGGTCCGCCTGCTCTGGGCCGCCGCCATCGCGGTCACCGTCGTCCTCTGGGCCGCAGTGCTCGCGCTCCCGGTCGTGGTCCTCCTGCTGCCGAACCAGTACCAGGGCGATTCGATCACGGTCCCGCCGGAGCTCTACGTGCGGCAGGCGCTCGCGATGGTCGCGCCGCCGCTCCAGACCGCCGCCCTGGTGATGCTGGGAGCGCTGATCGTCGTCGCGGTCGCGCGGCGCCCGCCGGCGAAGGCCCGTACGACGGACGCGGCGAGCGGCTGGGACGACGCCGTGCTCCTCGACCCGGACGGCCGCGAGCAGCGCGGGACGGGCCCCGCAGGCCGCTGAGCATCCGCTGCTCGATCGGAATCCGCCTCCCGGGAGCACCCGCTGCTCCCCGGTCGGAAGCCGCTCCTCCGGATGCACCCGCCCTTCACGCCGGCAGCAGCTGGAACCGCTCCCGCGCCGCTCCGCCGGCGACGAGGTCCGCGAGCAGCTCGCCCAGGACCGGACCGAACGTGAAGCCGTGCCCCGAGAACCCGGTCGCCAGAGTCACGCGGCCCACGAGGTCGATCACGAAGTCCTCGTCGGGGGTGCTGTCGTAGAGGCAGCTGATCGGAGTGGCGCTCGCCGCGTCCACGCCCGGGATCCACTCCGCGACGTAGCCGACGAGGCGGGCGAGCGCTCCGGGCTCGGGCTCGAAGGTGCGCTCGTCCGGATCGACGACGACACCGGTGCTGTGCTCGCCCACCTTCACCCCGACTCCGGGCGTCGCGAGCCCGTAGACGACCGGCAGGCCGGCGCGGTGGTGGGCGAAGCTCGGCCACGAGTCGAGGGGCAGGTCGGTCGCGAAGTGCGCGGGCTGCTCCTGTGTGACGCGCAGCGGAGGGAGGCGTCGGCCGGCCGCGCGGACGAGGCCGTCCACGAGCGGCGGCGTCCAGGATCCACCGGCCACGACGACCGCGTCCGCGTCGAGAGCGCCGTCGATGGTCAGCACGCGCACGTCGTCGGCGCGCTCCTCGATGCCCAGCACCCGCGTCCGCGTCCGGAGGACGGCGCCGCGTCCGAGGGCGGAGTCGAGCATCGCGTCGATCGCGGCCGCCGCGTCGAGGCGTCCGCCCTCGGGGTGCAGCAGGACGTCGGTCTCGAAGCGGAGTCCCGGCCAGCGCCGCTCCGCCTCGTCCGCTTCGATCCGCACCACGGGGATCCCGTCGCGCAGGAGGACAGCCTCGACGGCGGCCAGGACGGCGGAGTCGCCGTGGTCGATCGCGCCGACCGGATGCAGCAGGCGGCGGCCGGTCTCGGCCTCCAGCCGTGCCCAGGCGCGCCCGGCCCGTCCGGTGAGGGCGCGGTAGTCGTCCTCGAGCTAGCCGCGGCGGAAGATGCGCGTCTCGCCGTGGGACGAGCCGCGGTCGTGGCCCCGCTCGAACTGCTCGACGAGCACCACGCGATCGCCGCGCTCGGTGAGGGCGCGGGCTGTCGCCGCTCCGACCAGGCCGGCTCCGACGACGACGACCTCACGGGTCACGGGGTCTCCCGGGAGGCGCGGCGCACGCCGAGCAGGACGACCAGGCGGAGGAACCCGACGAGTCCCATGCCGATCAATGCGGCGATCAGCATCAGCACGGCGACACCGGCCACCCAGGTCGTGTCGCCGGTCACCGACTGCGCCGCGAACTCGGTGCAGAACAGCGCCAGCCCGGCGTAGCTCAGGATGAGGACGGTGATCGTCCCGGGGCGGCGGAGGCGCTGCGCGGGCGTCCGCCAGAGGGCCGGCGGCTCGAGCCAGCGGCGCAGCAGCCGGATCACGAGGGTGCCGACCAGGCCGAGGAAGCCGGCCGCGATCAGGATGATGCCCGCGCCGCCCAGCCCCGACGCCTCGACGCCGGCCAGCTCGAGGGCGATCCCGATCGCGACGCCGACGGCTCCTGCGCCGCCCGCGATCATCGCCGCCCACACTCCGAAGCCGCCGCGGAGGACGCTCTCGCGCTCGGCTCGGCTCGGGTCGGCGTCCCTCGGGCGCTGCTGGCGCGGCCGGATCGGCGCGGGGGGAGCCGACGCCGGCGCTGCTGCCGGAGCGGCCGCGGCCTCGGACACGCCCCAGACCGGAGCGGCGTCCGGCGTCTGCGACTCGATCACGTTCTCGCGCACCGGCACGTAGCGCAGCGGCGCGTCGATCCGCACCTGCGGGCGCCCGCGCACGACGATCGTCGCCCCCAGGTCGGCCCCGCGCTCCAGCGCGACGGGTCCGAGGAGGAGCCCGACCGCCGGATCGATCCGCCACGCGTCCGACCGGGGAGCCGACCCGTACCACTCCGCCGACACGGCCCCGCCGAGGTCGACCGAGATCGGCCGCCCGTCGCTGTAGCTCGTCACCGGCACGAGCGACCGGCCGGAGTTGCGCACCCGCGCGCCCACCCGCCACCAGTCGTCCCCGGCGTGCGTCAGCCGCACCTCGACGTCGACCAGCGACGCCGGCACCGCCCGCCGCCGTCCGATGACCACCGCGACGACCGCGAGCCCGGCGATGACCAGCCCGCCGAGCAGGCCGACCACTCCGATGAAGATCTCCATGGGAGCAGTCAAGCAGGCGCGGGTCGCCGATGCGGGCGCGACGAGGTGGCCTCCGGGAGGCTCGATCCCGGCCGTCGACGCCGTCGCTCCGCGCGGCCGCCCCGTTCCCGACGCTCCGCCCGACCGTCGAGCCCTGAGCGGGCCACTCCGCATACTGAGGAGGCGCGTCGCGTCGACCGCATCGCGGGTCTCATCGCAGGAGGGTCGATCATGCGCCACTGGTCGGCCGCCCCCGTGCGCCGACGCCCTCGTCGACGGGCCGGTGCGGTCCTCGCTCTGCTGGGGGCCGCGGCGCTCGCCGTTGCAGCCGTCGCGCTGTCGGACACGGCGGGAGGAGGCGGACCGGAGGCGGTGTCCTCCTCGGCCGGTGCTTCTGCGGCGTCGAGCAGTCCCGCTGCTCCCGCGCCGAGCAGCCCCTCGGCGCACGTCGAGCCGTTGGCTCCGGAAACGGAGCCGTCCGCTCCACAAACGGAGCCGTCCACTCCGCCCCTCGCGACGCTGGCCGCTCTCGCCTCGGTCGAGGGCCCCGCCGCCGTCCCCTACGACCGCGACCTCTTCGGGCAGGCGGGGTCGGACGTCGACCGCAACGGCTGCGACACCCGCAACGACGTCCTCGGCCGCGACCTGCTCGCCCCTGTGTTCAAGCCCGGCACCCGCGACTGCAAGGTCCTCACCGGCACCCTGATCGACCCCTACGACGGCACCTCGGTCGCCTTCGTCTCCGGGACCGACACTTCCCGCCTCGTACAGATCGACCACGTCGTCGCCCTCGGCTGGGCCTGGCACCACGGCGCCTGGTCGTGGACGGACGACCAGCGCCTCGCCTTCGCGAACGACCCCGCGAACCTCGTCGCCGCCTCCGAGCAGACGAACCGCGCGAAGAGCGACGCCGGCCCGGGGGAGTGGCTGCCACCGGCCGCGGAGCTGCGCTGCGGGTACGTGGAGCAGTTCGTGGCGGTGCTCAGCGAGTACGGGCTGGCGGTCGGGGCGCAGGACCGGGAGGCGGCGGAAGCGGTGCTGGCCACGTGCTGACCCGCACTGATGCCATGCGATCGGAGATGCTCATCCGCTTTGCTCCACTATCTCGAGCAGCTCCATGGCCTTCGACTCGGATTCGGACTGGGGCGAAGGGGACATGTTCGATCCGTGGGCACCTCCGCCGCCGCCCCGCCGCCGCCTCTCCGCCCGCGCGGACCGCGTTACCGCGATCCTGCTGCTCGTCCTCCTGCTCGTCCTCGGTGTCGTCCTGTCCTTCTTCGTCCTGGTCGACCACCTGGCGGTCGATCGGTGCGGCGGAGCCTCCGGCGAATGCAACTACGGGCTCCTGAACGCGACGACCGCGCTCGTCCCAGGAGTCGTCACTCTGACCTTCCTGGTGACGGTCATCGCACTCATCCGACCGAACAGGTCGCGTCGCATTTGGTCGATCCCCGCGATCGGCGCAGTGGCCGCCGTCCTCGCGTTCCTGCTCGCGTCGGGCCTGATCTTCGTCGCGGCGCACGGAACACCTCGACTGCCCCTCGGTCAAGCCTGGGCGTGGCGCGGGCGACAGATGTCGGTTGCGCAGACCAGAATCGCGGAGCTGAGAGGGGCCTCGATCGACCCGTCGGCGCCGACTCACGTGGTGCTCGTCGAAGCTTCGACGGGACTCCGGTGGATTTCGCGTGGGGCCTGTATGTCGTTGGGCCCGTGCCGCGTTCGGCGATCCGGTTGTGGGACGGCGCGGGCGACGGCGCCGGTCGTCGCGGCCGACGGCGACTCGGGGTATGACGGTTTCGCGCTCGTCCTCGCGACTCGCCTTTAGGGCTGACGAATCGCGAGGACGAGCTTCTCTTCAGTTTGCAGATCCCTTACCTACATCGAGGCGCAAGTCCGACACTGGCAATAGCCGCTGGTGCCCTGTCGCCTGTTCGCGGCAGGAATCTGTTGGCCGGTCGGGCAATCAGAGTGCACGTGGTGCACGTCCGGGTCGCTTGGATTAATGGAGTAATACGCGTTGACTCGCATGATGTCTCCTTCGCTAAAACAGATGGCACTTCTTGAGTCATTAGATATCAGAGACCTCCCAAATCGCAAGAGATCGAAGGCAGCGCGCACCGGACAGGCCCTTCGTCAGTCGTCGCTGGATGGACTGAATTGAGCGGAACGATCGATCCAGAAGCCCGCGCAGCTAACGGCTTGTTGGACAATCAGCCCGCCTCGCGAGAAAAGTGCTGTTCGAGTAGCCCGCGCAGCGCGGCGCATCGAGATCTCGGTGAGCAGCACTAGCCAGCGAGAGCCTCGCTCGACCAGGCTTCACGCCCGCAGGACACCCGAGACGGACTCGCCCAGGCACTCCGATCGACCCCTACGACGTTGTCTCCGCGACCAACAACTCCCGGCTCGTCGTCGCCCTTGGCTGGGCTTAGCACCACAGAGCATAGGAGGTCTCGGACGGGCAGCGCATGGTGTCCGCTAGGGACCCGATGAATCATCGTTGCCGCCTCGGACGACACGAATCAGGCCATAGGGAGTGGCTACCGCGGGCCGCGGCGCTGTACTGCGGGTCTATTGAGCAGCTCGTGGGGCGGGCTCTTGCAGGCTAGCGATCGTGACGGTGGACTAGGCGTCGGTTGAAGCTCGAAGGCGCGTCTACCAAAGGAGTCGCGTCTACGAAGGCCGGTGGTCCAGGCGTCGAAACCTCCAAGTGGGGCACAGTTCTGACGTCGAAGCTCAGGTTATCACCTGAGGGAGTCGAGTTGCGCTTCGATTATGCGTACCAGGTCGTGTACCTGATCGGGGGATACGACCACAATCCGGCGGTCGTCAATATCCAGCACCGCCGCCCGCATGAACTGCCGCGGGACGACAACAGCGGCGGCGATAAAGTCCGGACTGGTAAGAACGCGATTCAATCGCTGACGAGTTAAGTTCGAGATCGATCGAGTCCAGTTGTTCTTGAATTCGACTGCCACCGATTTTCCTCGCAATGAGAAAACTGCGTCAACGCGAGGCGGCCTCCCCTTCGAAGGTATGGATACGTCGACCTCTGTTCGAAGATCGGGTAGATCTAAACGCCCAGCCGAATTCTGGTCGATTAACTCGTTCTCGAAGGACTTCTCGTCCTCACCAGACGCCTCAGCCGTTTTGACGGCCGCATCGACGGCGTCAGGAGTGCGCGTTCCTCCTCGTGCTAGCGCGGCGACCTGATCGAAAATGTCGGGAGCTTCCGCCTTCACTATGCTTAAGATTTCTTCCAAGGAATCACGTTTTAACTCGACCTCCCACTGACCCACGCTGAATCGGTCAGGAAACCTCCCGATCGCGGCGAGTAGGACCGCAACTGCACCGAGCGTGACAAGCGCGGTGCCCCCGATTTCAGGCGTTTGTGCGCGAAAAACCGCTGCAACTCCAATTCCGAAAGAAACTATACCGAACACACTGACAGCCACACGAAGCCCGTTCGCGAAGTGTTGATGCGATTCGCGTCGAGCGAACCAACCCGGACGCGGCTGAGCTTCTTTCACAGTGAATGACATCGTTCGAGTATATTGGTGACTATCGCCAGATCAAAGCGCTAGGGCTGAAATTTCGCAGAACTACTCAAAGGATTAGCTGGGGTTCATTCGACCGGCTCGACCGCGCCGAAGTCGACGACTGTTGCAAGTGGATCAAATATGATAAATGCTGTTCCTCCTGGCCGATCCTGGTAGTGGGTAAGTCGGGATCTGCTTTCAATACATCTCGGCGGTGGCTATGGCGGTAGCGTGAGCTGCAGATACGAGTGGTTCGAAGAAGTCGTTCGAGCCGACCAGCGCGTTGCGGTCGAGAAGCAGATTCATCGACTCACATGACGTCTCCGGCGCCATGAGGCAAGAGTGACAGGCTGAGAGATTCAATCCGCCGATGCTCTGTGGCGAGGACCCGGCACACACCGGATCGTTGGCATCAGCCACCGACATAAGAAAATGTCAAGACATCGATAGAGGCGTTCGAGCTTCCCGCACGGAACTGGGAGGGGAATGGCCTCCCGCTCGTAGAGCGCAGCATCACTTTCTTCAAATGCCGGCGTTCGCGAGTTGCAGCAGGACCATTCGATCGAGCACGTCGATGTCGTGAAGGCCGTAGAAGGCGAGGAGATGCTCCATCCGGCTCGTCTGATTGTCTTCCGGTGCGAGGCGGGCGGCTGCGAGCGCCTCGCGCAGGGGTACCTCCAGCAGACGTCGCGCACCGAGCGGACGCACTCGGACGTCTGAAGTCCCGACCACTCGTAGTGCTCGCTGGGAGCCCAACCCAGGGAGTTCGAAGTCGTCGGCCTCGATTCGACGTGCTTCGAGCAACGCCTCGATGGCGGAGCCCATCGCCGCGTCTGCGGAACCGAGGATCGATTCGTCCTCGACCGCTCCTGCGATCAGTCGACGCAGCCTCGACTGCAGAACAGGGCCCTCTATCGCGACGGCGCTCTCGATCATGTCTTCGAGTGCGGAGGACTCGAGGAGCTGAGTGGCCGAAAGCGCAGCCGGGCGGCTGTAGGCGAGGTAGGACGGTTCGACGAGACCGAGTGCCCGATCGGGAACGTCTGCGTCGGGGACGACCTCTGCCGAACCCGCGCCGCTCGCTGTCTGCTGATCCTTCGTGACCGCTGCCGTTCCGGTGACCGCTGCCGTCGAGAGTTGCACCACCTCTTCTACGAGAGTCCTGATCTCATCCGGCTCGAGAGCTGAGGACTGCACGAAGGCGAGGAGTCGCCTAATCCTCTTCGTCGTGTCCCGAACGACAGCTCGGCGCTCGTCGGAGACGTCCGCGAAGGACCGAGCCAGAGCGCGGACCAGGGGGCCGTCACCTCCGATCGATCGCCGTTCGAAGAGCTGATTCAGATCGCTCTCGGAGAGCTGACGGAGAAGCTCCGGTTCAGGGCGGAAGGCCTCACCCTGCCACCAGAGTCGAGCCCACGTGTGACGGGTCAGGTCGCTGCCGATCCAACGTTCCTTGTTCTTCCGGCCGAAGCGCCACTCCGTCAATTCGGGTAGGACGGCGAACGCGACGAAGGACCAGACGTCGCCGGCGGCCGCCTCCGCGAAAGGGACGTCCACGAGTTCTCTGACAACGAAGGCTGCTTCGCGGTCGAAGCGCCCGAGCGCGTCCGACGACGTCGACTCGGGGTAACCGTGGCTCTGCGCGAGCTCCGTCATTCGCTCGCGGAGCCGCGCAAACTCCTGTTCGTCCGCGCGATTACCGATTGCTCGCCACTGCACGTCACGGAGGAGGGAAGAGCCGGTCGCCGCCTTCGCGCTCTTCACCCGTTCCCATTCACCGGATGCGACTGCTCTACTCAGTCGGGGCCAGATGATCATGCGATCTGCCGCCCTACCCCGAGACCGCGAACCTTGGACATGATCGAGGAACGCCACATTGCCAGTTCCGCCGGAACGGTCGGCACGGATCCGAGATCATCCGCGCGGGTGAGGAGGGAATGTAGGACGTGGCCGACAGTGTCGTCCTCCCACGACGATTCCGCGGTCAGCTCGTGCTGGAGCATCGACGCGGATTCGAGAAGAAGCCCGAGCACGCCCTCTTCGAGCGCGTCGAGCAGCATCCGTTCGCGATCACTCGGGTTGCGAGAGCCGATCGCCTTCGTCAGTTCGGAATCACGCTCATTGATCTGCAGGCGGAATCCCGCCAAGAAGGTCTGGTCCAGCTCCTGAGACGTCTCGAGGTGCCAGCTCGCCTTGTTCGGCAACCGCGTCTTGGCGAAGTCGACGATCTCCACCGGGAACATTCCGACGGTGCCCTCGAGCGCGACGGTGAAACGGCGGTCGGTGAGGACGGATCCCCGTCGACGTGCCGTTCCGGCGCCGACGTCTGCACGGGGCAGCGCCACGACCGCGGTGGTGACCTCGACGTTCCCATCCAGGCGATCGCCCGGCAGTGTCACGATGAAGTGAGTGACTCCGCTTCGGGTCAGGGCTTGTCGAGGAGCGGCGGCTCGGAATCGACTGGATGAGCAGGACCAGGAGACGACGAGCGCCATCTCGTCCAGGCCGAGGCCCGTCTCGGTCTCGACGGCTTGAGGATCCATCTCCACGGAACCGCGGATAGTCAGATCCATGGAAGGGTCCCACCCCTCGATCTCTTCACCGAGCGGGATCCAGGCGTCCCCGTCGAGGAGATCAGGCAGTGACCACTTGATCGTCCCTGGTCGGGGGGTCCTGTAGGGCGCGACAGAGTCGACCACGTCAGTTGTTCCAATCCACGGACAGGCGTACTGCCGCGTCGTCGACGACAGTGGCGGTCAGCCACCATCGCTCACCGGCGTCAGGAGCCGAAGGAAGTATCGGTCCCGCGATGAGGAGATCGTCCTGCTCGCTTCGCCATTCGAATTCTGGTCCGGCCGTCCCCTCCGGTGGGTCCTCCTCCGTTCCACCGCTCTCGAGCACGATCTGAGCGGTGGCGATCACGCTCTGTCCCTCGTCGCTACTCGGCACCTCGACGAGCGCCCGAAGAAAAGCAGTGTCGTTCTCCACGACTACGTCAGGGCCTTCGACGAACCGGGGTTTCGCGGCACGTCTCTTTCGGGACCCGCCACCCCCACCACTGCCCTCTCCCTCGCTACCGCCGCCGGTGGTGCTCGGTCCGTCCGCGCCTGCGCCGGTACCGGAGAAACTCCTGGTCACCGAACCCAGACGAGCTGCCAGGCGGCCCAGACCGGCGGTCTCGGACTTCGCCTTCGACGCTCGCCGAGGGTTCACCTCGTTCTGGATGCGCGTGCGGAGGAACGGACCGAGATCACGGACGACGCCGAGATCTGTACCCCGAAGACCGGCGAGGACCCACGCATCGTGTGTCGGCGGCTCCGCTCGCCCGAAGACCTCGTCCGCTTCTTCGGAGCCGATGAACACACCGACGTAGCCGAATCGAGGATCAGGATGTTCCTCGCCGACGAAGTAGTCGACCACGAGCTCGACCCGCCTCATGCGGGCGACGTGACGCCTCGGACCTTCGAGAGGGCAGGCAGCACCGAACTCCTCAGAGTCGGAGGGATGCGCCTCCGAGATCTGGAGAGCCAACACGCCTACGTCGAACGGCTCGCGCTTCCGCTCGTACTTCTGGCCTTCCTGTCGGCGGGCCTTCTCGAGAGCGATGACGAACGCCTGCATCGAGGGGATCCGATCGGCGGACGGGACCTGGTCGACTAGCCCATTGACACTCGTCGAGAGGAGAACGACGCCCTCCTGAGCTTCGATCGTCTTCGGCCACAAGTGCCACACCATCGATGAGCGCAGATATGCTATCGCCTCTTCGACCGTGCGGTCTCGGTCCGTGTCGAACATTCCGAGGCTCGGATCGATGATGATCACGTCCGTGCCGTGCTCTCCCTCGGCGAAACCGGGAAGACCGAGTTCGGAGGACAGAGCTGCAGCCTCTTCACCGGTGACCGGGTCGGGAACGCCGCCCACGATGTCACCCCACCAGTGCCGCCCGGTGTAGACCTCGTCGCCGTCTTCCCACTTGTGCGTCATCGCCGCACCCATGACGCGCCGCCCCGCCTTGCGGTCGACCGCGTGAGTATCGACGAGGATCGCGCTCGCCTTGCTCACCGAGTAATAGATGCCCTTCCCGAAACCGTAGGTGCCCCCACCCAGGGACTGATTGCGGGGTTCTCCGACGTTGCGGAGGAACTGGACGAAGTCAGGACGTTCGTCCTGCTCCACACGGAGATCGGCGCGGGTGGGACCACCGAGACCGACCGTCCCTCTGTCGCTCACGGTCATCACCAGAGTGTCGGCGTTCCACTCGGTCGAATTGAAGAGACCGCTCGCGCTCGGAAGATTCGACTGGAAGCGATCCCGCCACACGTCCGCGCGGTCCCCGAGGCGCGAGATGTCGATGTTGAATCGCACTTCTCGGCCGGCCCGAGCATCCCAGCTGTTCTGCGCGGCTTCGCGAGCCAGGACGGTCAGCGGGTCGAGCCGCGGCTGACCGAGCTGCTTCTTGATGCCGTCGGCGGCCGCCGATCCTTCGGGCGCGAAACGCTGTGACCACCACTCAGGCATGGAGGACCTCTTTCAGGAGTGTGTCGAGATCTTGTCCCGAGCTGTAGGGCAGGAGAGCCGCCGTCCGAATGCAATAGCTCACTCCGGAGAAGTCCTCCGAGGACGCACCTTCGGACACACTCAATCGTGGTGTGTCACCGGTGACCCGAATCACAATCACGAAGCCGGTGACGAATCGCGCGAGAGTGCTGTCATCCTGCTCCAGGTCGAGGCGAGCCGCGGACAGGGGGCTATGGAGATCGTCGCCGTACCGATCGCGTAGGCGTCGGGCCGTCTCGATGACTGTCGCCCCGTCGTCTGCTTCGGCAACTTCGACCAGAGCGAGATGAAGGTTCTTCGCCTCGTGTTCCGACAACTGCTCGAGCCCGTGTATCTCGACGGTCGCGGCACCGGCCAGAGCTTTGACTTCTATGCAGTCGCGGGCGAATTCGAAGTCATGCGGTTCTCGGAACGGGCCGCGCCAGGACGGGATCGAAGTCGCGTCGATGCTCAGTGCGTGCTCCAGCAACATCAGCTCGGCTGCGAGACCCATCTGCTCGATGAACGACAGCCGTTTCGTGCGCTGAAGAGCCAGAAGGCGCCGCCAACGGTCGACGGCATCCAGCGCTGCCGCACCGGCCGTTTCGAGCGTCTCGATCGAGTCGGTCACCTCATCGATCAATAGGTCGAATTCACCGTGCACGGAGACGTCCGTGCAGGCGATGTCGAGGACGAGGCCTGTCTCGTCGCCGAAGGCCAGGGGCAACACGTCGAAGACCACCACCTCGCCGTTCTGCGGAAGCTGCTTCGGTCTCGCCTTGAGCGGAACGAGGAGATGGCGGTGACCTTCGTCGTCGAGGGCGGCGCGGACGTGCCTAGCGCCGACCTCTCTGAGTGAGTAGGACTCGAAACGGCTCTCGGAGGGTCGGCTGAGCACGGCCCAAGCGCCGGCCGTGGAGGATCGGGGACTCACGCCGGCGATTCCGTCTCCGTGTCTTCGCCGATACCTTCTGCACGGTCGTCCGGCGTCTCGATCTCCATCGCGGACAGGTCGACCGACACCTTCGAAGCAGCGACTCGCAGCTCTGACGAGGACTGACTGGGGAAGACGACGCCAATGCCTACAGGCGTCTCGACCGCGTTCATCGACAGTCGCTGCCGCTGCTGGCCCCCTTCTGCCCCCCCATTGGGGTCGATGAAATAAAGAACGAGGAGACCTTGGTACTTCAGAACACCGTCCTCATTACGGTGCAGATCCAGCTTCTTCTCGGCCAGCTCACGCGCCTTCGCTCTCGAGATGTCGAGATCGAGTACGCGATCTTCTTTGCTCATCAGCGTCTTGATGTCTGCTCGCCCCGGGTGTGGGTAGTCCTTATCATCCACTACACCTCGAGTCACCATGCGCACGCTCAAATCGCCGACGGTCGTCTCCTTGCCGTTCGGAGACTCCACGATCGCGACGGACCACCTGTGAAGTGAGCTCTCGGATGAGTCGTTGCTGCGGGCGATGTATTCGCTCATCAACGCCGTATCGACATCTTTCGAATCTTCATGGACGGAGTAGGCGCCGAGGAAACGCTGGACGAGGTGCACGGGTACATCACGATAAAGCCGAGCTCCGATCGTGCTCGTCCCCAAGGTGAGGTTCTCCTCTGCGCAGCTTTTCAACAGATCGCCGGCAGCAGCCAGATTCTGCTTGAGCCACTGGTCGTCACGATTGCGAAAGTACCGGGTCTGGAAGCGACGACCCTCGAACGAGACGAACAGGGGCGACGCTGCTCCCATTTTCGCAGTGATTCGTAACGCCGGATGGGTGCTGATGCGCACCGCGGCTTGCGCAGGGGTGATGTCTTCCCGTTGGAAGCGGTCGATGTCGTCCCGCATCTCGTACTCGACGCGGGACAGATGGCGGAAGTTCTCGCGCAGCTCGCCCGTCATCCAGATGCGGGGTAGTTCCTCGTACCCGGTCCGATACCCGAACCACCGTCCCATCTGCATCAGGGTGTCGTAGGTCCCGGCAGCTCGCACGAAGAAGCTCACGACGAGGCCCTCGAGCGTCAGACCACGCGAGAGGGTGTTGCCTCCGACGGCGATGACGACCTGTGATGCTTCTGCGTTGTAATCGAGTCGGTCAGTGCTGCGGAAGTTGTCGAGTACGACTCTGGAGTCATCGACAGCGCGTCGGAGGAACGGCAGAAGCTCTGCGAACGTGAATACTGCGCGATCGGCGGAAACGGGCCGTACCCGGCGGCTCTCGCGCTCCCAGGCCTCCTCCAAACGTCTCGCGGTCGCCGAGTCGTCTCTCGCGAGTCCGGTCGCGGTTGCAGCGCGATACTCCTCGATCATCGGCTTGAAGGCTTCGTGGACCGATGTCTTGACCGAAGTGTGCACCAGCATCGAGCTGTGGCCGACGTCGCCGCGAGCCCGACGCACCGCGGTCGCCAGCCAGAACCAATCGAGCGCGTCGGCGAACCCCGCCGTCAGCTCCGGTTCGAATGAGGCCGCATCCTTCGTCCCAGGTCGAAGCTTCGGGACGTCGTCGTCAGGCACGATGCGCACCATGTCATATCCGTCCTCCGGCTCGTCCGAAGGGCCGAGGTCGGAGGCGACGACATCTCGGCCGAAGATCTTCTCCGGTCCGAAGTATCCGTCGGGACGGGGCAGGCTGAGGATGAAGTCCCGCGGGTAGAGGTCGCTTGTGTCGTAGGGGTCGATGAAGACGTTCGCGAACGGGGTGGCTGTGTAGCCGATGTAAGTCGACTTCGATGCGAGCTTGAGGAGGTCGGTGATCAGGGGGTTGATGGTCTTCGTCTCGATGGACGCCTGGTCGGCCTCGTCGTCGATGATCAGCATCGGACGCTCCTTGAGCGCCGTTCGAGCACCGTCCGTCTCGAGCCACTTCTTGAGCTTTCTGAGTACGGAAGCATTCTTCTTCACCACCGCGACGCCGGTCTGATTTCCGGAGAGAAGGGCGGCCGCGTCGAACGAGGGCAGGCGGAAGTCGCGGTTCAGTTCGGTGAGGCGGAACCAGTCCTTCGCAGGAACACCAGCAAGGGCCTCTTCCAGACGCATCTGTGTCTGCTTTCGAAGGGCGTTGTGGATACCCGAGAGCACGATGATGAGCCCGTACTCGAGGTCGGCCATTTTGGCGGCCGTGGCGAGGAAGTTCGTGGTCTTGCCGCTCTGCACGTACCCGACCACGAGTCCGCGCGTCTTCCAGCTCGATTTGTCCGTGCGCTCCGTGTGCGCGACGACCTTGTTCGAGGATTTATTGACGCTCAGCAGCCTCTCGTCGCTCCACTCCTCCGACTGGAACTGGCGGTAGAGGGCGTTCCAGAATTTGTCCTTCGGCGTGGGGCCCGGGTACCAGTCGGGACGACCCGCGGAAATGATGACCGGTCCGCCCTCCTCGACCTTCTTTCGGTCCGAGTCGAACCGCTCGCGGAGAGCGGAGAGCATCTCGACCGGCAGGACGCCCGCCATGGATTCTGCCGCTGCTTCAACACCGTTTTGACGAGCGTAGAGAGCGAACATTCCGTAGAACATGTCGGTGCTGATGAGACCACTGATCCTTCGTTGGACGATGATCTTCGAAGCCTATAACGACGACAGGCGTCGTTCAGAACGGACGAATGCTCAAGAAGACACCCGGGTCAGAAGAGAGGAACACGCTCCTCCCGCGGCACCGACGCCCGCTCAAGAGGGCGGAACACTACGGGGCCGAGCGCCGCTGGAGTTTCACCGTTCAGCACCTCGACGAGCTGCTTCGCGATCGCCGCGCCGAGCGGGATCGGTACCGCGTTGCCGATCTGCTTCGCGATCGCCGTCCGCGACCCGACGAACTTGTAGTCCGTGGGGAATCCCTGCAGGATCGCCGCCTCGTAGAGCGAGATCGACCGCATGGCCTCCGGGTGCAGGTACCGCCCCTTCTCGGGCTTGAAGAACTCCGTCCGGATCGTGACCGCGGGCTTGTCCCAGTGCAGCCTGCCCATCACATCCGCGGAACCGGTGCGGTGCTTCCGCCAGCAGTCGGCCTGGAGCTCATAGGGCAGATCGAAACGGTTCCCGCCGGCGGGGATCTCTTCGAAGCGCTGAAGCGACAGCGGTGAGTACTTCCTACTGGTGTGGAGCTCGAGTCCGGAGTACGGGCCTTTGAAGATCTTGCCCGCGAACTCGATCGACCGTTCGGCGAGACTGCGCTCGTCGATCGTCTCGAAGGAGACTCGGTGCTCCATCATGAGAACGTCTCGTACCGTGCGGTGGTTCCCGAGATGGGTAGGGACAGGGAAGCCCGGCGCAGGGAGGTCTCGCCGGTGTCCGATCAGCACGGCACGCTTGCGCGCCTGAGGCGCTCCGTAGTCCGCTGCGTTCAGGATCCGGCACTCGAACGCGTAGTCCTCGAGGATCTCGCCCGGCTGGACTGCGGCCTCGAACTCGCGGAACTGCGGCGACTTGATGAAGGCGGCGACGTTCTCGACGACGAAGTACTTGGGACGGACCCGATGGATCGTCTCCGCGTAGGTCCTCCAGAGGTCGTTGCGCTCGTCCTCGACGTCCTGCTTCCCGAGCGTCGAGAAGCCCTGGCAGGGTGGACCACCGATGACGATGTCGATGTCCGTCGGCATCTCCGACTCGGCCAACCAGCTCTGGATGCTGCCGGCCCAGGCCTTCCCGCGACCGAAGTTCACTTCGAACGAAGCGGCTGCCGCGATCTCCCACTCGACTGCTGCGACGGTCTCGATCCGAGGTGAGGCTGCGTGGAAACCGGCGGTCAGGCCTCCCGCGCCGGCAAAAAGATCGAGGGTGCGGATGGGGCCGGAAGTCATGTGACAAAGCTACCGGCGCAAATCAGCTGATGGAGGCCCGGCCCCAATACGATCGACCGATGTCCTGGGCCTCGAGCGACGGTGTCCGGCGATCGATGCTCTCGAACCGCGGGCGCGACACGAAGGTCGAACTGCGAGTCCGATCAGCGCTCCACGCTGCAGGTCTCCGCTATCGCCTCCAACTCAAGGTGCCCGGTTCCTCGAGGCGGACGATCGACGTCGCGTTCCCGAAACAGCGGATCGCGGTGTTCCTCGACGGTTGCTTCTGGCACGGCTGCCCCGTGCACCACACGGTGTCGAAGACCAACGCCGGCTTCTGGGCGGAGAAGGTCAGCAGGAATCGTGAACGCGACCGCGACACCGACCGTCTCTTGCAGGAGGCGGGCTGGACCTCCCTCCGTTTCTGGGAGCACGAGGACGTCGACGAGATCGTCCGGATCGTCGAGGAGGCCGTCCTCCGAGAGCGTGAAGCAGCCGAAGGACGCCGGAACGGGGCCGGTCCCGCCGCTCCGCCGCGTCTTTGACGCCCCACCCACCCCCGTGTTACGTTCGATCCCGGACATGTGACTGGTCGTGCAGGCAGGATCCGACGAAACGCGTAATGAGCGTCGTCGGGTCCTTTTTTTGTGCCCGGACGCCTCCTGACGCTCCGCCGGAGCACCGATGACGGTGCCGGAGGGGGCGGGGACGGCGACGGACGGCCGGGCAGCACAGCGCAGGGAAGCGCGCGTCCCCACACACCCGGAGGAGTACCGATGAGTACCCAGGAGAGCGCGAAGGCGATCCTCGAGCACGTCGGCGGCGCCGCCAACGTGGCGAAGCTGCAGCACTGCTCGACCCGTCTGCGGTTCGCGCTGGCGGACGACGCGAAGGCCGACGTCGAGGCGCTGAAGGCGGTGCCCGGCGTGATCGGCGTCGTCACCGGCCCGCAGACGCAGGTCATCGTCGGCAGCGGCGTCAGCGAGATGTACGCGGCGGTCGAGAAGCTGCGCGGCGGCACCACCGCATCCGCGGAGCAGGCGAAGCAGCCGCGGTCCCTCAAGCGCCTCGGCGCGACGATCATGGACTTCGTGGTCAGCGTGTTCACGCCGATCATCCCGGCCATCGCGGGCGCCGGCATCTTCAAGTCGTTCCTCGTCCTCGCCTCGGCGCTGGGCTGGCTCGACCCGGCCTCCGACAACTTCAAGCTGCTGTCCGCCATCCCGGACGCGGTGTTCGGCTTCCTGCCGCTGCTGGTCGCGTACACGAGTGCGAAGAAGCTCGACGTGAACCGGCCGCTCGCGCTCGGGCTCGTCGGCGTCCTGGTCTTCCCGGCGTTCACGACGCTGCTCAACCAGGAGGGCGGCGTCGCGCTCTTCGGCATCCCGGTGCCGGTCATCGCCTACAACGCCCAGGTGTTCCCGGCGATCCTGGCCGTGCTGCTGCTCTCGGTCGTCGAGCGCTTCTTCACGAAGCACTCGTGGGGCCCGATCCGCACGTTCTACGTGCCGCTGATGTGCCTCGTGATCGTCGCTCCGGCCACGATCTTCCTGCTCGGCCCCCTCGGCTACTGGCTCGGCTCCATGCTCACCGGCGCGATGATCGGCCTCTACGGGGCGCTCGGCTGGGTGGCCGTCGCGCTGCTGGCCGGCGTGCTCCCGCTGATCATCTCGGTCGGCATGCACAAGGCGTTCATCCCGCCGACCATCGCGACGATGGCCAGCGCGGGCAAGGACACCTTCTACCTCGCCTCCTCGCTCGCCCACAACGCGGCGGAGGCGGGCTCCAGCCTCGCGATCGCCCTGCGCACCAAGAGCGCGACCCTCCGCGCCACCGCCTTCTCGGGCGGCCTCTCGGCCCTCTTCGGGATCACCGAGCCGGCGCTCTACGGCGTCACGCTGCAGAACAAGCGCGCCCTCGTCTCCGTCATCACGGGCAGCGTGGTCGGAGGCGCCTACATCGGTGCCACCCAGGTCGCCGCGTTCGCCCTGGTCAGCCCCGGCGTCGCGAGCATCTCGATGTTCATCGACGGGCTGAACCCCTGGAACCTGCTCAACGCCGTGATCGGCCTGCTGATCTCGGTCGCCGTCTCGTTCGTCGTCTCCTTCGTCATCTGGCGCGACGACGCCTCCGCCAGCGTCCAGGCGCTCGGCGACGTGGCGGCCGCCGCCGGGAGCCCGCTCGCGCTGCAGGCGCCGCTCACCGGCTCCGTCATCCCCCTCTCGGAGGTTCCGGACCCCGTGTTCTCGGCCGGCGTGCTCGGCGAGGGGCTGGCGATCCGCCCCACCGACGGAGCCGTCCGGGCGCCGTTCGCCGGCGAGGTCATCGCGCTGCTCTCCTCCCGCCACGCCGTGGGGCTGCGCCGCGCGGACGGCGTCGAGGTGCTCATCCACGTCGGCATCGACACGGTGCAGCTGGACGGCGCGCCGTTCGAGGCGCACGTCGCGGTCGGCGACCGGGTCGAGGCCGGGCAGCTGCTCCTCATCGCCGACCTGGCCGCGATCACCGCGGCCGGCTACGACACCACGACCCCGGTGCTCGTGACCAACTCCGCCGAGTACACCGTGCTCGTCGAGGCCGCCGAGCGGATCACCGCCGGCGACCGGATCATGACCGTGACGCAGAGAGAGAAGGAGCTCGCCGATGGCGCTTCCTGACGGATTCCGATGGGGCGGCGCCCTCGCCGCCAACCAGGTCGAGGGCGCGTGGCGCGAGGGCGGGCGCGGCCCGGCGGTCAGCGACGTCGCCTCCTACAAGCCGAAGGCGGACCCGAAGGAGTACGCGATCCACCACCGCAACACGGTGGAGAGCATCACGGCGGCGATGTCCGACGACGACACCGAGTACTACCCCAAGCGCCGCGGCATCGACTTCTACCACCGCTACCCCGGCGACCTCGCGCTGTTCGCCGAGATGGGCTTCACCACCCTCCGCGTCTCGATCGCCTGGACCCGCCTCTACCCGACGGGGGAGGAGGCGGAGCCGCTCGAGGAGGGCATCGCCTACTACCTCGCCCTCTTCACCGAGATGCGGCGCCTCGGGATCGAGCCGCTGGTCACGCTCTCGCACTACGACCCGCCGCTCGCGCTCGCGCTGAAGCACAACGGCTGGGTCGACCGCCGCACGATCGGGCTGTTCGAGCGCTTCGCCCGCACCTGCTTCGAGCGCTTCGGCCACCTCGTCGACATGTGGCTGACCTTCAACGAGATCGACGGCATCATCCGCCACCCGTTCACCTCGGGCGGGATCATCGAGGAGACCGTCGAGGGCAGCGTGGAGCAGGCCTGCTACACGGCTCTGCACCACCAGTTCGTCGCCTCCGCCTCGGTCACGAGGACGCTGAAGGAGCTGTGGCCCGAGTCGCGGATGGGCTGCATGCTCACGATGCTGACCACCTACCCCAACACCTGCCACCCCGACGACGTCGCGGCGACGCAGGCGAAGGAGCGGATGCTCTACCTCTGCACCGACGTCCAGGCGGGCGGCGCCTACCCGCGCCTGGCGCTGCGGGCGCTCGAGAGCCGCGGAGTCGAGATCCCGTTCGAGGCGGGCGACGTCGAGCTGCTGCGCGAGCACCCCGTCGACTTCATCTCGTTCAGCTACTACATGTCGATGACGGAGTCCGTGCGCCCCGACGCCGAGCGCACCCCCGGCAACACGGTCCTCGGCGTCAAGAACCCGTTCCTCGAGTCGAGCGAGTGGGGCTGGCAGATCGACCCCGTCGGGCTGCGGATCTCGCTGATCGACCTCTACGACCGCTACGGCAAGCCGCTGTTCATCGTCGAGAACGGGCTCGGGATGCGCGACGAGCTGACCGAGGACGGCCGGGTCCACGACCCGTACCGGATCGACTACTTCCGCGCGCACTTCGAGCAGATGATCCAGGCGGTGGACGAGGGCGTGGAGCTGCTCGGCTACGTGAGCTGGGCGCCGATCGACCTGATCAGCGCCTCCAGCTCGCAGATCTCGAAGCGCTACGGGTTCGTCTACGTCGACATGGACGACCTCGGCCACGGCAGCACCGAGCGCTACCGGAAGGACTCGTTCTTCTGGTACCAGAAGGTCATCGCCTCCAACGGCGCGGATCTGGGATGATCCTCCTCTGCCCGGAGGCGCCGTCCGGCTCTCCGGGCAGAGGCCCCGCCACCCCCACCCCAGCCCTGACGCGGCCGTCGACGGAGACACGCATGCAGACCATCAAGAAGGTGCTCAACTCGAGCGTCGTCCTCGTCGTCGACGAGCGCGGCGTCGAGCGCGTGCTCCTGGGCAGGGGGATCGGCTTCGGAGCGAAGGCCGGCGAGGCGATCGAGCCCTCGAGCGTCGACCAGGTGTTCGTGGCGCTGGACGACTCGGACCAGCGCAACCTCGTCGAGCTCCTGGCCCAGATCCCGCCGGAGTTCGTCGAGCTCACCCGCGCGGTCGTCGCCGACGCGGAGGAGCAGGGGCTGAAGCTCGACCCGCACGTGTACCTCGCGCTCACCGACCACCTGCACTTCGCGGTGGAGCGGCAGCGGCGCGGGCTCTCGGTCGCCAACCGGCTGGCCTGGGAGATGCGGACGGTCTACCCCGTGCAGTACGCGGTGGGGGAGCGGGCGGTCGAGCTGATGCGCGAGCGCCTGGACGTGGAGCTGCCCGCCGACGAGGCCGCGAACGTCGCGTTCCACCTCGCCAACGCGGAGCTCGGCAAGGTCGGGATCGACTCGCTCCGGATCGTGCAGCTCATCCGCTCGGTGACCGCGATCATCCAGCACTCCAGTGGAGCCGCGCTCGACCGCGACGACCTCCGCTCCGCCCGCTTCGTGGCGCACCTGCAGTACTTCGCCGAGCGCTTCTTCTCGGGCGGCCTGCTCGAGAGCGAGGACGACTTCCTCTTCACCAGCCTCAGCGCCCGCTACCCGCGCGCGATCGCCTCCGCCGAGCGGGTCCGCTCCTTCGTGGCGGCCGAGTACCAGGCCGCCCTGCCCAACGAGGAGGTCGCCTTCCTGGCCCTCCACATCGCGCGCGCCGCTCCGGAGTAGCGCGCTGACCCCGGAGAACCGCATGCACCGCACCACCCCCGCCCGCCCGACGACGCCCGCGAGCGAGCGCCCGTGAGCGGCACGATCCACCTCGTCCGCCACGCCGAGACCCTCTTCAACGTCGCCGGCCAGCTGCAGGGCTGGTGCGACTCGCCCCTGACCGAGCGCGGCGAGCGCCAGGCGGCGGCCCTCGGCGAGCGGATGCGCGAGGTGCCGCTCGTCGCGGCGTTCACGAGCGACCTCACCCGCACCCGCACCACGGCGGCGGCGGCGCTCGCCGGGCACCCGTCGCTCGAGGCCGAGCCGATGGTCGAGCTCCGCGAGTGGCACTTCGGCGCCTTCGAGGGGCAGCCGAACGCCTCGCTCTGGGAGCCGGTGTTCGCCGACCACGGCTACTCCTACGTGCCCTCCTCCGCCGACTGGCCGCGGATGACCGACGCCGGGCTCGACTCGGTGCTCGACGCGATCCACCGCCACGACCCCTCCGGCCGGGCCGACAGCGGTGCCGCTGTGCGCGCCCGCGTGGAGGCCGCGATCGCGCGGTTCGCGCCGGCGGCGGAGCACGGGGACGTGCTGGTCGTGACGCACGGAGCGGTGCTCGGGAGCATCCTCCGCGCGCTCGACCCCGTGCACCGGCCGCAGCGGGGCTACCCGAACTGCGCGGTCGTGTCGGTGACGGACGGCGTCATCGGCGAGGTCGACGGGAGCTGCGCGACGGCCTGACCCCGCCCCTCCTCCTCCACGGACGCCCCTGTGCGCTCCGGTCGCCGACCGGACGAGCACGGGGGCGTCCGTCGTGCTCGGGACGCAGGCGGCCCGCACCCGGGCCGCCCCCGGACCTGCACGCGCGGCCGCCTCGGGACCTGCACGTCCGGTGATGCGGGACCTGCACTTTCGGCCACCTCGGCGCTGTACCGAAGTACAGGAGCCCGTCGCGAGAGCGTCCGTAGCGTCTGAGGAGTCAAGAGAAACGACTTCGAGGAGATGACATGCGAGGGCTTCAGCTCAGCGGCGTGAGCCGTGCATTCGGCGGCCACCGGGTCCTGCACGACGTGGACCTGTCCGTGGGCCGCGGCGAGATCGTCGGCTTCATCGGCGGCAACGGCGCCGGCAAGACCACGACGATGCGGCTGATCCTGGGCCTGCTCACCCCCGACACGGGGACCATCACCTGGGACGGCGCGCCGATCACCGCCGAGGACCGCCGCTCGATCGGCTACATGCCGGAGGAGCGCGGCCTCTACCCGCAGATGCGGGTCCGCGAGCAGGTGATCCACTTCGCTCTGCTCGAGGGGCACGACGCCCGGGGAGCCCGTGAGACCGCCGAGGAGGTGATCGACGCGCTGGGCCTGGCCGAGCGGGCCGACACGCTGGTGCAGGACCTCTCGCTCGGCAACCAGCAGCGCGTGCAGCTGGCCGTGTCCCTGGTGGGCGATCCGTCGCTCCTGGTGCTGGACGAGCCCTTCTCGGGGCTCGACCCGGTCGCCGTGGAGACGATGGCCGGCCTGATCCGGCAGCAGTCCGCCCGCGGCGTCGGCGTGCTCTTCTCCTCCCACCAGCTCGACCTGGTCGAGCGCCTCTGCGACACCGTCTGCGTGCTCGACTCCGGCCGTGTGACCGCGAGCGGAGCGGTGGCCGAGCTGCAGGACGACGGCCGCAGCCGCTGGCAGCTGCAGTTCTCCCGCCCCCTGGACGACCTGCTCGTCGCCGAGCTCGGCGTCACACCGGGACTGTCGGCCGAGCCGGTCCCCGGTGAGCCGGAGTCGCTGCTCGTCTCGATCGAGGGCAGCGGCCGGGACGTCCCCGAGCAGGTGCTCGCGACCCTCACCCGCCACGGCGGCCTCCGGAGCATCCGCACCGAGCAGCGCTCGCTGACCGAGCTGCTGTCCGAGCGGCTCACCGCCGCCTCCACCCCTGCGGCCGAGCGCCGCCTCGAGATCCAAGGAGCAGGACGATGACCACCACGCACCCCCGCGCCGCCCACGCCCGGACCGCCGAGAGCTCCGCTCCTCCGACGCCGGCCCGGGGAGCCGCGACGATCGTCCGCCGCGAGATCCTGACCCGCACCGGGAACCGCACGATCCTCACCGCGACCCTCGCGCTGGCCGCGATCGCCGGCCTCGGCGCCGGGATCGGCGGCTGGTTCCTGGTCGACGCGACGAGGGAGGCGGGGACCGTGGTCCTCGACACCCGGATCCTGTTCGCGACCGCGATGATCAGCGCCCTGCTCGCCGCGATGGTCTACTCCTCGTCGAGTCTGGCCTCGGGGGTGGTCGAGGAGAAGTCGTCCCGGATCGTCGAGATCCTGCTGACGAAGATCGGCGTCGCCCCGCTGCTCGCCGGGAAGATGATCGGCGTCGGCCTGGTGACCCTGGCCCAGCTGCTCGTGATCGGCGGCGCCGTCGTCGGCGGGTTCAGCGTGGTCGGCGGGTGGTCGGTCCTCGAGATCGAGCTCGGCCCGAGCCTGGTCTGGTTCCTCGTCTGGTTCCTGCAGGGCTACGTGCTCTTCGCGCTCCTCAGCACCCTGCTCGCCTCGACCGTGTCGAGGCAGGAGGACCTGGGCACCGCCGCCATGCCGCTCTCCGTCGTGCAGATGGCGCTGCTGATCATCGCGCTCTACGTGGTGCCGGCGAACCTCGACGAGGCCTGGGTGCACGCGCTCTCCTTCGTCCCCCTCTTCTCCTCCTACCTGATGCCGATGCGCTTCGGCCTCGACTCGGTCGGCACCCCCGAGATGGTGATCGCCGCCGTCGTCGCCGCGATCACGGTGCCGCTGCTGTTCCGCCTGGTCGTCCGCGTCTACCGCAACAACGCGCTCCGCACCGGCTCCCGCGTCTCGCTCCGCGCCTCCCTCAAGGCCGCCGACGCCTCCTAGGCCCGGCTCCCGATATCCACCACCACCACCCCTCGGAAGGACACCACCATGACCACCTCGCGCACCGCCTCGACCCGCCCCTCGCCCCTCAAGAAGCTGCTCGTCAACACCGCCCTCCTCGTCGGGGGAGCGGGCGGCGCCTACCTCGTCGTCACCTACCTCTTCTGATCCGCTCGACCGACCGAAGGACACGATCGTGACTCTCCTCGCGACTCCCGGGCTCCGCCCCGCGACCCCCGGGCACCGCCCCGCGGATCCGGCGGCCCTCCGGGCGGCGGCCTCGACCGAGCGGCTGCTCGGCGGCGGAGGCCACCGCGTCGCCGCGATCGACCGCCCCGCCTTCGCCGGCCGGAACGCGTCGTGGACGATGACCCTCGACGACGGCGCCCGCGTCTTCGTCAAGCACGTCTCGCCCCGGACGGCGGGCCCCGCGGCCTTCCGCCGCTCCAGGGACTTCGCCGGCTTCGCCGCCCGGAGCCCCGAGCACGCCCCGGCCGGACCCCGCCTGCTGGCGGCCGACGAGGACGACTCCCTGCTGGTGTTCGAGCACTGCCCCGGCACCAGCCTGGCCCTCCTGCTCGTGGAGGAGCGCGTCCCCGCGGACTTCCCCGAACAGGCCGGCCGGCTCCTGGCCCGGCTGCACGCCGGCCCGGTGGCGGGCCTCACCGCGACCTCGCACCCCAGCCCTCCCGTCGAGATGCTGCGCGTCGGCATCCCGCACACCCGCTACGTCGACCTCACCCTCGCCGAGCTCGCCTTCTGGGGCGACCTGCAGCACGACGAGCAGCTCGTCTCGGCCACGGAGGATCTCCGCGAGTGGGAGAGCGGCAACCGCACGGCCCCGATCCACGGCGACCTCCGCCTCGACCAGTTCCACCTCCGCGACGGGCGCCTCCAGCTGCTCGACTGGGAGGAGTTCGGGATCGGGGATCCGGCCCGCGACCTCGGCACGCTGGCGGGGGAGTGGATCCACCGCGCGGTGCTCGACACCGTGACCACCCGGGAGGGCGCCTCCGCTCCTCCCCTCGCCTTCGACACCGCGGCCGCGGACGCCCGCATCGCGGAGCGGATGGCGGCACTGGTCCCGAGGATCCGGCGGATGTGGCTCGCCTACGCCGCCGAGACCGCCGGCGCGGACGACGCCCTCGCCGTCCGCGCCACCGCCCACCTGGGCTGGCACCTCGTCGACCGCACCCTCGCCCGGGCCTCGATGGTCTCCCGCCTCCCCGGGATCGAGCGGGCCGCCGCCGGCATCGGCCGCCGCGTCCTGCTCGCCCCCTCCGCCTACTCCACCGCCCTCGGATTCGACAGGAGCCCGCGATGACCGCCCTCACTACCCGCTCCGTCCTCGACGAGGCCGTGATCAGCGTCGACGCCGCCCGGCTGCGGGCCGAGGTCGACGGGACCGTGATCGAGGCCACCGGGCCGATCGAGCTGCGGGCCCGACTCGCCGCCACCGTCTACACCCACCTGCACCTCCGGAACCCGCTGCTCGGCGAGACCGCCGGAGGCGACGGCCAGGACCTCGCCCCCCGGCTGATCGACGCGATCCCGCACCGCACGGTCCTGCAGCCCGCTCCCTCCGGGGTGCTCGGCTCCGCCACCGTGCAGGGGGAGGAGCGCCGGGTCGTCGAGCTGGGCCGCGTCCGGGTCCTCGTGCCCGAGGTCGATCTCGTCCGCTCCGCCGACGGGGCCGTCGCCGGCGTCCGGCTGCCGAGCTGGCGCACCCGCACCACTCCCGGCTACCTCCTCGCCCTCGGCCCGATGGGACTCGATCCCGCCGACCGGGTCGTGCGCCTCTCGCTCGTCGCCGACTCGGCGGAGGACGCGCTCGCCCTGTGGGGCCCGCTCCTGGAGGCGCTCGCCGCCTCCGGAGCCCGCCACCAGGCCAAGGCGCTCTCGGACCCGCGGGCCTTCCCCCGCTCCGACGCCCTCGTCGTCTACCTGCCCGCCGACTCCGCCGACGACGTCGCCCGGAGGATCACTCCGCTGCTCGATGCCCGGCCCTCGCCCCGCACCGCCGTCTCGGCCTTCGCCGAGAGGCTCGCCGACGGCCTCGCCTACGCCGAGGACCCGGCCGACGAGCGCTCCTCCTACCGCGGACTGAGCTTCGGCCAGCACCGCTCCCGCGTCCTCGCCGAAGCGCTCCTGCGCTCCTCGGCCGAGACGATCCCCGCCGCCGACGCCTGGGCCGACGCCGCCCGCGCCGCGCGCATCGACCCGGACCGCCCGGGACTCACCGCCCGCTAGGGCCCCACGAACCTCCCCTCGATCCCGAGGGGACCACCACCTCAGCCCGAGGTACTCCACGAAAGGGACACATCATGACCACCATCTCCACCGACGCCCAGTCCGCCGACCTCACCGCCCTCGCGGGAGCGCACGACACCTTCGCCACCGTCGACGAGCTCGGCTCGGACGCCGCGACCGAGGCGCCCGCCACCACGCCCCTGTGCGTCGGCATCATCGTCGGCGCCACCCTCGGCGCGGGCTGCTGACCCGGCCCTCCTCCCGCCCGGGTGCTCCCGCAGCACCCGCTCCCCGGCCCTCCGGCCGGACCACCCGCACCACTCCCCGCACGACCCGGCGGATCCGCCGCCACCACTCATCCAAGGAGAACACCATGTCGACCATCACCGCCCAGACCGTCCAGTCCGCCGACCTCGCCGAGCTCGCCACCGCCCACGACACCTTCACCGCCGCCGACGAGATCGGCACCGACGCCGCCTCCGAGGCGCCCGCCACCACCCCGTTCTGCGCCGGCGTCATCATCGGCGTCACCCTCACCGCAGGGTGCTGACGGGCACGGGGCGACCGGTCCTCGACCGCGTCGCCCCGGCCCCTCCCGGGCGCGTGCCGTCCGCTCGCGCCGTCCGCCCATCCCCGTCCGCCCTTTCCGCGGGCACGGTCCGCCCATCCCCGTCCGCCCTTTCCGCGGGCACGGTCCGCCCGTCCGCCGCCGTCCTCACCGCCGGCCGCGACCCGATCCGCCCTCCCGCCCGCCGCCCTCTGAGGAGACCGCCATGACCACCCCGCCCGGTGCGCAGAGCGCCGCACTCTCCGACCTCTCGCTCGGCCGCTTCGGCTACTCCCGGGTGGCCCTCGTCCTGACCGGCTCCGCCATGACCCAGGTCATGCCCTACTGGATCCAGTGGGCGCGCGCCGCCGCTCCGGCGACCGAGTTCCGCGTGCTCGTCCGCGACTCGGCCTACCGCTTCACCACCCGGCACAACCTGGAGTCGCGACTGCGCGGCCGGATCCAGGACGACCGCTGGGACGACGAGATCGTCGTCGCCCACGTCGACCTCGCCGAGTGGGCCGACCTCATCCTGATCTACCCGGCCACCCTCGACTACGCCTCGCGCCTCGCGCACGGCATCACCGACTCCCCGTCGCTGCTCGCGGCCCTCACGACGGAGGCGCCGGTGTGCATCGCTCCGTCGCTGCCGCCGCGGGCGCTCGGCAACCCGGTCGTCGAGTCCACCCTCGCGCTGCTGCGCGAGCCGGCCAACTTCACCGTCATCGACCCCGTGCCCGGGCCGAGCGAGTCCAGCGACACGGCGCTCGCCTGGGTGCCGCCCGCGTTCCCCGCGGTGCTGCGCCACCTGGAGTCGCTGCGCACGGCACCGGCGGCCGCGGAGGAGGCGAGGTCGGCGTGAGCACCACCGCCCCTCCGCGGGCCCTCGTCACCGGGCTGCTCGTCACCGAGCTCTCGGAAGGACCCGACGGGACCACCGTCTGGACCCGCCGCCTCGGAGAGCAGGCGCCGCTGCCGTTCTCGCCGGTGCCCGTCCGCCTCGCAGCGCCCGATCCCCGGATCGTGCCGGGAGGCGCCGACCCGTCGATCCGCCGCTACCGCACCACCGCCCGCGCCCTGCTGCCCGCGCTCCTCCACGAGCTGTCGGAGGAGGCGCTCGTCTCCGTCGGCCGCGAGTGGAAGGGCGCGCTGAACGCGCTCCACGGCGCCCGGCCCGCCGGGGAGCCGCTCCCTCCGCGTCCGCTGCAGCGCGCCCGCGGCTGGCTCGCCGGTGGCTGGGCGCCCGCCGCCGAGGAGCTCGGCGCCGGCGGTCTCCTCGAGCTCGCCGACTGGGCGGAGGCGGTCGTCGCCTCGCCGGCCGCGGTCGTGGTCCACGGCCACCCCGGCCTCGCCCACCTCGTCGTCGGCGGGACCCGCGTCGCTCTGCTCACGGGCGAGGACGTCGGGCTCGCCGACCCGGTCTGGGACGCCGCCTGGGTGCTCGGGGAGCTCGCAGAGCTGCACGCCTTCCACCCCGCGCTCCGCCCGGCCCTCGACGCGCTCCGCCGCGGACTCTCGCTCGAGGAGGACCACGACGCCGAGCTGCTGCGCGTCGGCACCGCGTTCCGGCTGGCCCAGCACGCCGTCGACTGGCACCGCTCCGGGGGCGCCAGCAGCGATCAGGCGCGGCTGCTGCTGCGCCTGTCCGCCGCACAGCTGGGGGAGCGGGCGGAATGAGCGCCCGCGACGTCCCGACCCTGTCCGCCGCCCTGCCCTCCGGCGCCCGCGCGCTCGTCGTGCACCGGCCGGAGGTCCGCAACGACTCGGTCGCCCTCGCCGTGCCCGCCGGTATGCGCCACGAGCGCGACGGCGAGGAGGGGATGCTGCACCTGATCGAGCACCTCGTCTACCAGGACAGCGAGGGGGTCGCCGGTCTCGTCCGGCAGACCCGCGTCGCCGAGAGCGGCGGCGTCCTCGGCGGTCACACCCACCTCGACTACTCCGAGTTCTTCGAGACGGGCTCTCCCGGGTCGGCCGCCGTGATCGCGGAGCGGCTCGTCGAGCAGGTCTTCCGCCCCGCCTTCCTGCCGGAGCAGATCGCGGAGCAGATCCGCGCGGTCGCCTCTGAGCGGGCCGCGCGCCTCGCCCCCGCTCCGGGCGGCGTGCTGCCGTGGCCGCACCTGACCGCCCGCTACTGGGCCGACGCCCCCAACGCGCACGACGGCAGCGGCGACCTCGACCTCGAGGGCCGCGCGACCGAGCCCGTCCTGCGCGCGCTGCACCGGCGCCACTACAGCCCGGCCGGCTCCGTGCTGGTCGGCGTCACGGCCGACGACCCCGCCCGGCTCCTGGACCGCCTGGTCGCGGCCCTCGCGGAGGCGCCCGATCGCGCGGCAGGACCGGTCGCCGTCCCACCTGGGACGGCCCGCCCCGAGTACCGCGCCGAGCCCGCCGCCCGCCGGCTCGCCGCGACCGCCGCCGCGCCGTCGACCCGCGTCTCCGACGAGCTGCTCGGCGACCTGATCGCCGCCGAGGCGCTCGCTGCGCAGGCCGGACTCGACGCGAGCGCCGGACTCTTCGGCCCGGGCGACACCGTCGCCGACGACCTCTTCGTGCTGGTCGACGACACCGCCGTGCCCGTCGATCCGTGGCACCGCCTCCGCGCCCTCGCGGTGAGCGACGACTCCGCCCTCGAGCACGCCCGGCATCGCGCGGTGCTGCGTGCGGAGCGGCTGGTGCACGACGACGAGCGTCTGGCCCGCACCGTCGCCCGGGATGCCCTGCTGCGCGGTGCGCCCGGCTTCGCGGGCGAGCTCGTCGACTCCCTCGCCGCGCGGCCGCCGCGCCCGCTGCTCGCGGACGCCGCGGCCCGCCTGGCCGAGCAGCCCTTCGCCGCACTGGGCGTTCCCGCCGCCTCCACCCCTCCAGGAAGGAGGAGCCCATGACCGCCGCACCCCCGCTCGCCGTCGTCGACGAGCGCTCCCGCTTCGCCGTCGTCGCCCTCGGCTGGCGCGACCCGGCCGGAGACGACGGGCCCGACCGCGCTGCCCGCCTCCGCTCGGCCGTTCCCCCCGGAGCGGTCTCGCTCGCGTGGACGGCGACGGCCGGGGCGCAGAGCCTCACCGCGGTGCTCCCTCCGGAGGGCGCCGCGGCCTGGACCGCCCTGACGCTCGAGCGCGCCCAGGGAGCCGGGGATCCGGTGCTCGCCGTGGTCGGGCCCGAACGCGCCGTCTGCGAGACGTCCCGGCCCGTCTCCGTGCCCGCCGCGGCTCCGCTGCCGAGCGCTCTGCACCAGTCCCGCGAGCAGGGCTACGAGAGCACGATCGTCACCGGCGCGGACCCGTCCGGCGAGGTCGGCCACGCCGCGACATTCCTGGCGCTGTGCCGCCTCAACGCGGGGGCCGAACCGCTCGTCCCCGCCGCACTGCGCTCCGCCGGCGGCGATGCGGTCGCCCAGGTCGCGCGGGGCCTGCGCTCGAGCCGCCCCTCCCTCACCTGGCAGGTCGTCTCCCCGGCCGGCCAGGGCATCCCGACCCTCGAGACCGTGCTGCGCACCGTCCTCGACGGCCGCGCCGCGCACGGGGAGGGAGCACGCGCCGCGCACGCGTTCGCGCGGGCGAACCTCCTCCGCGCCTGGCGGTCGCCCGAGACGCTCGCGCGCACCCTGGTGGAGTACGAGGTGATGGGCTGGGGCGGCGCCCTGGTGCTCGATCCGGAGCCGGCGCTCGCCGCGGTCGACGAGAGTGCGCTCGAGCGGGCGGTCGCGGGGCTCGTGCGGCCCGTCGCCGACGTGGTCGGCTGGGGCTGAATCCGGCGGGCTCGATCAGCTCCGGCCGGGACGCGTCCCCAGGTCGACGAGCCCGTGCTCGATCGCCGAGACCAGGATCTGCACCCGGTCGCGCACGCCCAGCTTCTCCATCACCTTCACGAACCGCGCCTTCACGGTCGACTCGGTGACGAACAGCTCCTGCGCCATCTCGCGGTTGCTCATCCCGCGGGCGAGCAGGCGGATCACCTCGAGCTCCTTCTCGGTGAGCGCCTCGAGCAGATCGGGGTCCGGCACCGTCTCCGCCGGCACCGACTCCTCGAGCCCCTTCACCACGTGGCGCGTGACCTCGGCGGAGAGCACGGACTCGCCCGCGAGCACCGCGTGCACCGCCGCGATGATCTCCCGCGGCTTCGTGTCCTTGACCAGGTAGCCGGAGGCGCCCGCGCGGAGCAGGTCGACGACGTAGCGGTCCGTGGTGAACGTGCTGAGCCCGAGGATCGCGATGCCCGGGTGCTCGGCGTGGATCCGCTCGGTCGCAGTGACGCCGTTCATGACCGGCATCTGCATGTCCATCAGGATCAGGTCGGGCTGGAGCGTCGCCGCCTGCTGCACCGCGATCCTCCCGTCGGAGGCCTCGCCCACCACCTCGATCGCCGGGTCCTGCGAGAGGTAGTCGCGGAGGATCTCGCGGGTCATCGATTCGTCGTCCACCAGCAGCACGCGGGTCATCGCTCTCGTCCTTCGTCGGTCGCCCCCGCGACGAGCGCACCGGACGCCCGGCCCTCGAGGGGGATGGTCATGGTCGTGGTCCAGCGGCCGCCGCGGGCTCCCGCGTCCAGCCGCCCGCCGAAGACGGCGCAGCGGGCCGACATCGCCTCGATCCCGAGGTGCGAGGAGACGATCGGAGCCGCGGAGGCGATCGCGTTGGAGGAGCTCAGCTGCACCTCGCCCCCCGACACCTCGAGCCGGAGCTGCACCTCACCGGCGGTGTCGCCGTGCTTGAGCACGTTCGTGCCCAGCTCCCGGACCGTGCGCCGCAGCACCTGGCGGAGGCTCGCGGGCACCTGCGCCACGGAGCCCGCCACGTCGAGGCGGACCCGGAAGCCCGCGCGCTCGATCGCGTCGGCGACGTTCCGCACGTCGTGGACGAAGCCGACAGCGGTGGTCGTGGCGCCCGAGACCTCCGGGGTCCCGAGCAGGTCGGAGTCGCCGCGGGCGGGAGCGCCTGCCTCGTCCTCGTCCTGGAGGAGCGTCACGAGGCTCCGCAGATCCTGCAGCGCCTGCTGCGCCGCGTCGCCGATGCTCTCGAGGATGCGCTCGGTCTTGGCCGGGTCCTCGACCGAGGTCGCGCGGCGGGCCTGCATGGCGATGATGGTGACCTCGTGCGCGACGATGTCGTGCAGCTCGTGCGCGAGCCGGGTCCGCTCCTCGTTGCGGATCCGCGCCTGCTCCTCCTGGATGCGGTCGGCCCGGCGCTCGCTCCGCTCGCTGCGGCCCCGGAAGGCGTTCAGGCCCAGCCCGGCGGTGCCGCCGAAGAGGACGAACGCGCCCAGGACGTAGACGGCCGTGCCCATGGCGCGGTCGACGAGCAGCACCGCGGGCAGGAGGACGAGGGTGCCGAGCACGAAGACGAGCCCCGCGCGCCAGGGGAGGAGGAAGGTGACGAAGCCGACCACCACGATGGTCGGGAAGATCAGCGCCGCGAGCAGCAGCGGCGGGGCGCCGAGCATCAGGACGACGGCGTAGACGAGGTAGAGCGAGACCGCCGCGGGGATCGCGCCGGCGAGCAGCGCCAGGAGCGGCAGGTAGGGGAGCGCCAGCTCGATCCAGCCGCGGACCGACGTGAGGTCGACGCTGCCGCCCATCAGGTCGATGACGACGAGGAGCGTGAAGGAGCCGAGGAGGAGGGACCGGGTGATCCAGCCGCCGGGCAGCGTCCGCACGTCGTTCGTCCACCGCGTCGTCCCCACCACGGGACCAGGGTACCGAAGCCTTCTCCGAGCCCCGTCGGCCTTCCGTACAAGGGCGGACTGGTCTTTCGTACAGGAGCGGTGCGACGGGGCGTCGCCATGCTGGTGGAGCGGTCGAGCCGATCGCACCCCTCGATCACAGGAGAACGACCATGGCCCCGATCCTCGCCGCCGCCGCACTCGCCCTCGGAGCCGTCCTCGCTCCCGCCGCTGCTCCTGCCGCCGCTCCCGTGCAGGCCGCCTCGTCCGCCGGCGTGCAGACGGTCGCCGCCTCCTACGAGCTGCCGAAGGTGCAGAAGCCGGGCGGCATGGAGTCGATCCAGGACCGCGGCGCCCTCTGCAACCTCTTCGGGATGTGCTGAGCGCAGCTCTCGGACCGGGTCAGCCCTTCAGCGGGTCGTTGCCCCAGTTCATCAGGGAGTAGCGCCACTTCGTCTCGGTGACATCGCCCGAGGGACGCTGCTTCGCGTGCCGGTGCACGTAGCCGACGACCTTCGTCATGTGGGCGTAGTCGTCGTCGCTCAGGTCGGCCTGCTTCGTGCCGAGCAGGTCGACGATGCGGCGCCCGCTCTCGTGGCCGACGGACTCGCCGCCGCCCTCCGGCTTCTGGCCGACCTCCTTCGACTCGTCGGTGCCGAGCCACTCCTCGAGCTCCTTCGCGGTCATGTTCACGGCGTCGTGGAACTCGTCGCGGGTCGTCCGCTTCTCGTCGTCGGTGGGCATCGCGGGGCTCCTCGGGTCGGTCGGTCCGGGTCGGTCGGTGACCTCCAGCGGAGCGTGTCGGAGGGGGAGAGGTCAAGCCCCGTGCGCGGTTCCAGGGCGCGCGTAGCGTCGGAGGAGTCCGCACCAGCCGACCACCGCCGACGTCCGCCGCCGGCAGAGAAGAGGCCCACATGCCCTCCCGCAACACCCTCGTCCGCAGTCTCCACGACCTCGGAGCCGCCGCCTGGTTCGGCGGCTCGCTCATGGGCGCCGTCGGCCTGAACGGCGCCGCGTCCACCTCGTCCGACCCGGCGGAGCGCCTCCGCCTCTCCTCGAACGGCTGGGCCCGCTGGACCCCTGTGCAGCTCGCCGCGATCGCCGCCCACGGCGTCGGCGGCATCGGACTCGTCCTCGCCAACAAGACCCGCCTGGCCAACCAGCAGGAGAGCCGCACGAACACCGTCGTCAAGACCGTCGTGACCGGGCTCGCCGGTGCCGCCTCGGTGATCGCCGCGGTCGCCGGAGCGACGCAGGCCAAGCACGCCGACGAGGGCGCCCCCGGCGTGACCGAGGCGTCGGAGCACAACTCACAGGAGCTGACCACGGCCCTCCGCGTGCAGAAGGTCACCCAGTGGGCGATCCCCGTGCTGACCGCCGTCATCATCGTCCTCGGCGCCCAGCAGGGCGAGCAGCAGCGCCCCGTGAAGGGCCTCTTCGAGACCACGGCGCGGATGTTCCGCAAGTAGTCCCCACGCTCGCGCGCAGACCGTCGGCTGAGAGTGCCCGCCGTCCCCCGAGGGTGGAGGGCGGCTGCTCTCGGCCGACGTTCTGCGCGCTGGGTCCGGCTAGCGGCAGTGTCCGCGGCTGCTGCGGGGTCGCCGTGGGGATCGCCGAGGCGGACGCGCCTGTGCTGATCTGCTCGGCGACCACCCCGCCGTGAAGGGTGATGCGGCAGCTGATCCCGCCCTGGTCATCGGAGTTTCAAGGCGCCGATCCCGCCGATCAGGGAAGCGGGGCCGGAACCGACTCCGGTCCTCCTCGGACGGGGGCGGCGAAGTCGTCGCACGACTGAGGGCCCGACCGCGGCCGGGGAGTGGAGTGGTATCGCCCGTACGCACGGAGGCGATCCGATTGACCCCGCTATCTCTACATAGGTAGCGTCATCCGTGTGCAGCCACTCCCTCGCCTCACGTCCGCCACCGCGGACGTCCTCCGGACCCTCCTCGATGCCGACGGCCCGACCTGGGGCATGGTCGTGATCAAGGCCACCGGGCGACCGGCGGGCAGCGTCTACCCGATCCTGGAGCGGCTCGAGGGAGCGGGCTGGGTGGTCTCGGAGTGGGAGGCCGCGAGCGAGCGGAGCGGTCCGCGTCGCCGGCTCTACGAGCTGACCGCGGAGGGCGCCCCGGCAGCCCGGGCCGCCGTCGAGCGGATGCGGTCGACCGCGCGGTCGGCGCCGCGAGCGGCGGAGGCGACCGCGTGAGCGCGCTCCTGCGGCTCCTGTCGCTGCTGCTGCCCCCGCTCGCCCGCGAGCGCTACCTCGAGGAGTGGCGGGCCGACCTGGCCGGGGCCGCCGAGCTGGGACTGCCCCGGCGCGGCGTCGTCCTCGGAGCGCTCGCCCTGCTGGTGAGCGTCGACCGCGACCTGCCCGCGCACACCGGCGAAGCGCGGGGCACGCTTCCGCGCCGCCTCGCCCGCCGCGGACTCGCGCTCTTCGCCGCGGCCGCGCTCATGCTGAGCGGCATCGCGCTGACCGGCGGCGGGATCGTCCCCGAGCCGGGTGCCGCCTCCGACACCGCCCTCGCCGCCGTCGGCGCCGTGCAGACCGCGGTGCTCGTCGCCGCCGTCGCGGTCGCGGTCCTCGGCGCGGTCCACCTCCTCGGCGCCGCGGCGTCGGCCCGCACGGTGCTCGCGCGGATCTCCCTGGTCGCCGCCGTCGTCGGCCCGGTGCTCACCGCGGCCGGCCTCCTCCTCCCCGGACCCCTCGCCCTCGTCGGCCTGCCCGTCTCCCTCGCCGGACTCGTCTGCGGGGCGATCGTCCTCGGCGGCTCGAGGACCATCGCCCTCGCACCGCGGACGGCGACCCGCGCTCAGCGCCTCCCCGTCGCCCTCGCGGGCCTCGCGCTCGTGGCGGGCGTCACGGTGGTGGGCGCCGTCGACCTGCTGGTCTGGAATCCGCAGGCGAAGGTCCCCGGCGTGGCCCTGGCGGAGATCTACGCGACCATGTCCGAGCGCGACGGCTTCGAGTTCGGCTCCCACGCGATCTGGGTCACCGGGTGGGCCGCCTTCTGGACGGCCGCCGCGATCGTCGTGACGGCCGGCGCCCTCGTCGGCCGGAGGTCGCCGCTCACTCCGCGGCGGATCGCTGTGCTCATGCTCGCCCTGGTCGCCGGCGCCGTCGTCTTCCGCTTCTTCGCAGGGTTCGGCTTCGGGATGTCGGTCGCCGACACCTTCGTCACCTCCGGCGGCGACGGCTCCCTGGTCTCGGCGATCCTGCCGCCGCTCGGACAGCTCGCGCTCGCCGGCGCCGCGATCGCGGTGGGCTGGGCGCCCCGGGTCGCCCGACCGGCGGCGGCCTCCGCGGCCTGACAGTGCTCGTGCCGGCGGAGACTTTCGCCCGGCCGGCTCGGGATGCGCTAGAACGGGGCAGCCTGCCGACGTACTTCCCTTCGTGGTGAACACGCAGGGCCCGTTCCGGCGCGGCCGAGCGGCCGCCGGCCTACTCCAGTCGCCGCAGGAAGCGGGCCGGCTGGTCGAGGAAGCCGCGCCAGGTCCGCACCAGGTCGAGGTCGTCGTAGCGGCAGGGGCGCAGGCCCGTCTCGTCGAGCTCGTAGAGGTCGGCTCCGGGGAGGGCCGCGAGGATCGGCGAGTGCGTGGAGAGGACGACCTGCGAGCCGCCGGCGACCAGGTCGCGCAGCTGCCCGATCAGGGCGAGGCAGCCCGACACCGAGAGGGCCGACTCCGGCTCGTCGAGGAGCCACAGCCCGCTGATCCTGGAGCGGTTCGCCACGATGTCGAGGAACGACTCGCCGTGGCTCCGCTCGTGGTATCCGCCGTCGATCCCCACCTCCTCCAGGTAGCTGAAGAAGCCGTGCATCGTCTCGGCGCGGAGGAAGAAGCCGCGCTTGGACGCGCCGGCCCCGCGGACCAGCTGGAGGTGCTCGGCCAGGTCCGACTCCGAGGCGCGGGAGGAGTGCATCGCACCCGTGGATCCGCCCTCCGCGTTCAGCCCGTAGGCGAGGGCGACCGCCTCGAGCAGCGTCGACTTGCCCGAGCCGTTCTCGCCGGTGATCACCGTCACCTGGCCGAGATCCCAGCCCTCGGCCAGCACCTGCCGCACGGGCGCGAGCGTCGCGGGCCAGCGCGCGAGGTCGGCGGGGTGCTCGGGTCGGGCCTGCACGCGGCGCACCGGGAGGGTCGAGAACACCCGATCAGTCAAGCAGGTCGACGCTCCAGCCGGCCTCGGCCAGCGCGCGGGCCGTGTCGGCGCGGGGCGAGTAGGGGAGGTCGTCGGCGCCGACCACGCGGTAGTCGGTGTCGCCGGGGCCGACCCAGAGGACGGAGTCGGACGGGCCGGCCCGGTGCAGGGCGGCGCGGACGGCGTCGGCCGGCTCCGCGATCTCGAGCACCTCGCAGCGCTCGACGCGGCGGGCGCCGTCGACCAGGGCGCGGCGGATCCGCGCGGGGTCCTCGAAGCGCGGGTGGTGGTCGGTGACGATCACCAGGTCGGCGCGCTCGGCAGCGGCCCGGCCCATCGGCGCGCGCTTGCTCGGGTCGCGGTCGCCGTCGGCGCCGAGGAGGACGAGCACGCGGCCGGGCGTCACCTCGCGGAGGGCGTCGACGGTGCGCGCGACCGAGTCGGGGGTGTGCGAGAAGTCGAGGAAGACCCGGGGCCCGTCGGCGCCGGACACGAGCAGCGTCCGCCCGGGCACGGTGACGTCGATCCCGGAGCCGACCGCCGCGGCCACCCGGTCGCGCGCGTGGCCCGCCTCGATCAGCATCACCAGCGCGAGGGCCGCGTTCGAGGCCATGTGGCGGCCGAGGAGCGGGACGGAGGCGGTCGTCGACCAGCCGTCGCGGGCGGTGAGCCGGAAGCGGGTGCGGTCGACTGCGGTCTCGAGCACGTCGATCCGCCAGTCGGCTCCGTCCCCGGCCGAGAGCGTGACGACCGGGACGGAGGCCTCGCGGGCGACCCGGCGCCCCGCCTCGGTGTCGACGACCACGACGCCGCGGCGGCTCCGCTCGGGCGTGAACAGGCGCTGCTTGGCGCGGAGGTACTCGTCCAGGTCGCCGAAGTCGTCGAGGTGGTCGTGGCTGAGGTTGGTGAACCCGGCGACGTCGAGCACGATCCCCTCCATCCGGGAGCGCACGAGCGCCTGGGCGCTGACCTCGATGGCCGCCGCCTCGACGCCGTCCTCCGCCATCCGGGCCAGGAGCGCGTGCAGCTCGGAGGCCTCGGGCGTGGTGAGGCGGCTGGCGACGACGTGGTCGGCGCTGCGGCGCTCGGCGGTGGAGCTCAGCCCCGAGACGACGCCCAGCTGCCGGAGCACCGCGTCGAGGAGGTGCACGGTGCTGGTCTTGCCGTTGGTGCCGGTCACGCCGAGGAGCACCGGTCCGCTCCTCGTGCCGTACACCTGCGCGGCGACCGGGCCGAGGGCGGTGCGGGGGTCGTCGCTGAGGAGGACGGGCAGTCCGGATGCGCGGGCCTCGTCGAGCCCGCCCGCGTCGGTGAGCACGGCGACCGCTCCTGCCGCCGCCGCGTCGGCCGCGAACCGGGCGCCGTGGCTCCTCCTCCCGGGGAGCGCGGCGAAGAGGGCGCCGGGGCCCGCCTCGGTGTGCGCGACGGTCACCGCGGTGATGCGGACGTCGGAGCCGTCGCCGTGGAGGCGGAGCCGATCGCTCGCGAGGTCGGCGAGCGCGACACCGGCGGCGTGGAGCGGTTCGAGGAGCCGGAACACCGGCATGCGGGCCTCCTGCGGGGCGGGCGGGGCGGCGTCGCCGAGGGCCCGCGGGCGCCGCCGGGCGACCGGAGGGGGAGGGCCGAGAGGCCCATGCCTCAGCCTGCGCGCCGCTCCCCCCGATCGGGGAGGCCCTTGCCACCGCCCGCGCGGGCCGCTACCCGCCTCCGCCTACTGCCGCGAGAACGCCTCCTGGTACAGCGCCGCGAGCTCGGGGGAGCTCTCGCCGCTGAGGCCGCAGGTCAGGATCGTGTCGCCGTCGGCCGCGACCAGGTAGTCGACCCCGGTCTCGAAGACGATGGGGGCCCCGTCCACCGCCGTCTCCCTGCCCTGGGTGACCGTGATGCCGTCGCCGACCTCGCCCGCGTAGCGCTCGAGCACGTGCAGGGTGACGGTGCTCCCGTCGATCGAGCGGACCTCGGCCCGGAACGCGAGCTGAGCAGGGGCCAGCGCGGCGGCCGTCACCGGCGAGCACGCGGCCATCGGCCCGCCCGTGCTCGGCAGGATCAGCGTCGAGGTGCTGCCCCCGCCCACGCCGAGCGCGAAGGGCAGCAGGAGGGAGGCGGCGGCCCCGGCGCTCAGCGCGCCGACTCCCACGATCAGCCAGGGGGAGCGGCGGCGGGAGTGCACCGTCCGCGTGCCCTCACCCGTCGCGGCGGCGATCTGCTCGGCGAGCTCGTCGCGGTCGAGCGCGGGGAGGCTCCGCGCGGGGTCGACCGTGCGGAGGAGGCGGCGGACGTCCTCGTCGTCGGTTCCGGTCATCGGAGTCCCCCTTCGGGCGCGTGCGGGTCGGTGGAGTCGTAGAGCTCGGCGAAGCGGCGCCGCGCGCGATGGAGGCGGATCGAGACGGCGTTCGCCGTGACTCCGAGGACCGCGGCGATCCCGCGGACGTCGAGCTCCTCCCACGCCCAGAGGCGCAGCAGCTCGGCGTCCTGCTCGCGCATCCGGGCGAGCACGAGGCGCACGGTCTCCTCCGCGCCCGACGCCTCGCCCTCGTCGATCTGCACCTGGGGCGGATCGACGACCGCGATCCGCTGGGCGAGCATGACCTGGCGGCGCTGCATCCGCCGGGCGTTCTGCAGCTGGAGCCGGGCGACGCCGATCGCCCACGGCACCGGGTCGTCCTCGGGCACGTCGGCGCTGCGGCGCCAGAGCGCCGAGAGCGTCGCGGCGAGCACGTCGTCGGCGGTGGCGGAGTCGGTGCGCCGCCAGAGGTAGCGGCGGACGGGATCGGCGACCGCGGCGGCGACCGCGGCGAACCGGTCGGGACCCGCGAGGGGAGCTGGCATGTGCCTCATGCTCCCTCCTGTCCGGGATCGGCGCACATCTTTCACCGGCGCGCCGGGCGGGACTCCGCGCTCTCCCAGCAGCACGGGAGCGCGGGTCGTCGCTCAACGCCGCGAGGCGCCGACGAACTCCAGCCAGCCGGCCACGAACGGCTCGATGTCGTCCACCTCGTCCAACGCGAGAGCGTCCAGATCGACTCCGCGGCACTCCAGCGTGAGGACGTGCCCCCGCACCCAGGCGGCCGCGCGCACGGCCCCGGCTCCCTCCCAGACCTCGAAGGGCTCCGGAGCCCCGTCGACCGGGATCTCCGCGATCCGCGTGGGAGCGGGCAGCGCCTCCGGCTGCACGAACGAGACGGGCGCCTCCTCCCGGCAGCAGAGCAGCGCGACGTCGTGCCGCGGATCGCCGAGGGTCGTGCGGATCTCGACGGAGGGTCCCGGCCCGCCCGGGACCGCGTCGTCGGCGAGGAACGAGAGCCCCCGGGGCCCGCCCGTCAGCGTCCACTCCGCCAGCAGCCGCGGACCGCTCCAGCCCGAGACCGCCCAGAGCGGGAGGTCGCCGAACGACCCGCGGATCCGCGCGACCCGCTCGGCGAGGTGCGCGGAGAACTCCTCCTCGCCGAGACGCCGCGCTCCGTCCATGGCCCGATCGTAGGTCGGGTGCCGCGGCACGGCCAGACCCCTCGCTACTGTGAACGTCGACCCCCGCCTCCCTTCCCCGCCGAGGAGCCCCATGCCCATCTGGACCCTGCACGGAGACGGCCGCACCGTCGAGCCCGGCGCCGTCGTCGCCCCCGGCGAGCGGCTCGCCTGGCCGGCGACGATCGCCATCGGCATCCAGCACGTCGTCGCCATGTTCGGAGCGACGTTCCTCGTGCCCGTGCTCACCGGGTTCCCGGTCGCCACGACCCTGCTCTTCTCCGGAGTCGGGACGCTGCTGTTCCTCCTGATCACGCGCAACCGGCTCCCCAGCTACCTCGGCTCGAGCTTCGCGTTCATCGCGCCCGTCACGGCCGCGACCACCGTCGGAGGGACGGGGTCGGCGCTCGCCGGAGTCGTCGCCGTGGGCCTCCTCCTGGCCGCCGTCGGCGTCCTCGTGCAGGTCGTCGGCCTCGGCTGGATCGACAGGCTGATGCCGCCGGTCGTCGCCGGCGCGATCGTGGCCCTGATCGGGTTCAACCTGGCTCCGACCGCGTACCTCAGCTTCAAGCAGGCACCGATCACCGGGACGATCACGCTCGCCGCGATCATCCTGTCGAGCGTGTTCCTCCGCGGCTTCCTCGGCCGCGTCTCGATCTTCCTCGGCGTGGTCATCGGCTACGTCGTCGCCCTGCTGCGGAACGAGATCGACTACTCCGCGGTCGGTGCGGCCGACTGGTTCGGGCTGCCGCCGTTCACCTTCCCCGACTTCGCCTCCGGATCCACGTGGTCGGGCATCGCGATGTTCCTGCCGGTCGTGCTCGTCCTCATCGCCGAGAACGTCGGACACGTCCGCGGCGTCGCGACGATGACCGACGCCTCCGCCAACGCCAGCACCGGCCGGGCCCTGATCGCGGACGGTGTGGCGACCACCCTCTCCGGCGCCTTCGGCGGCTCCGGCACCACGACCTACGGCGAGAACATCGGAGTGATGGCGGCCACCCGCGTGTACTCGACAGCCGCCTACTGGGTCGCCGGCGTCACCGCGATCCTGCTCAGCCTCTCGCCCAAGGTCGGCGCCGTCTTCAACTCGATCCCTGCCGGAGTGCTGGGCGGCGCGACCACCGCGCTCTACGGCCTGATCGGCGTGATCGGCATCAAGATCTGGATCGACAACCGCGTCGACTTCTCGCGCCCGGTCAACCAGTACACCGCCGCGGTCTCCCTCGTGATCGCGATCGCCGGCTTCTCGTTCTCCTCCGGCGGCTTCGAGCTCGGCGGCATCGTCCTCGGCGCCGGCGCCGCCCTCGTGATCTACCACCTGGGCAACGCCATCGCCCGCTGGCGCCGCACCGGCGCCGACGACGGCGGCCCCCTCCCCGCCATCGGCCAGCTCGGCGGCGACCCGCAGGACCGCTGACCGCGGCCTGCTCCGGCCTGCCGCTCCCGAGACGCCGCCGTGCCGTCCGGACGCCGCCCTCCCGCGGCCGTCCCGGCGCGCACGGCGGCGTCCCGGCGCCGACGGAGCCGTCTCGGCACGCACGCCGGAGCACCGCCCTCGCTTACCACGTTCGGGGCAGTCCGCAACCCGGTGCGCTCCCAGGCGGCTCCCGCCTAACGTCGAGCGTGACGACCGCAGCAGCGGAACGCCGCACACCGAGTGAGACAGCAAGGAGCACCACCGTGCCGCAGATCATCGAGACCGTCGACGTCAACGTCCCCGTGTCCGTCGCCTACAACCAGTGGACCCAGTTCGAGGAGTTCCCGCGCTTCCTCGACGAGGTCGAGTCGATCCAGCAGGTCACCGACACCCTCACCGTCTGGAAGGTGAAGGTCGGCCCCGTCGAGCGCGAGTTCGAGGCGAACATCACCGAGCAGCACCCCGACGAGCGCGTCGCGTGGAACAGCACCGGCGGCGAGACCGACCACGCGGGCGTCGTCACCTTCCACAAGCTCTCCGACACCGAGACCCGCGTCACCGTGCAGCTCGACTGGGAGCCGAAGGGCTTCCTCGAGACGCTCGGCTCGCTCGTCGGCGCCGGCAGCCACGCTGTGAAGAAGGACCTGAACAACTTCAAGGAGTACATCGAGAAGCAGGGCACCCCCGACGGTGCCTGGCGCGGCGACGTCGAGGCCTGAGCCGTGACCGACGCAGCCACCTCGTCCGAGGGCGAGAAGAAGGCGAACGGTCTCGGCGACGACGAGACCATCCCGCACTCCGAGGACGGGCTGGCGGTGGGGGTCTCCGGAGACTCGCACTTCAACCCCGAGGAGGACGCTCCCGAGGAGCCCTCCGAGAGCTGACGTTCTCCTCCGGGGAACCCGACCGCTCTCCTCCGCGAGATGCCACTTGTGCACACGACACGCCGCGAGGCGTGCGCACAGGTGGCATCTCGCGGTTGAAGGCTCAGCGCCAGGCCCGGGTGTACTGCGGGGGCACCGGCAGGTCCGCGCCGAGCTCGTGCGCCATCCGCACCGGAGCGTTCGGGTCGCGCAGCAGCTCGCGGGCGAGCAGCACGACGTCGGCATCGCCGTTCGCGACCACGCCCTCCGCCTGCTCCGCCGTGGTGATGAGTCCCACGGCGCCGACCAGCGCACCGGTCGCCTTCCGCAGGTCGCGCGCGAACGGCACCTGGTAGAGCGGCGCCACCGGGATGCTGGCGTGCACGAGTCCGCCGGTCGACACGTCGAAGAGGTCCACGCCCTCGGCGCGCGCCCACTCCGAGACGGTGATCGTCTCCTCCAGTGTCCAGCCGCCCTCGGCCCAGTCGGTCGCGGAGAAGCGGACGAGCAGAACGAGCTCCCCGATCTCGGCGCGGACCGCGCGGACGACCTCGAGCAGCAGGCGCGCCCGGTTCTCGAGCGAGCCGCCGTAGGAGTCCTCGCGGGTGTTCGAGAGCGGCGACAGGAACTGATGGAGCAGGTACCCGTGCGCGGCGTGCAGCTCGATCACGTCGAAGCCGGCGTCCGCGGCGCGGCGGGCGGAGGCGCGGAACGCCTCGACGAGGCCCGGCAGCTCCTCCGCGGCCAGCTCGCGCGGCTCCGCGTAGCCCTCGAACGCGACGGCCGAGGGAGCGACGGTCGGCCAGCCGCCGTCCTCCAGCGGCACGGATCCGCGTCCGCTCCACTCGCGGTAGGTCGACGCCTTCCGGCCCGCGTGGGCGAGCTGCACGCCGGCGAGCGCGCCCTGCCCGTGCACGAACTCGACGATCGGAGCCCAGGCGTCGCGCTGCTCGTCGTTCCACAGCCCGGTGTCCCAGGGGCTGATCCGCCCCTCGGGGACGACGGCGGTGGCCTCCGCGATGACGACGCCCGATCCGCCGCGCGCGAGCCCGCCGAGGTGCACGAGGTGCCACGAGGTGGGCACGCCGTCCTGCGCCTCCACCGAGTACTGGCACATCGGTGCCGCCCAGAGGCGGTTGCGCGCGGTCCTCGAGCGGAGCGTCAGCGGCTGGAACAAGGCGGTGTCGGTCATGTCTCTCCTGTCGTGCTTCTCCGCGGAACGCCGCTTCGGTAGGCGATACGCCGGTGAGGGCGTACGCCGGCGGCATCTCGCGGAGGGGGTCACGTGCTCCAACCGGGAGGAGAGCCCGGCTATGCCCGGATCAGCGCGGCCAGGTCGCCCCGGGCGCGTCCTGCCAGACGGTGCTCGGCGGAGCGAGCGACTCCAGCTCCTCGAACAGCGCGTCGGGGATCTCGAGCGCGTCGTCGGCCACGAAGGAGTCGTAGTGCTCGGCGGACGTGGCGCCGACGACCGTCGTCGTCACGCGGGGGTCGCGCGTCGAGAACTGCAGCGCGGCGGCGGCGAGCGGCACGCCCGCCCGCTCGCAGGCCGCTCCCATCGCCGCGACGGCGTCGACGATCTCGCGCGGCGCCGGCCGGTAGGCGTAGGAGGCGACCGGCTCAGGCCAGCGCGCGAGGGCGCCTCCGCCGTAGACCGCCGCGTTGACGACGATCACGCCGCGGTCGACGGACGCGTCGATCAGCTCCTCGGAGGAGCGGTCGACGAGCGTGAAGCGGTTGTGGGTGATCACGGCGTCGAACAGGCCGGTGTCGACGTAGTGGCGCAGCATCGGCGCGGGTCCGCCCGAGATCCCGATCGAGAGGGCGACGCCCGCGTCCTTCATCGCGACGAGCGCGCGGACCGGGCCGTCCTCGGCGAAGGCCTCGTCGTACGAGATGCGCTCCGGGTCGTGCAGGTAGAGCAGGGGGAGGACGTCCATCCCGAGGCGCTCGCGGCTCTCGTCGAGGCTGCGGCGCATCCGCTCGGCCGAGTAGCTGCCGGTGCTCGGGTCGCGGTCGAGCTTGGTGACCACGGTGATCCCCTCGGGGACGCCGCCGCGGGCCTGCAGGGCCTCGCCGATCAGGCGCTCGCTGTGGCCGCCGGCGTACTCGTTGGACGTGTCGACGACGGAGACGGCGCGGGTGGCGGCGTCGGAGTCGAGGACGCGCTCGAGGGCCGGCACCCGGTCGAGGTCGGCGACGCGCTCGGGGCGCCAGGAGGTGCCGAGGGTCAGCCGGGTGACGGTGGCGCCGGACGGGCCGAAGGGCCGGAGGCGGGAGGACTGCGGAGTCATCCGCTCAGCCTGGCAGCGCCGGGGTCCTCCCCGCATCCCGCGGAGGATGAACGGTCAGTGGACGAGAGTGCTCAACCCGACGACGCGGAAGCCCAGGAGCGTCGTCGGGAGCGTCCCGGCGGAGAGGTGGGCGATCCGGAAGACGGCGATGGAGCGGAGCGGCGCGGCCGCCTCCGAGGTCGACGAGGTGTCGCGCTCGACGGGATCCCTCCGCGGGGCCTTCCGCGGGGCGCGATGACCGGGCGGCGGACCGGCTCGAGGCCGCCCTCACGGCGGGACGCGGGCCGATGGTGCGGCCTAGGCTCGGCGCGTGACCGTCGATACCGCCGCCGCCGACTCCTCCGCCCGCTCCGCCGTGCTCGACGCTCTCACCACTCCGGCGCTGGTGCTCGACGAGACGGTGCTCGACCGCGACATCGCCGCCGTCGCCGCGGCTGCCCGCGAGCGGGGTCTGGCGCTCCGCCCCCACGCGAAGACCCACAAGTCGCTCGAGATCGCCCGGCGCCAGCTCGCCGCGGGGGCCGTCGGGCTCACCGTCGCGACCGTCTCGGAGGCCGAGGTCTTCGCCGCGGGAGGGATCCGCGACCTCTTCATCGCCTACCCGCTCTGGCTCGACGCCGAGCGCGCCGGGCGGCTCCGCCACGTCCTCGCGAGCGCCCGTGTGCGGGTCGGCGTCGACTCGGCGGAGTCGGCCGAGCGCCTGGCCGCGGCCCTGCCCGAGCGCGAGGGGCTCGAGGTCGTCGTCGAGATCGATTCCGGCCACCACCGCAGCGGCGTGCTCCCCGCCGAGGCCGGCGCGATCGCCGCGGCCGCCGTCTCGGCCGGGCTCGACGTCGCCGGCGTCTTCACCTTCCCCGGCCACAGCTACGCGGCCGGCAACGGAGCGGCGGCCGCCCGCGACGAGGCGCGCGCGCTCGCCGAGGCGGTCGCGTCGCTCGCGGCGTCCGGAGTCGAGGCCCGCGTGGTCAGCGGAGGCTCGACCCCCTCGGCCGCGTTCGCCGACTCCTCGGTGCTCACGGAGCTGCGCCCCGGGGTCTCGGCCCTCGGCGACGCCCAGCAGTGGGAGATCGGCACGATGACGCCCGAGGACATCGCCGTCACCGTCCTCGCCACGATCGTGTCCCGCCGCGGCGACCACCTGATCGCCGACGCGGGCAGCAAGGTGCTCTCCTCCGATCGTGGCGCGGCCTCGAGCGGCTTCGGCCGCCTCCCGGAGCACCCGGAGGCGCGCATCCCGGTGCTCTCGGAGCACCATGCGACGATCACCGGTGTCGACCTGCCCGTGGGGACGCGGGTGCGGATCGCGCCGAACCACGTCTGCGTCGCGGTGAACCTGGCCGACGAGTACCGCGTCCTCCTCCGCGACGGCGGCGGCGCCGTCTGGCCCGTCGACGCCCGCGGGCGGAACAGCTAGGCGATCCGCGAGCGCGGGATCCGCAGGCCGAGCAGCGCGCTCGCCGCCAGCAGCACGAAGGCGGAGGCGAAGGCCGCGGTCGGCGATGCGGCGTCGGCGAGAGCGCCTGCGAGCAGCGGCCCGATCACGCCGCCCAGGTCGGACGCGGCCTGGAACACCGAGACCGGCTTGCCGCCGCGCTCGCCCGCGGCGTCACCGACCAGCGCACCCGGGGCCGTGCCCATGAAGGCGGCCGCCGCTCCGTAGACGCAGAGCAGCACGACGAGCAGCCACAGCTCCGAGACGAACGGCATCGCCAGCATCGCCACCGCCGCGACGGAGAATCCGCCGATCAGCGCCGGGCGCCGGCCGACCGTGTCGACGAAGCGGCCGGCGGGCGCTAGCGCGATCGTCTGCACCACCGCGGCGATCGCGAACGCGATGCCGGTCCAGGCGGGCTGCCCGCCGAGCCCCTCGACGACGAGCACGGGGACGAGCGTCGCGCGGACTCCCATCGCCGACCAGCCGAGGGCGAAGTTCGCCAGCACCGCGCTCTGGTACCGGCGGTCGCGGGCGACCTCGCGCAGGGGCTTCGTCCTCGCCGCGGCGGACGGTGCCGCGTCGCGTTCCGGCCGCTGCAGCAGGATCAGCCCGACGAGCCCCGCGATCGCGAGCGTGCCGGCGTAGAAGAAGAAGGGGGCGGTGAGCGAGATCGCCGTGAGCACGCCGCCCACCGCGGGGCCCGCCATGCCGCCGAGCAGGAAACCGCCCTGGTAGAAGCCGATCGAGCGGCCGCGCCGCTCCGGGCTCGCGGTGCGCAGGAGGAGCGTCATCGCCGCGACGGAGAACATCGCGGAGCCGATGCCGCCGACTCCGCGCAGCAGGAGGAGGTGCGGGTAGTCGGAGGCGAAGCCGACCAGCGCCGAGGAGAGCGCGACGATGCCGATGCCGACGGCGAGCACGACCCGCTCGCCGAACCGGTCGACGAGCGGCCCCACGAACGGATTCGCGACCAGCCGCATCAGCGCGAACGCCGAGACGACCGCGCCGACCGCCGTGTAGTCGACGCCGAAGCTGCGCACGTAGGTCGGCAGCACCGGCACGACGACGCCGAACCCCAGCATCACGAAGAAGGCGACGACCCCCAGCACGAGCACGTCCCGTGGCAGTCGCTCGCTGTCTCGGGAACGCCACGGGAATCGCACCTGTCGACGCTACCCCTTCTCGAGGGCCCGGCCCGCGCCTCGATGTGTCGAGTTCGCGCCGACCGTCCGACACCCTCTGCGCGATGGATACGGTCCCAGGACCCGGCGGATCTGCCGGCGAATGAGGAGACGCCATGAAGAGTCCTCTGTGGTTCGGGTCCGGTCTCGCTGTCGTCGCGCTGGCGCTGACGTCGGTTCTCGGGGCGCAGGTGGCCTCGGCCGCTCCGATTCAGCCGAACAAGAACTGCGAGTACGAGTTTCAAGGGGGGTGCGTGAAGTGGCACACCGGCGTCTCGACCTGCGATCACATCGTCGAGACCAGTGCCCCGGAATATCGCAAGAAGGCCTGCGCGGTCTGGGTCACGACGGGGACGATGCACATCGAGCGATGAACGATGGTGGACCGCACGACCGCCTCATCGGCGGTACTCGTATCCGTGCTGCTCCTCGTGGGCTGCACCGAGCCGGGAGGCGATCAGCAGGCCGGTCCCTGCGTCCCGCTCGAGCGCACGTGGAACGACTACGCGCCGGAACTCGATCCCGTTCTGCGTCCACCGTTTCGCGAAGCCCTCGAGGGCTTCGACGAGAGCTCCTCGAACTCGATCGCGTCCGACGCTGCTCGTCTCGCCACGAGCAATCTGCTCTCCGCGATCTCCGGGGATCGACGAGCGAGCGAGTACTTCTGGAACGCCATGGACCTGATCGGCCGTGAGTGCGCCGAGGCGGGAGCCCCGCTGTCGTTCGACCACCACGGCGAGCAGCTGACGACGGGGAGCAGCGCCGACCTTGGGCGCCCGCCCTGGGCTCTCGATCCGCCGCCTCAGCCGGAGAGCGGCACGATCGAGCCGACGATCCCGGAGTAGCTCACGTAGTAGAGGACGCCGTCGCGGTGGAGGACGCCGCGGCCGGGGTAGCTCTCGTCCGGTCCGTCGGGCCCGTCGAGGAAGCCCGGAGCCGCGGTGTCGTCGGCGGTGAACCCGTCCGCGAGGAGCGCGGCGCTCCGGTCAGGCCACTCCGCGTCCGGGACCGCCAGCTGCCCGACCACGACCGACACGTCGCCCTGGCCGCTCCACCGGCAGAGCACCCCGTCCTCGTCGATCTCCTGCACGACGGGGTAGTCGACGTCGTAGACCGTCGCCTCGGGCGAGAGGGCGAGACCGTCCTCGGCGAGCGACGCCTCCTCCTCGGCCGTGAGCAGGTCCTCGCAGGGGAGCAGGGCGGTGGCCGGGGTCGCGGTGGGCAGCGGAGTCGCGCTGCCGGCGCTCGCGGTCGGGACAACACTGCTCGGCGTCGGAGCGCTCGAGACCAGCGGTGGAGCGGTCGTCGGGGCCGTCCCCTCGTCGGCGCTTCCCGTGCAGCCGCTCAGCGCGAGCAGCCCCGCCCCGCAGGCGAGCAGCACACCGGCGCCCCTCGCGGTCGTCGTCCGGATCATCGCGAGCCCCCTCGTCCGCGGCGGCCGCATCGCCGCCCCCTCGATCCTCTCCTCCGCCCTCGCCGGCTGTCCACCGCCCCCGGCCGGCGCAGAGGCGACTACCGCTTCGGCCCCGCGCCGATCGCCCAGACCCGCGGCGGCACGGTGCCGTTGACCGCGTGGTCGCCGACGATCCGCGCCTTGAACACCCACGGATTGTGGCTCGCTGCCGTGCGCGCGTTGCGCCAGTGCCGGTCGAGGTTCTTGCGGGTGCTCACCCCGGAGGCGCCCAGCGCGTCGAAGAGGTCGGAGGTCGCCCGGGTGGCCAGTTGCGTCAGGACGATCTGGGCCTGCGCCGTCTCGAGCTCGGCGAGGTCGTTCTGCCGCTCGTCCTGGAGCGGGTCGCCGTCGAGGGCCGCGTCGTGCGCCCGCTGCAGCGCGACCGCCGCGCGCTCCACGATCGCCGCTCCCGCATAGGCGGCGGCCGAGACCTGCCCCACCACCTGCAGGATCTGCGGATCCGCCGCGAACGACTCGGCGTTCCCGTGCGAGAAGATCCGGGTCCGCGCCCGCACTTCGGCCGCGATCTCGCGCTCGGCCCCCGCGATCGAGCCCGCCAGCACGGCCAGCAGCACCGCCTGGTAGAACGCGGTCTGGTAGCGGAACCGGGTCTCGAAGTCGATCACGTCCTCGGCCGCGACCACCGCCTCCGTGAAGGTGCTCGTCCCCGAGCCTGTGGTGCGCTGGCCGAAGCCGTCCCAGTCGTCGGCGTGCTCGACGCCCGCCTGGCGCGCGTCGACGATCGCGATCACCTTCTGCCCGGTGTCGGTGCGCTGGGCGAAGGTGTCGATCCAGTCGGCGAAGACGCTGCCGGTGGAGTAGTACTTCGTGCCGGTCACGGTGAACCGCGTCGGGTCGCCCTCGACCGGAGCGACCTTCGTCTGCACGTCGCCGATCGCGACCGTGCCGACCTCGGTCCAGGCGTTGCCGCCGAGCTCGCCGTCGGCGAAGCGCCGGAGCCAGCGCTCGCGGGTCCCGTCGGTCGCGAGCAGCCGGTCCTCGACCAGGGCGAAGTGGCCGCGGAGCGCCTGGGGCAGGTTGGAGTCGGCGGCGGCCAGCTCCGTCAGCAGGCGGAACAGCTGGGGGAGGCTCGCGCCGGCCCCGCCGGACTCCAGCGGCACGCGCACCGCGCCGAACCCGGCGTCCGCCAGCGCTCGGATCTGCGCGACCGGCAGCTCGCGCGCGCTCTCCCGCGCCGCCGCTCCCGCCGCGATCTCGGCGAACAGCGGCCGGAACCGCCCCGCCAGCTCCTCGTAGTCCACCTCGGGCACGGCCCGCACGTCGGTCGCGGTCATCGTCGGCTCCTGTTCCGCTGCGCCCACCCCGGGCGGCTCGTGCTCGACGGTAGGGGAGGAGCCCGGTCCGCGGGCCGCCCGTGACGCCCGGTGTCCCTCCGTGACCTCCGGTGTCCCTCCGTGACGCCCGGATCGGGGAATGCCTCGCCCCCGGGGCTGTTGGCCCAGGGGATGTCCTCCACCACTCCCGTCCCCCCGTCCGACCCCCGCAGCGCCCTCGTCGTCGGTGCGACGGGCATCGGCGGCTCCGCCCTCGTCGACCTGCTCACCGAGCAGGGGTGGCCGGTGACCGCCCTCTCGCGCCGCCCGATCGACGCGCGCCCCGGCGTCACTCCGCTCGCCGCCGACCTGCGCTCCGCCGAGGACCTGGCCCGCGTGCTCGCCGACCAGCGCCCCACGCACGTCTTCTTCACCGCCTGGTCGCGCCAGGCGACGGAGGAGGAGAACATCGCGGTCAACGGCGGCATGGTCCGCGACCTCCTCGCCGCGCTCGCGCACGCTCCCGTCGAGCACGTCGCGCTGGTGACCGGCCTCAAGCACTACCTCGGCCCGTTCGAGGCGTACGGGCAGGGCGCGATGCCCGACACCCCGTTCCACGAGGAGGAGGAGCGCCTCGACGCCCCGAACTTCTACTACGCGCAGGAGGACGAGCTCTTCGCCGCGGCCGGGCGCGCCGGGTTCACCTGGTCGGTGCACCGTTCGCACACGGTCATCGGGCACGCCGTCGGCAACGCGATGAACATGGGGCTGACCCTCGCGGTCGCGGCGTCGATCCACCGTGCCGAGGGCACCCCGTTCGTGTTCCCCGGCTCGCTCACGCAGTGGAACGGACTCACCGACATGACCGACGCGACGATCCTCGCCGAGCAGATGCTCTGGGCGTCGACGTCGGAGGCGGGCCGTGACCAGGCCTTCAACGTGGTCAACGGCGACGTCTTCCGCTGGCGCTGGATGTGGACCCGGATCGCGGAGCACTTCGGCGTCGAGCCGGTCGGCCCGGGGGAGGAGCCGCAGCCGCTCGAGCAGCAGATGGCCGATGCCGAGCCCGTCTGGCGGCGTCTCGTCGACGAGCACGGGCTGATCGAGCCCGACCTCTCCCGCGTCGCCTCCTGGTGGCACACGGACGCCGACCTCGGCCGGAACCTCGAGGTCGTCACCGACATCGGCAAGTCCCGCCTCGCCGGCTTCACGGCGTTCCACCGGACGGTCGACTCGTTCACGGCGCTCTTCGACCGCTACCGCGCGGAGCGCCTGATCCCCTAGCCCGTCGGCCCTCATCCGTCGCCGCTCCGTCGTCCGCCGGACACCCCGTCGACACCCCTCGTCTCCCCGCCGTGCCTAGCGTCACGGCATGGCGGCGAGCGGATGATCGAGCGGGTGGACCCGTTCCTGGGCACGGAGGCGACCGCGCTCCCGGAGCCGACGGGGCTCGCAGCGACGTGGTGGTCGCCGAAGCCGCAGATCGGGAACACGCACCCCGGAGCCACCTACCCCCTCGGCATGGTGTCCGCGTGCTCCTACTCCGGCGCCTATCCGACGGGCTACGGCCGCTACGACCTCGCGCTCGAGGGGGTCCCGCCGACGCTTCACGACGGCCTCGAGGCGAGCGGATTCACCCACTTCCAGCAGTCGGGCACCGGCGCGATCCGCAAGTACTACAACTACCTGCGGGTCACGCCGATGCTCGAGCCGCTCGACGAGCTCGGGTGCAGCTGGGCCCTCGAGGACGAGGTGGCGGAGCCCGGCTACTACGCGGCGACCCTCTCCTCCGGCGTACGGGCCGAGCTCACCGTCGGGCCCGCCTCCGTGGTGCACCGCTACACCTTCCCCGAGCACCGCAGCGCCCGCGTGGTGGTCGACCTCTCCCTCGGAGGTCTGGCGATCCCGAGCGGAGCGACGGTGCCGCTGCGCGCGCAGCTGCACTCGATCTCGCCCGGCGTCGCGGCCGGCGAGGTCGTGATGGAGGGGGCGCCGCTCGCGGTGCACCTGGAGTGCGACGCCCTGCAGTGGCGGCAGATGCTCTGGTACGACCGCCGGCTGATGCCCGGCGGAACCCGGCTCGACTTCGACCACATCCGTCCCACCACGCTGCGCCCCTTCGGGCTGATGTGGGCGGGACCCAGCACGGCAGGGCAGACCGTCGAGCTCCGGATGGGCTTCTCGCTGCGGGGCACCGACCGCGCCCGTGAGAATCTGCATCGCGACGTCCCTCCTGCGGGCACCGGGTTCGACCAGCGCCGCGATCGCACCCGCAAGACGTGGCGGAAGCGCCTGCGCACGATCGCCGTCGACACCCCGTCCGCCGAGCGCGAGACGATCTTCTCGACCGCGCTCTACCACTCGCTGATCAAGCCGTGCCTCGCCCCCTCCGAGAGTCCGTTCTGGCCGACGGACGGACCCTTCGTCTTCGACATCAGCACGATGTGGGACATCTACCGCACTCAGCTCCCGCTGCTCACGATGCTGCTGCCGGAGCGGGCGGTCGAGATCGCGGCTGCGCTCCTCACCATCTGCGAGGAGGAGGGCAACTTCCCGATCGGCTACCGGATGGCCAAGGGCAGCGACCGGTTCTCGCGCCAGGGCAGTGCCCTCGCGCACACCTTCCTCGCCGACCTCTGTCGGCTCGGGCTGCCCGGCATCGACTGGGACGCCGCTCTCGTGCACATGAGCGAGGACCTCAAGCGGATGTACGGCGAGGAGTTCCTCGCCGCGGGGGAGGCTCACCCGATCAGCCACACGCTCGACCTGGCGCACGGCTACTGGTGCACAGCGGTCGTGGCCCGCCACGTCGGCGATCTCGAGCTCGCCGAGCAGCTCGAGGAGCGCGCCGCGCAGTGGGTGAACGCGTTCGACCTCCGCTCCGGCCTGCTCAAGGACTCGACGTACTACGAGGGCACCCGCCACAACTACTCGTTCCGCCTGCTGCACGACATGGCCGGGCGCATCGCCCTCAGCGGAGGGGACGAGGGCTTCGTCGCCCAGCTGGACGAGTTCTTCGGCTACGGAGCCGAGCCGGTCGTCCAGCCCGGGCTGCGCCCCGAGCGGAGCGAGATGCTCGCGGGAGCCGAGCTCGGACGCTTCGAGGGGCTCAACAACGAGCCCGACATGGACTCGCCGTGGGCGTACCACTACGCGGGACGGCCTGACCGGACCGCCGAGATCGTGCACGGCGTGCTGCACCAGCGGTTCGGAGCGGGCCGGGGAGGCCTGCCAGGGAACGACGACTCCGGCGGCCTCAGCTCCTGGTACGTGTGGGCGAGCCTCGGGCTGTTCCCCGTCGCCGGGCAGGGCCTGGTGCTGGTCAACGCGCCGAGCTTCGCGCGCGCGTCGGTGGCGATCGGAGGGGCCGACCTCGAGATCCGGACCACCGGCTTCGTCGAGCCCGAGCCGGGTGGGCCGGTCCAGTACGTGCAGTCGGCCGAGTTCGACGGCGCGCCCCTCCTGACGAGCGTCCTGACCGCGGCCGCCCTCCATCGCGGCGGCGAGCTGCTCCTGCACCTCGGTCCGGAGCCCTCCGACTGGGGGACCCTGCCCGAGCACCGGCCGCCCTCGTGGCCGGCGCGCCGGCACTGACCCCCGCTCGCTGTCACCCCCGCTACCACCGACCCCGCGCGTCCGGCCTCCGCCGCCGCACCCGACCGACGACCCCTGAAGGAGACCCATGGACCAGAGCACGCACGCGAACACCGTGCAGAACAGACTCGTCATCGTCGTCCGCGTCGATCCGGTGATCTGCGGGCACTCCGTCGAAGCGCGCAATCTCGCCGAGACCGCCCGGGAGCGCGGATTCGACGAGGTCCGGATCGTCACCTGGCCGATCGACCGGCTCGAGGCCGCGGGCCTCCCGCTCAAGCCGCTCGACGCCGTGCTGCCCTACAGCGACGGCATCGTCGTGGAGCGGCCGGGACCCGTGGGCGACTACAAGGTCCCGGACGGCCGCTGGCTGGCCGGGATGACCGGGCGCCTGATCGAGCTGTTCACCGACGGCGTCCCGACCGTCTGCCTCTCGCTCTACCTGAGCCCGCACACGCTCGTCGTGGCCGACGCCCTCCGCGCCGCCTGGAGCACCGGACTGCCCGTCGAGGTGACCACGATCGCCGAGGCCGTCGGCTCCGACGTCACGAACGTGGTCCGCCGGGCGGTGGAGGAGGGCCGGCTGGGCGCCGCCGCCCACATCCTCTCCTCCTACCTCTCGCAGGACCACTGCGTCGCGGTGTCGGAGTACACGCGCGACCTGATCATCGAGGAGGCGGAGCGCGTCGACGCCGCGCACGGGACGCGCTTCGCTCCGCAGTGCCGGGAGCGCATCGCCGTGTCCTACCCGGCGATCGACGCGGACGCCTACCTCGACCTCGACCCCAGCGTCGTCGAGGAGGTCGTGCGGGCCCGCGGACTCCGGACCGACGGCTACGTCCTCTTCCTCTCGCGCCTGACCGAGGCGAAGGGCGTGGAGGATCTCATCACCGGCTACGAGCGCAGTGCCGTCCACGAGCGCCACGAGCTCGTCATCGCGGGTCGCGGTCCGCAGGAGGCGGAGCTGCGCCGGATCGCGGCGGCGTCACCGCTGGCGCACCGCATCCGCTTCCTCGACGACGTCGGCGACGCGGAGAAGCCCTTCCTGATGGCGGGCTGCGCGGCGTTCGTGCTCCCGAGCAAGCCGCGGCCCGAGTTCGTCGAGACCTTCGGCATCGCGCTGGCCGAGAAGATGCTCGCCGGGGGCGGCCCGATCATCACCACGCTGACCGGCGGCATCGGCGAGGCGATCGGCGAGCACGCCTTCGTGACCCCGGTCGACAGCCCGGACACGATCGCCGCGCTCCTCGACCACGCCGTCCTCGAGCTCAGCGCCGACGATCGCGCACGCCGAGCGGCGGCCGCCCGGGAGTACGCCCTGCAGTTCGATCGGCGGGTCGTGTTCGACCGCCTCTTCGCCCGCCTGGCGCGGCCCGCCGTGGCGACGGCGGCGCTCTAGCGGCGGGAGTCCGGAGAGGCCGTCGCTGCGGCACCCCTCGCGATGAGCACGTCCGGCGAGAGCTGGTGGCGCACGAAGCGGAGGGTGAAGCTGCGGCGGTCTCCTCCGGAGACCCGCTCGGCGAGGACGCGGATGCCGAGGACGGCGACGACGCGCCACTGCTCGGTCTCGTGGGCGACGACGGCGCAGAAGAGGTCGCCCGGGCGCACCTCGTCGACGGTGGTGGTGAGGCTGTTCGTTCCGTGGGTCATCTGGCCGCTCCTGGTTCCGGCGGACCTCGCGGACGGCGCTTCGGGTGCGCCGCGCAGCCGTCCGCCGGTCGCTCGAGAGGGGGGCCCGAGCGGCCGGCGGCCGGTCATGCGTGCGACAGCAGGGACGAGCCCGCCGGAACGACCCCGTGCCGCAGGAGCAGTGTAGGACTGCGACCCTGACCGTGGCGCGGAATGTCAACCACTTGCGAGCGCGCTCCCGGGGTTCTCAAGCCCGGAGACGACGGAACCCGCCTCCCGGGCGGGAAGGCGGGTCGTGTCGGTGTGCGGCGGCGGCGCCTGATCGGGAGCGGCTCCGGCGCGGAGGGTCAGGCGGCGGGCTCGGCGCGGCGCAGCGGAACGGCGGCGTTGCTCGTCGGCTCGGGCACGATGCGGAGGCCGGCGCCGCTGTTGGCGCGCTCCATGAGGGCCTCGACCCACTCCGGGTTGATCGTGGGCTGACGGCTGCCCTTGAACTCGAACTGGATCGGGATGGTCGGGTGCATCCATACGCCGCGGCGGCCGGTGCCGGCCTGGGGGCTCGCGTCGAGGGTGAGCAGGAAGCGCTCGTCGCGGCGGAACTTGTTGATGATGACGATCTGGAGGTGGGCGAGGGCGCGGTCCTCGACCTCGATGGCGGCGGGGGGAGTGCCGTACAGGATGTTGCCCATGGTGTGCTCCGATCTGACGTGCGAGTGGCTGACGTCCGTCACTCTATATCGCTAGAAAGACTTCCTACTAGTTGAGCTAGCTACTTACGTCGCGGACTGCGTTTTCTGTCCATCGCCGCCGGTCGCCTCGATTCTCCGACGGCCCCGGGGCGCGGCAGAAGTCCCTCGGAGTGAACTCTCGGGGACGCACGGCCACGGCCGCGTGGACGCGCGTCAGGCGCGGCGCTGCTCCAGCACGCCGTCGGCGTACTCGCCGATCGGCTCGCCCGCGAGCTCCTGGGCGGCGTCGACCGTCTCGGAGTCGGCCGGGCGCTCGACGATGTCGCGCATCGTCTGCAGGAAGCGGATGACGGTCCCGGCCTCGGAGGGGTTGAGCGTCTCGGCCGCCTCGAGCATGCGGCGGTGCATCTCGTCGAGCGTCTCGCGCACCTCGCGGTGGGAGGTGGGGGTGGCGACGATGCGGATGGCCCGGCGGTCGCTCGGGTGCGGCTCCCTGACCACGTGCCCGCTCTTGACCAGCCGGTCGATCAGCACGGTCGTGGAGGCGGAGGAGATGCCGAGGTAGGAGGCCAGGTCCTTCGGGCTGACGTGCACGCCCTTCTGCTGGCGGCGCATGAGGAACTGCACGGCCAGCAGGTCGTTCTCGCCCATGCCCATGGATCCGCGGGTCCGTCGGCGCATCGCGGCCTCCGCCGTGCGGAAGGCGCGCATCGCGGCGAGGACCTCCACCGCTCCGGGCTCGGTCGCCTCACCCGAGAACCAGAAGGCCCCGGGTCGCTTCAGCGTGACCTCATCCATGCCGAACAGTCTAGACAGTCTCGTAGCAAGAACATCTAGACAAGCCAACCTCCCCCGAGGTGCTTGCCTGGAAGGGCGGCGACCACTACGAAGGGACTACTAGTTAGACGAGCTAGTGACTCATTCGCGAAGGGAGCTGCCCGTGCTGGACGAACTCGACCGCCTGCAGCCGCTCCTGGCCGACGTCGTGGATCCGCTGGTCGGCTCCGCCCTGGCCGGTCGCTACCTCGTGCTCGAGCGGGTGGGGGAGGGCGGCAGCGCCGTCGTCTACCGCGCCCGCGACCTCCGCCTCGCCCGCCAGGTCGCGGTCAAGGTCCACCGCGACGTCCCGGACACCCCCAACGAGCGGGCGCGTCGCGAGCGCGAGATCCGCTTCCTGATCGACTCGCGTCACGCCTCCGTGGTGGACGTCCTCGACCAGGGCGAGATCCCCGGCGAGGAGGGCGACCTCGCGTTCCTCGTCCTCGAGTACTTCGACCGCAGCGACCCGGCGGCCGACTGGTTCGGCTCCGGCGATGAGCGGCTCGTCGCGGAGGTCGGCGCTCAGGTGGCCGATGCTCTCGCGCACCTGCACGCGCAGGGCGTCCTCCACCGCGACGTGAAGCCCGAGAACGTCCTCGTCCGCTCGCGCGCCACCGCATCCGGCTTCTCCGCGCACGAGGCCAAGCTCAGCGACTTCGGGATCGCCCGCTCGGTCGACGACGCCCGGCTCACCCGCTCCGACGTGCTGGTGGGCACCGCCGCGTACCTCAGCCCCGAGAGCCTCGGCTCCGGCCCGGTCGGACCGGCGTCCGACGTCTACTCGCTCGGGCTGGTCCTGCTCGAGGCCGTCTCGGGCCGCAGGGCCTACACCGGCACGACGCTCGAGATCTCGATCCAGCGCCTCCACCACGCGCCCGTCGTCCCGGAGTCGGTCCCGGCGGAGTGGCGCGAGCTGCTGACCGCGATGACCGCTCTCGATCCGGCCGACCGCCCCTCCGCCGAGGAGGTGGCACGCCGGCTCTGGGCGCGCCTGGCCGGCGGCCCCGCCGCAGCCCCCTCCCGCAGCGGAGTCACGGGCACGGTCGCCCTCGTCGCCGCGGGCCTGGTCGGCGCGGTGACGGCCCTCTCGCTCACCGGCTGGCTGGGCTGAGCGCCCCGAGCGGTCCTCGTCCGCTCAGGTTCCTCGCGAGCGTGCTCCCGTAGGCTCCGGGCGACCCTCGACCGACCCCGAGCCGCGTCGCCGCGGACCGAACGGAGCCGATCCCATGAGCCCGCGCCGCCTCTTCCGCCTGCTGTCGATCGTCGAGGCGGTGACCTGGACTCTCCTGATCGTCGGGATGCTGCTGAAGTACGCGGCCGGAGCCGGCGACTGGCCGGTGAGCGTCGCCGGGCCGATCCACGGGTTCGCGTTCCTCGCCTACGGAGCCGCGGCCCTGGTGCTCGCGGTGAACCAGCGGTGGTCGGCGGGCGCGACGGCGCTCGCGGTCGTCAGCGCGGTCGTGCCCTACGCGACCATCCCGCTGGAGCGCGGCTTCGAGCGCCGCGGCCTGCTGGAGGGCCCGTGGCGGACGCACGCGACGGACGACCCGCGCGACCGGCGTGTGACGAGCAGACTCCTCCGCTGGGCGCTCGCGCGGCCCGTGCTCGCCGGGGCGCTGGTCCTGGCTCTGGTCGCCGTGGTCTTCGCGGCGCTGCTCGTGGTCGGCCCGCCCGGGGGCGGCGAGGCCTGATCCCGCCCGCGGCGTGCCTCAGACGGGGCGCGTCTCCGCGTCGATGAGGATCTCGGCGGCGCGACGCGCGTGCAGGGCGGCCTCCGGGGTTCCGGCGATGGCCGCGGTGGTCTGGGCGCCCTCGGCGAGGATCGCGAGCTGCGCGGCGAGCTCGGCGCCGCCACCCGCCTCCTCGGCGAGGGTCGCGAGGAAGCGCTGGAACGTCTCCTTGTGGTCGCGCGCCATCTCGGCGACCATCGGGTTCGACGAGCCGAGCTCCCCGAAGGCGTTGATGAAGCCGCAGCCGCGGAACGAGTCCTCGGAGAACCAGTCGAAGAGGAAGTCGTAGATCGCGAGCAGCTTGCCGCGAGGTCCGTCCGCCGCGGCGACCCGGGTGGTCACGCCGAGGGTCCACTGCTCGTGCCGGCCGTGCAGGACGGCGACCACCACCGACTCCTTGCTCGGGAACTCCGAGTAGAGGCGCTTCAGCGAGACGCCCGCGGCCGTGCGGAGCTCGTCCATCCCGACGGACTGGATGCCGCGCTCGTAGTAGAGCCGGTCGGCGGCCGCGAGGATCGCCTCGCGGGGAGGGCGCTCGTCGAGGATCGGGGACATCCCTCCATGGTAGGCGGTACCAGAACGGGCGTTCTCGGTCGGCGGCCGCGCTCTCCGCAGGGGGTCCGGGGGCCGGGCGCTGCTGCTAGCGTCGCGCTCGGGCGCGCGGGCGCCCGGGAACGGGAGGCGGACGCATGGTCGTCGCGATGCAGGCCGAGGGATTCGACGGGCCGGAGGCGCTGCGCGCCGTCGAGGTCGATCCGGGGGAGCCGACGCCCGGCAGGGTGCGGATCGCGGTGCGCGCCGCGGGCGTGAACCCGGCCGATGCGAAGCTCCTGCGCGGGATGTTCGGGCGCGGTCGGGTGCCGGTCCGGCCGGGCAGCGAGGTCTCCGGAGTCGTGACCGCGGTCGGCGAGGGGGCCGAGGGGCCGCTCGGCCCGATCCGCGTGGGCGACGAGGTCGTGGCGTTCCGGGTCTCCGGCGGCTACTCCGCCGAGCTGGTCGCGCCCGCGAGCGCGGTCCTGCCCAAGCCCGCCGGGCTCGGCTGGGCGGCGGCCGCGGGCCTGCTGCTGGCCGGGACGACCGCCGAGCACCTCGTCGAGGCCACCCGCGTCTCCTCCGGGGACACCGTCCTGGTGCACGGGGCGAGCGGGGCCGTCGGCTCGCTCGCGGTGCAGCTCGCGGTCGCCCGCGGAGCACGGGTGCTGGGCACCACGAGCGAGCGCGGCGAGGAGGTCGTCCGCCGCTTCGGCGCGGAGCCGGTCCGCTACGGCGCCGGGCTGGAGGAGCGCGTGCGCGCCCTGGCCCCCGGCGGCGTCGACGTCGCGCTGGACACGGCGGGCACCGACGAGGCGCTGGACGCCTCGGTGGCTCTGGTCGCCGACCGCTCGCGCATCGCCACTGTGGCCGGCTTCGAGCACGCCGCCCGCCTCGGCGGGATCCTGATGCTCGGCGGCGGACCGGGAGCCGATCCCGGCACCGCGCTCCGCGACGCCGCCCGGCCGGGCCTGCTCGACCGCGCCGGTCGCGGGGAGCTCGAGGTCGTGCTCGGGCCCTCCTTCCCGCTGACCGAGGCGGCCGCCGCGCTCGCCCTCGTCGAGTCGGGCCGCGCGCGCGGCAAGACGGTCCTGCTCCCCTGAACGAGACGTCCTCCCTCGACCTGCCGGCCCTCGGGCCCTTCGACCCCGCCGGCGCCGCGAGCCTCCTCCGCAACCACGCCCTCCCCGGAGTGGAGCGGGTCTCGGCCGACGGCCGGCGCCTGGAGCGCCTGCTCACCCTCGACGGGGCGACGCGGCCGATCGCGCTCGAGGTGACGGAGACCGGGCTGCGGGTGGAGGCGGAGCCGGACGTGCTGACGCCGGCGGCCGCGGTCGTCCGTGCCTGGTTCGACCTCGACTCCGATGTGGTGGCGATCGGCGCCGAGCTCTCGCGGGACCCGCTGCTCGCCCGCTCCGTCGCGGCCCGGCCGGGGCTGCGCGCGACGCAGTACCCGGAGGCGTTCGAGGCGGCGGTCATGGCGGTCCTCGGCCAGCAGGTGTCCGTCGCCGCGGCCCGGACCTTCGGCGGACGCACCGCCGCGGCCTTCGGCGCCCCGGGGGAGCGCGGTCTCCTGGCCTTCCCCGCACCCGCCGCCCTGCTCGCCCCGGAGTTCGAGGCGCTGCGCTCGGCGATCGGGATCACCAACGCCCGGGCGCGGACGGTCCGGGCCGTCGCCGAGGCCTTCGCCGCCGGACCCGTGCTCGACCGCGCGGGCGACCTGCCGGAGCAGCGGCGCGCGCTCCTCGCGATCCCGGGCATCGGGCCGTGGACGGCCGACTACCTCGCGCTCCGGTTCCTCGGCGATCCGGACGCCTTCCCCGCCGGCGACCTGGTGCTGCGTAAGGCGCTCGGCCGGGTGAGCACGGCGGAGGCGGAGGCGGCGTCGCAGGCGTGGCGGCCGCACCGGGCGCACGCGGCGTTCCACCTGTGGGCGAGTACCGGAGCGGTCTGAGCGGGTGGACGACCCGAGTCGAGAGCCGCGCCCGGACCGGCGGCCGGGACCGGCCGCCGACGGATCAGGTCAGGTACTCGACGTCGTCGTACAGGATCGGCGCGTCCTCGGCGTCCGGATCCTCGACCGGGACGTCCTCGTGCTCGAGGATGACCGCGACGCCCGGGGAGACCAGCACGCAGACCTCGCGCTCGCCGGCGACCGTGAAGCTCACCATGTCGCCGCGGTTGCGCACGGCCTCGACCAGGCGCTTCTCGAGCTCCTCGGTGTCGAGGGAGACGGCGAGAAGGAAACGGCGGCCGTCGATGCTGAGCGTGGTGCGCCGCATCGTCGCCTCGGGCTCGGGAGGCGTGCCGCGTCCGCCGCGGCCCGGCGTGACCGCCTTGACCCGCAGCGACGAGGCGTGCATCCGGATGACGGCGTTCACGAGCCCGCCTCCGGGCGCGACTCGTGGTGGCGGCGGCCGCCGGAGCGGCGGTCCTCCTTCATCTCGGACTCGAAGAGGTGGCGGCGTCCGCCGGCGAGCTCGTCGCGCGCGGCGCGCTCCTGCTCCCGGAACGCGGCGTAGTAGGTGTCGTCGTAGTCCTCGACGATCTGGAAGGTCCAGCGCCCCTCGATGACGTTGCGGCCGACGAGCTCGGCCTCGATCCGCTCGGCGGTCGCGGCGTGGCCGGCCTCGCGCAGCGCGTCGACGGCCTCGCCCAGAGCGAGGTCGGCCGCGCCGGTGAGCCGGTGGAAGCCGTAGAGCAGACCGCGGGCGTGCTCGACCGTCTCGAGCGCCTCCGAGAGCTTCCCGAGCGCCGCCACGGTGGCGTCGTCGAGACCCTCCGGGCGCAGGTGCGCGGAGTCGGGGTGGTCGTGTGAGCTGCTCATCCAGGTGAGCTTAGGCCGACCTAAATGCTCTGTGACCCCCTTGCGCCGCCGCCGGGAATGGTTCGTGCCCGGAGCGGCAGGGCGGTCAGGTGCACGTCGCGGAGCCCTCCGTCGTCGGCGACGGCGGTCAGGAAGGTGCAGGCCGGCTGGCGCCTCCGATCCGTCGGGGAGCCCGGATTGAGCAGGCGGAGACCCGCCGGGGAGACGGTGTCCCAGGGGATGTGGCTGTGCCCGAAGACGAGCACGTCGGCACCCGGATGGGCGGCGTCGGCGCGGGTCTCGCGGCCGGTCGCCGCTCCGGTCTCGTGCACCACGCGGACGTCGAGGCCGGCGACGCGGGCGCGCGCGACCTCGGGCAGGCGGGCGCGCAGCGGCTCCGGATCGTTGTTGCCCCACACGGCCAGCAGGAGCGCCGCCCGCTCCTCCAGCGAGTCCAGCGTCGCCTCGTCGACCCAGTCGCCCGCGTGCACGACCAGGTCGACCTCGTCGACCGCGCGCCACACCTCGTCCGGGAGGGCCTTCGCCCGCTTCGGGAGGTGCGTGTCGGCGAGAAGGAGGAGGCGGACCGGACCGTCGACCTCGGGTGGAGAGCCGTCGGGGCCGGGCTGGAGCAGGGGCATCAGCGGGCAGGGCCGGGCGTCGGCTCCACTCCGCCGTCGGCGCCGGGCTCGGTCGCGGTCCCGGAGCTGCGGAGGCGGGCGTCGAGCGCCTCGAGGTCGGCGGCGAACCAGAGGTGGTCGCCGCGGTTCGACTCGACGACGAAGGCCTGCAGCGCGCTCGACTCCGCCACCGGCCCGCTGACGTCGCCGAGGATCACCAGCCGCTTGCCGTACGAGACGAACTTCTGCACGAACTCGCCGGCGATGCCGGAGCGCAGGCGGAGGAACTCGGGGTCGAGCCGGCCGACGGGCACCACGATCGTCTCGACGTCGCCGCCGTAGGTCTCGCCGATGAGCGCGATCGCGTCGTCCGGGGTCGAGAGCGCGCCTCCGTCGTCGTCGACGAGCAGGAGGGGGACGCCCTGGCGGGTCTCGGTTCTCATCGGGCCAGCCAATCACGTCGGCCGGGGAGAGGCGAGCGGGGCCGTCCGGGCCTCCGCTCGGGGCGTCCACTCCCGGGCCGGCCGTGCTCGGGGGGACACGCCGATCAGGCGTCCGGACGGCTGCCCGCGCCGCCGCTACGAGCCCGGCAGCTCGACGTGGCGCTTGAAGCCCACGTGCGAGTCGACGAAGCCCAGGCGCAGGTAGAAGCGGTGGGCGTCGGTTCGGGCGGCGTCCGAGGTCAGCTGGACGAGCGGCGTGCGGAGCTCGATCGCAGCGACGTCCAGCACCCAGCGCGTCAGGGCCGTGCCGATCCCCGCCGACCGCTCGGCGCTCGCCACCCGGACCGCTTCGATGAGCAGGCGGGAGCTGCCCCGGCGCGCCATCCCGGGGATCACGGTCAGCTGCAGCGTCCCGACCACGGCTCCGGCGCCGTCCACCGCGACCACGAGATCGTTTCCCGGGTCCTGCGCGATGCTCCGGTAGGCGGCCTCGTAGGCGGCCCCGTCCTCCTCGGCGGCGACGTCTCCGCGCCCGGCGCTGATCGGGTCGTCGGAGAGGAGCCGGACGAGCGCGGGGAGGTCGTCGAGCACCGCGCGGCGGAGGAGGAGGCTCCTCTCCTCGGGGCCGGCGTCGCAGGGGAGGGTCAGGTCGGCGATCATGCCCTCATCCTCCCGCGGCCGCTCGCTGCTCCACCCCGCGAGCGGTGGTCGGAGGCGGGCAGGACGCGGCTGAGAGCGGCAGGGGGATCCTGGTGCCCGGTCCGCACGTCCACGCGCCGCGTCCCGCAGCCGACGCAGCGGACGTACACGACGACGCCCTCGCTGGTCCGGTGGGCCGACTCGGTCGTCCAGCCGTGCTCGTGCGGATCGACGGCGGGGGCGAGCGGCTCGGAGGGGTGCGGAGAGGGTGTGGAGGTGCGCATGGGAGCCACTGTGCTGTCATGGTCTTATGCAGCTCAACCCTTACGGCGAGTACGCGGTCCTGCTCGCCGCCTCCCTCGCGAACGACTGGCCGTCCGACCGCGCGGGCATCGAGGCGCGCACGCGCGAGTTCGGCATGACGATGGCCTTCGAGTCCGGCCCGGACGACCACGCCCGGACGCGCGACGTGATCGACGAGTGGCTGGAAGTGGTCGACGCGCCGACTCCGAGCGACCGGGCGACGTCGCTGAACCACCAGATGGCCGCGATCGCCGCGTATCCGCGCTTGACCGACCACGACGACGAGGGCTGGCACCTGCACTACCGCGACCAGGACCAGTCCCTGGCGCACGTCCTCCACGCCGTCATCGCGGTGGGCACGGCGCTGCACCTGACGACCCGGGGGATGAGCCGCCTCCTGCGGTGTGAGGCCGGTCGGGCGTCGGGCGACCACTGCAGGAACGTCGTCGTCGACGTGACGCGGAACGGCCGGCAGCGGTACTGCTCCGTCCGCTGCGCGAACCGAGCCGCGGTCCGGCGGCACCGCCTGCGGCACGCGGAGTGAGTCCGCGCGGCCCCGTCACTCCGCCGCGTCGCCGCCCGGCTTCATCGAGAACGGGGAGTAGTGGTAGCCGTCGAGGTCGTCGAACTGGCGCTGGTACATGAAGGGGTAGTCGTCGGTGTCGCCGATCCGGCCTCCCGCGGCGGCGGCCCGCTCGACGAGCTCGTCGACGGCCGCGCGGCTGTCGAGGTCGAACGAGACGGTCACCTTCGAGGGGGTGCCGGGGGCGCCGATCAGCTCCTCGGTGGCGCCGACGCTCTCGTACATGGCGCGGCTCGCCAGCATGACGGACGTGTCGGGACCGATCGCGAAGCAGGAGACGTCCTCGCGGGACATCTCGGTGTTCAGGGTCCAGCCGAGCGCGGTGTAGAAGGCGGTGGCGCGCTCGACGTCGTCGACCGGGCAGGTGATGAAGAGGCTCATGCGCTCACCCTCGCCATCCGCGGGCGGGCCGTCAAGAGCTCCGCGAGGGAACTCCGGACGGCCCGCCGGGACTCAGCGGAACGACCGCAGCCGCAGGCTGTTCAGCACGACGAAGACGCTCGAGAACGCCATCGCGGCCCCGGCCACGAGCGGCCCCAGGAGTCCGGCCACCGCGAGCGGGATCGCGGCCACGTTGTAGGCGAAGGCCCAGAAGAGGTTGCCCCGGATGACCGCGAGGGTGCGGCGCCCGAGGCGCAGGGCGTCGGGCACCCGGCCGAGGTCGTCGCCGACGAGGGTGATGTCGCTCGCCTCGATCGCCGCGTCCGATCCGGCGCCCATCGCGATCCCCACGTCCGCGGCGGCCAGCGCGGCGGCGTCGTTCACACCGTCGCCGACGAAGGCGACGTGGCGGCCCTCCGCACGGAGGCGCTCGATCACGGCGAGCTTCTCCTCCGGCAGCACCTCGGCGACGACCTCGTCGATGCCGACGGCCGAGGCGACGGCCTGCGCCGCCCGCGGGTTGTCGCCGGTCAGCACCATCACCCGCAGGCCCCGCTCGCGCAGGGCGCGGACGGTGCGGGACGCCTCCGGCCTCGGCTCGTCGCGGAGGACCGCGAAGCCGCGAAGCGCCCCCTCCCAGCCGACGCCGACGACGGTGCCGCCCTCGGCGGTCGCTCGCTCGGCGCGCTCGGCGAGACCGCCCGGCGCGAAGCCCCACTGCTCCTCCAGCCAGCGCAGCCGGCCGGCGACGACCAGGCGGCCCTCGACCCGGGCACGCACGCCGAACCCGGTGCTGGAGCGGAATCCGGTCGCCTCGGGGACGTCGAGGTGCGCGGCCCCGGCCACGATCGCCGCGGCGAGCGGATGCTCCGACCCGCGCTCGACGGCGGCGAGCATCCGCAGGCTCTCGTCGTCGCTGGACTCGACGACCTGGAAGGCGCCGGTGGTGAGCGTGCCGGTCTTGTCGAGCACGACCGTGTCGATCCGGCGCCCGGCCTCGAGCACCTCCGGCCCGCGGAGGAGGATCCCGAGCTGGGAGCCGCGGCCGGTGCCGACGAGGATGGCGGTCGGGGTGGCCAGGCCCAGCGCGCACGGGCAGGCGACGACGAGGACGGCGACGGCGGGAGAGACGGCGGCGGCGAGGTCGGCGCCGGCGATCAGCCAGCCGGCGAGGGTGGCCAGGGCGAGCGCCACCACGACCGGCACGAAGACGGAGGAGACGCGGTCGGCGAGCCGCTGGACGCGCGCCTTGCCGGCCTGCGCGTCCGAGACGAGGCGGCCCATCCGCGCGAGCGTGGTCTCGGAGCCGACGCGGTCGACGTGGACGGTGAGCAGGCCGTGCGCGTTGAGCACTCCGCCGGTCACGGTCGAGCCGGGGCCGACCTCGACCGGCACGCTCTCGCCGGTGAGCATGCTCGCGTCGATCGCGCTCGAGCCCTCGAGCACGGTGCCGTCGGCGGCGACGGTCTCGCCGGGGCGCACGCGGAGGACGTCGCCGACGGCGAGCGAGGACGCGGGCACGCGCTCCTCCTGCCCGTCGGCGGCGACGCGCACGGCGTCCTTCGCGCCGAGGCGGAGGAGCGCCCGGAGCGCCGCACCGGCGTCGCGCTTCGACCGCGCCTCCAGGTAGCGGCCGGCCAGCACGAGGACGGGGACGGCGGCGGCGACCTCGAGGTAGATCTCGTCGTGGCCGGAGCGGCTGCCCAGCAGCTCGAACGGCATGCTCATGCCCGGCCGCCCGGCGTCGCCGAGGAACAGAGCCCAGACCGACCAGGCGAAGGAGGCGCTGACACCGAGGCTGATCAGGGTGTCCATGGTGGTGGAGCCGTGCCGCAGCGCCCGCCAGGCGTTGCGGTGGAAGGGGAGCGCGCCCCAGACCGCGACCGGCGAGGCGAGGGCGAGGCACAGCCACTGCCAGTTCGCGAACTGCAGCGGCGGGATCATCGAGAGCAGGACCACCGGCACGGCGAGCAGGGCGGAGACGCGGAGCCGGGTGCGCAGGGCGCGCCGCTCGCGGTCGTCGTCGCTCTGCTCCTCCTGCTCCTCCGCGGGAGCCGCCTCGCCGGTGGAGGGGACCGTCGCGCTGTAGCCCGCGGCCTCGACGGCGGCGATCGCGTCGGCCGGCGTCGTGCCGGGCGGGAGGGTCAGCGTCGCGCGCTCGAGGGCGAGGTTGACGGTCGCGTGGACGCCGGGGAGCGCGTCGAGGCGCTTCTCGACCCGCGCGACGCAGGAGGCGCAGGTCATCCCTCCGATGGCGAGCTCGAGCGGGGTGCCGGTGGTCTCGGCCACGTCAGCTCAGGGGAGCGAGGCGGTAGCCCGCGTCGGCGACGGCGGCGGCGATCTCCTCGCGGCCGAGCGGCCGGGAGGAGCCGACCGTGACGGTCGAGACCCCGTCGGGGGCGAGGGACACGTCGACAGCCGAGACCTCGGGGTAGGCGGCGAGCTCCTCGGTGACGCTGCGGACGCAGTGCTCGCAGGTCATGCCCGCGACGCCGAAGCTCTGCACGGACGCGGCGGACAGGGAGCCCTGCGCCGCGTGGCCGGCGTCGGAGCGGCCGGCGCCGCCGTGGCCGCCGCACGCGCAGGCGCCGCCTCCGCCGCAGCCGCACCCTCCCGTCGATCCGCTCGCGGTCAGGCCGAGGTCGATCCTGGTGCTCATGGGTCCTCCTGTGTCGTGCGTCCGGTCCGATCCGGTCGATCGGCCCGGTGGGCGTCCGGTCGGCACGCCGGTCGCGGCATACCCCCGGGGGGTACTCCATGGTAAGCCCGCCGAGCCCTCTCGGCAAGGCGGGAGGGCGGAGGAGGGATGATCTCAGGGGCGGCTCGGAGCCGCGCGAGGAGGGAGGGGCGCATGGATCCCGCATCGACGCCGCACTGGGGTGAGCCCCCGCCGCGCACGCCGCCGGCGGTCCCGCTGCCCCCGCGCACGCGGTTCGAGCCGACGGCGCTGCTCGCCGCGCCCCTGCCCGCCCCGGCCGCCGTCCGGGCCCGGGTCCGCCAGGCCGCCCCGGAGCGGCAGCGCCGGCTGGCGGCGCTCGCCGCGGTCACCGAGGGGTTCGCCGTCCTGCGCACTCCCGAGCTCGCCCGGGCGCTGCGCCGGATCGCGGCACCCGCCTCCGCCGCTCCGGCCGCCGCCGCCGCAGTGCTGGCCGTCGGCCGCGACGGACTCGAGCTCGCCGCCGAGCGCGCGGACGCCCTGCGCATCGCCGAGTGGGATCGGATCGTCTCGGTGGGCGTCGGCACCTCGCCCTCGGGTGCCCACCGGGTCCGCGCGCTGGTCCTGGCGGTCCTCGCGCCGCCGCCCGTCTCCGCCGTCCTGCGTGCGGCGAGGCGGCGCCCGCGCACCGTCCTCGTGCCCCTGGTCGTCGCCGCCCCGGCCGCTCTCGGCTGGCGCGTGGCCGACGACCGCACGTTCCTCCTCGCTCTCGACCGCCTGCAGCGCGCCCTCGAGGAGCGTGCCCGGTGAGGGCGCGGCTCCGCTTCGCCCTCGCGGCCGTCGCCGTGCTCGGCCTGGGCCTGGCGCTGCGGTTCGTGCTCACGGGGCTGCTCGCCGACCTCGCCGGCGGAGTGGCCTACGTCGTGCTGGTGGCGCTGCTGATCGCGGTGCTCCTGCCGCGCATCCCGGGCGTGACGGCTGCCGGGATCGCGCTGGCCTGGTCGATCGCGATGGAGCAGCTGCAGGCGATCGGAGTCGCAGCGCGCCTGGTCGAGCTGTGGGCGCCGCTCCGCCTCGTCGTCGGCACCACCTTCTCCTGGCTCGACATCGCGGCCTACGTCCTCGGCGCGGTCGTCGCCGCGGCCGTGCACCTCGCCGTCGCTCCGCGCGAGCAGTCCGCCTGACGGGAGTCCGCGCCCGGCGTCTCCTGTTCGCCCGTCGGCCGGGCTGCCGCGAGGCGTCCCGGCGTCCGCCGAGGTGCCGGCCTCGCCGAGGTGTCCGTGCGCTCCCCGGGGCGCCGCCGTCCCCGCGGGGCTTAGCCGGCAGACCCGGTGTCTCGGCGGAGGAGCGACGCCGACCGCCGGAGCGGCGCGGTCCCTCCGCCCCCGCGCCCCTGATTAGGGTGAAGCCATGAGCGAGCCGGCACTCCCCGAGACGACGGCCCCGCGGGCCTCGGCCCCGCACGATCACCGCCGCGACCGGCGCATCCCCGAGCCGGTCGACCGGTTCGCCACCGGCGAGGAGTACCCCGAGTACCGCGTCGACCTGGAGCGGATCCGCTTCTCGCCGTACTTCGCCCGACTCTCCGCGGTGACCCAGGTCATCTCGCCCTCGGGCGTCGGCCAGGTCGTGCACAACCGGCTCACGCACTCGATCAAGGTCACCGCGGTCGCCCGCGCGATCGCGATGCAGCTGACCACCACCGATCCCGCCCAGCGCGAGCTGGTCGAGCGGCTCGGCGGCTGCGACCCGGTGGTCGTGCAGGCCGCGGCCAGCGCGCACGACCTCGGCCACCCTCCGTTCGGCCACCTCGGCGAGCAGGCGCTCGACCGGCTCGCGCGCGAGCGGCTGGGGCTCGCAGAGGGCTTCGAGGGCAACGCGCAGTCGTTCCGGATCCTCTCCGAGCTCGACGTCTGCGAGACGGTGGAGGTGGGGCTGAACCTCACCGCCGCCTCCCGAGCCGCCGTGCTCAAGTACCCGTGGGGGCGGACGATCCACCGCCCCGGCATCGACTCCGCCGACCCGACCGAGCTGCCCCGCGGGTCGACCGCCAGCCGGTGGGAGACCGCTCCGCCGAAGTTCTCGGCGTACACGCTCGACCTCGACGACCTGCTCGACGCCCGCTCCGGCTTCACCGCGATCGCCCCCTGGCAGCAGACCCTCGAGTGCTCGGTGATGGACGTCGCCGACGACATCGCCTACTCGCTGCACGACCTCGACGACTTCTACCGCGCGGGAGTGCTGCAGCAGGCGGCCGTCGCCGTGGAGTTCCGCGCGTTCCTCCGCGAGCAGAACGCGCTCGCCGCCCTCGACGCCGAGGAGCTGTGGGCGCGCGCCCCCGGGCACTCGCTCGAGATGCTCCGCCGGAGGCTCGTGGCCCGCGACCCGTGGATCGCGAGCGACGAGCACTTCCGCGCCTCCGTGGAGCGGGTGTCGACCGAGCTGGTCGAGGGGCTCCTCGCGCTCCCGTTCGACGGATCGACGCGCACCGAGCGCGCGATCGAGGCGTTCGTCTCCTCCTGGATCGGCCGTCTGCAGCGCTCCGTGGTGGTGCTCGCCGAGCCGAACGTCCGCTCGGGCCACCTCTCCCTCCTCCCCGACGCCTGGCACGACGTGGCCGTGCTGAAGTTCGTGCACACCCGCTTCGTGATCGATCGGCCGGACTTCGCCACCTACCAGCGCGGCCAGTCGCAGGTGCTCGAGACGCTGGTGACCCACCTCGACGCCTGGCTCGAGGATCCGCGCGACGGCTCGCGGGCTCCGCAGAAGCTGCTCGACCTGATCGAGCTCGCGACCGACGGCTACTTCCGCCTGCGCGCCGACCACCCCGACTGGCTCCCGTCGGACGAGCGCGGCCGGCCGACCTCCGACCCGGCCGCGCTGCAGCGGCTCGGCCGGGGGCGCGGTGTGGTCGACTACGTCGCGACCCTGACCGACGAGCAGGCGATGGCGCTCGCCGCCCGCCTCCGCGGCGATCGCGAGCCGTGGGCGATGGGGACCTGACGCCCCGGCGGGTGGGTTGACACCGCGCGTCGCGTGTGGACTCGGCGGCTCCTCGCCCGTCGTTCCGGGGGAGGAGCCCCCGCCCGGCCGCCGAGGACGCGTTCCGCGACCGCCCAGCGGGCGTCCAGGAAGCGCAGCCTGAACGACAGCGTAAAATCACGGAGGCACATGCCAGGATCGACAACTCGACAGGGAGTTCCGTTGGACGGAAACGCAACGACCACGCACCGCAACGTCGCATTGCTGTCCGTCGCGACCACGCTGGCTCCGCGCGTGACCACCTCGGCCGAGATCGAGGCGCGGCTCGCTCCGGCGCTCAAGCGCCTGCGGCTCCCCACCGGGCTCCTCCAGCGCGTCGCCGGAGTGCACGAGCGCCGCAACTGGGGCTCCGAGCAGGGCTTCGACGGAGCGGCGATCGACGCGGGCAAGCGCGCTCTCGCCGAGGCCGGCGTCCGCGCCGACCAGATCGGCCTGATCATCAACACGTCGGTGACCCGCAAGCACCTCGAGCCCTCGGTCGCCGTGCGCCTGCACCACGGGCTCGGCCTGCCCTCGTCGGCCATCAACTTCGACATCGCGAACGCGTGCCTCGGCTTCGTCAACGGCATGACCCTCGCCGCGCAGCTGATCGACTCCGGCCAGATCCGCTACGCGCTCATCATCGACGGCGAGGACGCCGACGAGATCCAGGTCAACACCATCGAGCGCCTGAGCCGCGAGGGCGTCAAGCGCAAGGACTTCATGAGCGAGTTCGCGAGCCTGACCCTCGGCTCCGGCGCCGCCGCGGCCGTCCTCGGCCCGGCCGACGAGCACCCCAAGGGCCACCGCATCCTCGGCGGCATCACCCGCGCGGCCACGCAGTTCAACGAGCTCTGCGTCGGCAGCGTCGACGGCATGTTCACGGACGCGAAGGCGCTGCTCAAGGGCGGCATGGAGCTCGTCCTCTCGGCGTGGAAGGAGGCCACCCGCGACTGGAACTGGAGTGGGATGGACCGCTACATCACGCACCAGGTGTCGGACGTGCACACCGACGCCCTGGTGAAGGCGGTCGGCATCGACCGCAGCCGCGTCCCCACGACCTACCCCACCCTCGGCAACGTCGGCCCGGCGTCGATCCCGATCACCCTGGCCCAGGAGGCCGAGACCCTGCAGCCCGGCAACCGGGTGCTGCTCATCGGAGTGGGCTCGGGCATCAACACCGCGATGCTCGAGATCGCCTGGTGACCGCGCCCCACCCGGCCGAGCGGATCCGCGGAGCGCTCGGCTCCACGGCCGCCGCGCAGCTGCCCCCGGCCGGGCTCGACGGGCTCGATCCCGCGTGGTCGCGCCTCGTCGACGCTCCGGACGCCCAGGGCGTGCCGCGCCGCTGGCACCTGCTCGACACGGGCGAGGCCCTCGGCACGGAGCCCGTCGGCACCGTCCTCTGCGTGCACGGCAACCCCACCTGGTCCTACCTCTGGCGCCGCCTCGCGGCCGCCACGCTCGAGTCGGCCCGCAGCGGAGGCCCCGCCTGGCGGGTGGTCGCTGTCGACCAGCTCGAGATGGGCTTCTCCGAGCGGACCGGCGCCCTGCACACGCTCGCCGACCGCGTGCGCGAGCTCTCCAACCTCACCGACGTGCTCGGCCTCGACGACGTGGTCACCCTCGGCCACGACTGGGGCGGAGTCGTCTCGCTGGGCTGGGCGGTCGACCACCCGGAGCAGCTGCGCGCCACGATGCTCCTGAACACCGCGATCCACCAGAGCGCCGACGAGCCGATCCCGGCCCCGCTCCGGCTCGCGCTCGCCTCGGGTGTGCTCGGCGCCTCGACGGTCGGCACGCCGGCCTTCCTCGAGACGACCCTCGCGCTGGGGCACCCGGCGCTGCCCTCCGCGGTGAAGGAGGGGTACCGCGCGCCCTACCGGTCCGCGTCGCGCCGCGGCGGAGTGGGCGGCTTCGTCGCCGACATCCCGGTCGACTCCGCCCACCCGAGCGACCCGGAGCTGCAGCGCATCGCCGAGGGCGTCAGCGCCCTGACGACGCCGGCCCTGATGCTCTGGGGCCCGCTGGACCCGATCTTCTCCGACCGCTACCTCGACGACCTCGTCGACCGCCTCCCGCACGCGCAGGTCCACCGCTACGAGGGAGCGGGCCACCTGGTGGCCGAGGACGTCGACTACTCGTCCGCCGTCCTCACCTGGCTGGGCGACCTCTCCGACGGCGAGGAGCCGTTCGGCGGCGACCCCGCCCCCGACGTCCGCCGCCCGACCGCGCCGGTCGAGCCGCTCTGGGCGCACCTCGACCGCAACGCGCAGGACGACTCGCTCGCTCTGGTCGAGATGGCGCCTCCCGGAGGCGGCGGGCCCCGCTCGGTCTCGTGGCGCCTGCTCTCGCAGCGGGTCCGCGAGCTCGCCGCCGGGCTCCGCGCCTCCGGCGTCTCCCCGGGCGACCGCGTCTCGCTCCTCGTGCCGCCCGGTGCCGACCTGACGGCGCTGCTCTACGCGTGCCTGCGCATCGGAGCCGTCGTGGTCGTCGCCGACGCGGGCCTGGGCCTGCGCGGTCTCACCCGCGCGGTCCGCGGTGCCTGGCCGGATCTGGTGGTCGGCGCCCTGCCCGGCCTCGCCGTCGCGCGGGCCCTCCGCTGGCCCGGCGGCCGGGTCTCGACGCAGACCCTGCCCCGCGCCTCCGCCTCGGCCCTCGGGGTCGACACCTCGCTCGGGCAGCTGATCGAGCTCGGCCGCGCCGAGCTGGCCGCCGACCCGGAGGCGCTGGGCGAGGCTCCCGCCGCCGACGCCGTGGCCGCGATCCTGTTCACCTCCGGCTCGACCGGCCCCGCCAAGGGCGTCGTCTACACGCACCGGCAGCTCGCCGGCGTCCGCGACGCGCTCGCCCGCCAGTACGGGATCGGACCGGGCACCGGCCTCGTCGCGGGCTTCGCGCCGTTCGCCCTGCTCGGTCCCGCGCTGGGCACGCGCTCCGCCACTCCGGACATGGACGTCACCGCGCCCCGGACGCTCACCGCGGCCGCCGTCGCCGCGGCCGCCGCCCGGGTCGACGCGACCGTGCTGTTCCTCTCGCCGGCCGCACTGGCCAACGTCGTGGCCACCGCCGGCGCGCTCGACGCCGACGACCACCGCGCCCTCGCCGGCGTGCGCACCTTCCTCTCGGCCGGGGCCCCCGTCTCGGCGGGACTGCTCGGCGAGGCGCAGGCGCTCATGCCGAACGCCTCCGCCCGCACTCCCTACGGCATGACCGAGGGGCTGCTGCTCACCGACGCGTCGCTGGAGGGTATCCGCGAGGCCGCCGCCGATGACGATCCGCGCGGAGGCGTCTGCGTGGGCGTACCCGCCGCGGGCGTCCGGCTGCGGATCGCCCCGCTCGACGCCGACGGCCGCGCCGCGGACGAGCCGGAGGAGATCACCGGCACGACCGGCGAGATCGTCGTCTCGGCCGGTCACGTCGAGGACCACTACGAGCGCCTCTGGCTCACCGACCGTGCCGCCCGCGTCGGCGCCGTCCCGGGTGAGCGCTGGCACCGCACCGGGGACGTCGGGCGGACCGACTCCGCCGGCCGCCTCTGGGTCGAGGGCAGGATGCCGCACGTCGTCGTCACGCCCGACGGTGTGGTCACGCCGGTCGGACCCGAGCAGCGGATCGAGGCGCGCGTCGCCTCGGTCGCCCGCGCCGCGATCGTCGGAGCCGGCCCGCGCGGAGTCGCGCAGCTGGTCACCGTGGTCGAGCTGCGCTCGGGCGCGCGCCGCGTGGTGCTGGCCGAGGAGGCCCTCGCCGCCGAGGTGCGCGCGGCCGTCGACCGGCCCGTCGCCGCGGTGCTGGTCGTCCCGGCGCTGCCCACCGACATCCGCCACAACTCCAAGATCGACCGGGCCGCGCTCTCGCGCTGGGCCGAGGGCGTGCTCGCCGGCGGCCGGATGGTGGCGCCGTGAGGGTCCTGGTCACCGGCGCGAGCGGCCTGCTCGGCGGTGCGGTGGCCGCGGGCCTCGTCGCCCAGGGGCACGAGGTCCGCACCTTCCAGCGCCGGCCCTCCGGGGTCGCGGGCGTCGAGGAGGCGCGTGGCTCGCTGACCGATCCGCGCGCGGTCGAGGATGCCGTCGACGCGGCCGAGGGCGTCGTGCACCTCGCCGCGAAGGTCTCGCTCGCCGGCGATCCTGGCGACTTCGACCGCGTGAACATCGACGGCACCCGGCGTCTGCTCGCCGCCGCCGCCCGCGCCGGCGTGAGCCGCTTCGTCCAGATCTCGTCGCCCTCCGTCGCCCACTCCGGCTCCTCGATCACCGGCGACGACGCCGAGCCCGCCGATCCGGACCGGGCCCGCGGCGACTACGCGCGCACCAAGGCCCGCGCCGAGCTGCTGGCCCTCGCTGCCGACGCCCCCGGCTTCGCGGTGGTCGCCGTGCGCCCGCACCTGGTCTGGGGTCCGGGCGACACCCAGCTCGTCGCCCGCATCGTCGAGCGGGCGCGCGCCGGCCGGCTGCCGCTCCTCGGGCACGGCCAGGCGCTGATCGACTCCACCTACATCGACAACGCCGCCTCGGCGATCGTCGCCGCTCTCGGGCGGGCGGAGGAGGTGCACGGCCGCTCCTACGTCGTCACCAACGGCGAGCCGCGCCCGGTCGCCGAGCTGCTCGCCGGGATCTGCCGCGCCTCGGGCGTCGAGCCGCCGCGCTGGTCCGTCCCCGCCTCCGTCGCCCGCGCTGCGGGCTCGCTCGTCGAGCGCGTGTGGGCCGTGCGGCCCGGCGCCGACGAGCCGCCGATGACCCGCTTCCTCGCCGAGCAGCTCTCGACCGCGCACTGGTTCGACCAGCGCCGCACGCGCGCCGATCTGCAGTGGAGCCCGTCGGTCACCCTCGACGAGGGACTGGACCGTCTGTCCGCCGCCCGCTGAGGCGCTGGCTCCCGAGACAGAGGAACGGACGGGACCCCGTCGCCGAGGCGAGGGGTCCCGTCCGTCCGGGGGCTCCCGCGACGGATCGCGGGAGGGGAGCCGAGGTCAGTCGGCGAGGATGAGGTACAGCGCGCGACGGGTCTCGTCGAGCTTGGCGGACGCGGCGGCGCGCTGCGCCTCGGTCGCTCCGCGGAACTGCTGCACGACGCCCATCAGCTTGCCGACGTTCTCCATGAAGGCGCGATCGGCGTCGCTCGCGCCGGGGGTGGCCTCCCAGGCCGCGTCGAGCTCGTCGGCGTGCTCGCGCACGTAGGTGCCGCCCGCGTCCGTGAGCTGGTACTCGGTGCCGCGGCCCTCGCCGACGGCCGTGATGAGGCCCTCGTCGACGAGCTGCTGGAGGGTGGGGTAGACGGAGCCGGGGCTGGGACGCCACGATCCGTTCGTCTTCTCGGCGATGGCCTTGATCAGGCCGTAGCCGTTCGAGGACTTCTCGGAGAGGAGGGAGAGGAGGGCTGCGCGGACGTCACCGCGTCGGGCGCGTCCTCCGCCGCGGCCGAAGGGGCCGCCGAAGCCCGGGCCGAAGCCCGGGCCGAAGCCGAAGCCGGGCCCGAAGCCGCGGCCGTGACCGCCGGGTCCGCGGCGCTGTCCGCGGCCGGGGTGCTCGTGGCGGGAGGAGTGGTCGCCGTCGCAGGAGTCGCGGCGGTCGTCGGAGAAGAAGGTCCTGGAGTTCATGGGTGTGCTGCTCTCTGTCGTGAGGGGATCCCTTTCGATCGGATCCGGTCGCCCGTCGGGAGCGGCTGCTTCCGATCTGTCGGCGATGCAGTAACGATATATCGGCGACGGATCGGATGTCAACACCTGAACTGCCCGTAGCCTGGGAGCTCCCCGTCGATCGAGAGGTCCCGCATGCCGCGTCCCGACTCCGAGCTCGAGGCGTACCTCGACTCCTCCCTCCTCGCCGGGGACGTCCTCACCGGCCGCGCGAGCAGCCTCGGCAACCTCCGCGGCCTCGCCGCCCGCGAGCCCGCGCACCTCTACGGGGTGGACGTGGCCGAGCACTGGACGCTCGAGAGCCTGCTCGCCCTGATGGGGGAGCGCGTGGGGATCAGCACCGACCCCTCCTTCGAGAGCGGGCAGGACCGGATCGACGCCCGCCTGACGGTCGCGGGTCTCGCCCGCTACCGCGACCGGTTCGCCGCCGCTGTCCGCGAGGGGGCGCTCCTCCTGTTCGCCACCGCGCACCCGGCGACCCTGATGGACGTCTACCGCCGCCTCGCTGCTGCCGCGACGGAGCGGGGCGCCCGCGTGATCGACGTGAACGCGCTCCCGTTCGCCGCCCCCGACGGCATCCGCGTGCCTCTCGCGGACGAGCACCAGGCCCTGTGGTGCACCGGCGGGGTCACCTGCGTCTACCGCGGGGGAGGGCTGCAGCACACGCACTCGCCGGAGCCGATGGACGCGCTGCTCGACCGCCTCGACGAGCTCGGCATCCGCCCCGACCTGGTCGTCGCCGACCACGGCTTCGCGGGCGCGGCCGGCCGGCGGGGGCTGCCGGTCATCGCGATCGCCGACTGCAACGACCCGGCGGTGTTCGTCGCCGAGGCGCAGGGCTCGATCGAGGTGGTCGTCCCGATCGACGACGGGCTGGCCGTCCACCTCTACGAGCCGGTGATCGACTTCGTCCTCCGCGCCCTCTCGGAGCCCGCGCGCACCTGACGGCTCGTAGAATCGCCTTCGGCTCGTCGCGATCCCGGATCCGACGGGCCGACCGTTTTCGCGAGTCCCCGCGCTCGCCCACCACTGCAGACGGAGCATCCGTGACCCAGCCCCACGACGGCCTCCTCCCGCGCTTCGCCGTCGGCGTCGACATCGGGGGGACCTCGATCAAGGCGTCCCTCGTCGACGTCACCACCGGCGAGCGGGCGGCTCGGCGCTTCGCGGTCGCGAACCCGCTGGGCAAGGAGCCCGAGGACTTCGCCGAGGCGATCGCCGGCATCGTCCGCGACGTCTCGCCGATCGCGGGCACGCCCGTGGGCGTCGGCTTCCCCGGGATCGTCCGCGGCGGCGTCGTCCGCCAGACCACCCACGTCTCGCAGCGCTGGGTCGGGCTCGACGCGCAGGCCCTCCTCTCGGAGGCGACCGGGGTCGACGTCGTCGTCGTCAACGACGCGGACGCGGCAGGGGTCGCCGAGCGCGAGTTCGGCGCGATGCGCGGACGCGAGGGCCTCCTCCTGCTGACCACCCTCGGCACCGGCATCGGGACGGCGCTCGTCCACGAGGGCGTGGTGATCCCCAACTCCGAGCTCGGTCACCTGCACATCGACGGTCCCGACTTCGAGCCGCAGGTCGGCTTCTCGGCCGTCCGCCGCGAGGGCATCACCCTCGAGGAGTGGGCGGGTCGCCTCAGCGTCTACTACCGGCACCTCGAGATGCTGCTCTCTCCGCAGCTGTTCGTGATCGGCGGCGCGGCGGCGCACGTCTTCGACGAGTTCGCCCGCTTCCTCGACATCGGCACCGAGATCGTCCCCGCCCGCTTCGGCAACGACGCCGGATTCACGGGCGCCGCGATGGTCGCCGTCTCGCCCGACCGCCTCGCTCCCTGGTACCGCTCCACTCGCGGCGCCCGCCTCGACCCCGGGGCGCCCGCCATCGCCGACTGACCCCCTCCCTGCATCGAGGGAGCCCCGACCCGTCGAGGTGATCCGGCGGAGCGGGGTCCCTCGACGGTCCGGGGTTCCCTCAGCGGGCCGACAGGCCGCGGTAGACGGCGTCCAGCCGGGCGGCGGCGGCCGGCCAGGAGTGGGCGGCCGCCCAGTCGACGCCGCCGCGGCCGAGTCGCGCCAGCTCGCCGGGCGAGCCCAGCAGGGTCAGGATCGCCTCGGCCCACGCCGCGGGGGAGTCGGAGTCGAGCAGCACGCCGCTTCCGCCGTCGCGCACCGCGTCCACCAGGCCGGTCGTCCTGCGCGCGAGCACGGGAGTGCCGCTGCCGGCCGCCTCGAGCGCGATCAGCCCGAAGGTCTCGGCCGCCGAGGGCACGAGCGCCAGCTGCGCGCTCCGGAGCCGCTCCGCCACCCGGTCGCGGTCGGCGGCCCCCTCGATCAGCACGCGGTCTCCCAGCGGAGCCGCCGCGGCGCGCACCGCGTCGAGGTACGACTCCCGGCCCGGTGCCGCCCCGCCCACCAGCCGCAGCACCGGCCGCTCCGCCGGCGCCATCGCCGCGAGCGCCTCGACCGCCAGCAGCTGGCCCTTGAGCGGCTGCACCCGGCCGACCAGGACGACTCCGGAGCGCTCGCCGCCGCCCGGGCGGAACCGCGCGTCGACTCCGGGCGGCACCACGACGACCCGGTCGGGATCCGCGCCGTACCCGCTGACGACGTCCTCCCGCTCCGAGGCGCCCGCCACCACGATCGCGTCGGCGGAGGCGAGCACGGAGCGCTCCGCGTCGATCCGCTGCTGCGGCTCCGCGACGTCGCCCGGGGCGAGCCGGGCGTTCTTCGCGAGCGAGCCCGAGTGCATCGAGTGCACGTGCGGCCGGCCGGTGAGCGCCCCCGCGAGGCCCGACACCCAGTAGTGCGAGTGCACGACGTCGGCCCCCTCCGCGGCGCGCGCGAACTCCGGCGCCGCGGACGCCAGCGCGTACTTGTCGCCCGCAGGCACCGGCACGCCGACCACCCGCACACCCGGCGCGAGCATCCGGACGCCCTCGCCGCGGGTCAGCACCTCGATCTCCCAGCCGAGCGCCGCCAGCTCCGGGAGCACCGCCGCGAGGTACACGTTCATCCCGCCCGCGTCGCCCGTCGACGGCTGCTCGAGCGGGGAGGTGTGCGCCGAGACGACGGCCAGACGGGGCATCCCTCCATCGTAGGCACGGCCGTGGGTCCTCCACGGATCCCGGCCCGCGGCTCGCAGCGCCTCCGGAATCGGGTTGAATAGACGGATGCGCTCGTTCGAGCGCGGAGAGCGTGAGGTCCATGGCCCGCCAGAGTCCCCCCGGTGAGGTGCTGCCGTCGGCCGCACCCGGGCCGGTGACCGCCGGCCACGAGCCCTTCTCCGAGCAGGACATCCGCGCCCTCGTCGGAACCGCCGCCGTCGAGAAGGGCACCGCGTACGCGGACGAGGGCCGCGTGCGCGAGCTGCAGTGGTTCGGCGGCCGCACCCGCCTCTTCGGCCAGGTCCGCGGATCCGGGCGCTCGCCGTACGCCGTGAGCGTGCAGCTCCGCGACGAGGGCGAGCACTGGACCCTCCTCGGCGGCGCCTGCAGCTGCCCGGTCAAGCACGAGTGCAAGCACGTCGCCGCCGTCCTGATCGAGGCCCTGCGCCGCGAGCGCGAGGGCGGAGTGGCCGGTCCCTTCCCGGGCGAGGCCGCTGTCGACGCCGTCCCGGAGTGGCGCAGCGCGCTCGCCCCGCTCCTCGCCGGCGCGGAGCGCTCGCACACCGGCATCCCGCTCGGCCTGCAGTTCGAGCTGCTGCCCGGCGAGCCCGTGCGTCGCCCGCCCGGCCGCTACAACTCCTACCGGCCGCCGCCCGAGCCGCGCCCGCGCCTGGGCGTGCGCCCGGTGCGGATGGGCGACCGCGATCGCTGGGTCCGCACCGGCACCAGCTGGCGCGACCTCGGCTACCTGCACTACAGCCACGACTACGACGAGCGCCAGATCGACGTGATCCGCGAGATGCAGGGCCTGCTCTCCGGGCACAGCGCCTCCAGCTACTACTCGCCCGACACCTGGCTCTACCTCGACCAGTGCCGGAGCGAGGCGATCTGGGCGGCCCTGCACGGCGCCGTCCGCGCGGGCATCGGCCTGGTGATGGGCGACCGCGACCAGACGCCGCTGAAGATCCTCGACACAACGGCGACCGCCTCCATCGACGTCACGCGCACCGCCGCCGGCCTCGAGCTGCGCTCGCTCGTCGCGATCGGCGACCACCCGGCGCCCGAGGAGTTCGGCTTCATCGGCGACCCGGCCGTCGGCCTCTACACGTGGGAGGGCGGCGACGAGATGCGCGCCCGCCCGGTCACGCTCATCCCGTTCGCCGCGCCGCTGCTGTCCTCCGCGCGCACGTTCCTCTGGAGCCGCGAGGCCATCCGCATCCCGGTGGCCGAGGAGTCGGCGTTCCTCACCGAGCACTACCAGCGGCTGCACCGGCTGTTCGACATCGTCTCCCGTGACGGCTCCTTCGAGGCGCCGGCGGTGCCCGAGCCGCGCCTCGGCCTCACCCTCGAGCACACCGACGGCGCGGGCCTGCGCGGCTCGTGGTGGTGGCGCTACGGAGTGGAGGGAGCGCGCGGCGGCGTGGACGCCGAGCGGCTCCCGCTGCGGGTCGGCGAGGACGCGGGCTACCGCGACCCCGAGGCCGAGCAGCGGATCCTCGACTCCCTCGTGGGAGCGGGTCTCGACCCGGAGTCGACGCCCGCCCTGGTGTCCCCGTCGAGCAGGCGCCTGCGCCCCACCTTCGACCTGCGCGGCATGCAGACCGTCGGCTTCCTCACCGGCGAGGTCGAGCGGCTCCGCGAGCTCGGCACCGTCGAGATCGAGGAGATCGGCGAGCGCGTCGAGTACCGCGAGGCGCAGACCGCCCCCGTGGTCGCCGTGCAGACCGTCGCCCAGCCCGACAGCCGCGACTGGTTCAACCTCGAGATCTCCGTCACCGTCAACGACGAGGCGGTCCCGCTGGCCGAGATCTTCCTCGCGCTCGCCCGCGGCGACGAGTACATGGTGCTGCCCAGCGGCGTCTACTTCGCCCTCGACGACGAGCGGTTCGGCCGCCTCCGCGAGCTGATCGCCGAGGCCCGCGAGCTCTCGGACGACCCCGGCGAGACCCTGCGGATCAGCCGGTTCCAGTCCTCCCTCTGGGACGAGCTGGTCGAGCTGGGCGTCGTGGAGGCCCAGGCCGCCGCCTGGCGCCGCTCCGTGGAGGGGCTCTCCGGCTTCACCGCGACCGGTGCGCTGGAGTCGCGGGTCCTGCCCGAGGGCTTCGCCGTGGAGCTGCGGCCCTACCAGCAGCTCGGCTACGACTGGCTCTCGTTCCTCTACGACAACCAGCTCGGCGGCGTGCTCGCCGACGACATGGGCCTGGGCAAGACCGTGCAGTCCCTCGCCCTGGTCACCCGGGTGATGCAGGAGCAGCGCGCCGCGGCCGCGGAGGCGGGCACCTCGCCGCGCCCGTTCCTCGTCGTCGCGCCCACCAGCGTGGTGCCCAACTGGGTCGGCGAGGCCAAGCGCTTCGCCCCGGACCTCCGCGTCGTCGGGATCGACGAGACGTCGAAGAAGAAGCGGAAGGCGCTCTCGAGCGTCATCGGCGAGGCCGAGCTGGTCGTCACCTCCTACGCCCTGTTCCGGCTCGACTACGAGTCGTACTCGGGCATCCAGTGGTCGGGGCTCCTCCTCGACGAGGCGCAGTTCGTCAAGAACCGCCAGTCGGCGACGCACCAGCTCGCGCGCCGGCTCGACGTGCCCTTCAAGCTGGCCATCACGGGAACGCCGATGGAGAACAACGTGATGGAGCTCTGGTCGCTGCTGTCGATCGTCGCTCCGGGCCTGTTCCCCTCGCCCGCCGGGTTCGTCGAGTTCTACCAGAAGCCGATCGAGCGCGAGGCCGACAGCGAGAAGCTCTCGCAGCTGCGGCGGCGCATCCGCCCGCTGATGCTGCGGCGCACCAAGGAGCTCGTCGCCAAGGAGCTGCCGCCCAAGCAGGAGCAGACCCTCGAGGTCGAGCTCGGCCCGAAGCAGCGGAAGGTCTACGACACCTACCTGGCGCGGGAGCGGCAGCGCGTGCTGGGCCTGATCGGCGACTTCGAGAAGAACCGCTTCGCGATCTTCCGCGCGCTGACCGTGCTGCGCCAGGTCGCGCTCGACGCGGCACTGGTCGACGAGGCGCACGAGAGCGTGCCCTCGACCAAGCTCGACCTGCTCGACGAGCTGCTGGGCGACGCCCTCGGCGAGGGGCACCGCGTGCTGGTGTTCAGCCAGTTCACGCGGTTCCTCGGCCGGGTCCGCGGCCGGCTGGACGCGGCGGGCATCGAGTACGCCTACCTCGACGGAGCGACGAAGAAGCGCGACGAGGTCATCGAGCGGTTCCGCTCGGGCGCGGCGGGCGTGTTCCTGATCTCGCTCAAGGCCGGCGGCTTCGGGCTCAACCTCACCGAGGCCGACTACTGCATCCTGCTCGACCCGTGGTGGAACCCCGCCACCGAGTCGCAGGCGGTCGACCGCGCGCACCGCATCGGCCAGACCCGCTCGGTCATGGTCTACCGCCTGGTCGCGAAGGACACGATCGAGGAGAAGGTGATGGCCCTCAAGGAGGCGAAGGCCGCGCTCTTCGCCGCGGTCATGTCGGACGACGGCGCGGCGGCCACCGGCGGGATCACCGCCGAGGACGTGCGCGAGCTGCTGGGCTGAGCGCCGCCGCTACTCGCGCACCTGCTCCAGCAGGGTCGTGACGGCGGCGCGGGTGTCGGCGGCGAGCCGTCCGAGGCGGTGCGCGGCACGGATCGACACCGGCCGGTACGGGTGCACGAGCCGCCGGGCCGCCGTGCAGGGCAGCGCGAACGCCGCGACGACGCCCGCGTCGATCCCGTCGAGTCCGCCGTCGTCCCGGCCGAAGACGAGCTCCCGGCCCTCGCGCGCGAGAGCCTCCGGCAGGTCGGCCTCGCCGATCGGGAGGCGCAGCACGGCGAGCAGGCCGGCCGCCTGCACCCGGCGCGGCAGCGGGCGTCCGAGGCGTCCCGCCGCGTGCACCGTGAAGAAGTCGGCCTGCCGCTCGAGGATGCCCGTGACCGTCTCGGCGAGGCGCTCCATCTCGGGGTGCAGCGAGAGCCGGGCGAGCCGGCGGTAGCCGTGCACCGCGACCCGGGCGTCCACCGCGAGGGCCAGCGCGACGGGGCCGGCGAGGGAGGCCGCGGCGCGGTCGAGGAGCGGGCGCGACCTCACCGTCGGCTCCGGCGGGCGGACGTCGATGCCGCGGATCTGCGGCGAGGCCGCGAGCACGTCGCCCAGGGCGTCGGCGATCCGGTGCCGCTCGGCGGCCCAGACGGACGCGAACGCGCGGACCTGCTCGTCGGGGTGGGCGCGCGCGAGGGGGAGCACCCGGGCCACGGTGGCGTGCTCGATCGCCCGCAGGTACGCGGTGGCGACGATGGCCTCGCGGTCCAGCGGCACCTCCTCGAACTCGCGCACCGAGAAGTGCTCGCGCAGGGCGCCGTGCGCGCTGCGGTGGTGGTCCTCGAGGTCGAACGGTTCCGCGATGCCCACGTCGTGCTCCTCCGCTAGTCCGGTCCCTCCATCCTGGGCCCCCGGTGCGAGAGGCGGAAGAGCACGCGCCCATCCCTGGGACACTGGGAGCCGGTCATCAGGCGGCCGGGGGAGCGGGGCGGGATGAGCGGGGCCCGGACCTCGGCGATCGGCGCCGTCCTCCTCGCCGCCGTCTGCTTCGGCACGACGGGGACCGCCCAGGCCCTCGGAGCGGCGGGCGTGGATCCGCTCCTCCTCGGGGCGGCGCGCATCGTCCTCGGCGGCGCCCTGCTGGCCGCTCTCCTCGGCGTGGAGGCTCTGCGCCGGCGGAGCCGCTCCCGCCCGACCCGCGCCGTCGTGCTGCTCGTCGTGCTCGGAGCGGTCGGCGTCGCCGCGTACCAGCCCGCCTTCTTCACCGGCACCGCGCAGAACGGAGTCGCGGTCGGCACGATCGTCGCCCTCGGCTCCGCTCCCGCCTTCACCGGCCTGCTGGAGTGGCTCGTCCTGCGGACGACCCCGAGCCCGCGCTGGTTCGCCTCGACCACGCTCGCCGCGGTCGGCGTGGTGCTCCTGAGCGGAGGCGGATCCGGCGGCGTGACGCTCCCCGGCCTCGCCGCCTCGGCCGGCGCCGGCGCCTCCTATGCGCTCTACGCCGTCTGCGGCAAGCTGCTGCTCGAGCGCGGGCTCAGCCCCGTCGCCGCCATGGGAGCCCAGTTCGGGGCCGCGGCGCTGCTGGCGGTCCCGTTCCTGCTGCTGGGCGATCCGTCGCGGCTCTCCGGCTCGATCCCGGCCGTGCTCTGGCTCGGAGTGGTGACGGTCGCCGTGGCCTACACCTTCTTCGCGCGCGGCCTGCGAGCGCTTCCCGCGGCGACCGTCTCGACGCTCACCCTCCTGGAGCCGGCGACCGCGACCCTCCTCGGCGTGGCGGTGCTGGGGGAGCGGCTGACCGCGGGAGCCGTCCTGGGCGTCGCGGTGCTGGTGGCGGCGGTGCTGCTGCTGGCGGTGCGGGGGCGCGGCCGTTCCGGTGCGCGGAGAGAGGCGCCGGCGCGCTCCGCGGAGTAGCGTCGAGTCCCACCGACCCGACGACGAGGCGGAGCGCATGACCAACCCGTGGCTGGCCCGCCCTGGCAGCGGTCGGCGGCGCGCGCTGGTCGAGGAGTCGTGGGAGCGCGCACGGCGGCGGCGCCTCGATCCGGACCGGCTGACGGCACCGCTCTCGTTCTCGGGCGACGACCTCCGCGAGTACCGCACCGGGCATCCGCTCGCCTCGGTCCTCCCGGTGATCCGCCGCCTGCTGGTGCGCGACGCCGACGAGGACAGCGGCGTGCTGGTCGCGGTGGGCGACGCGCTCGGGCGGCTGCTCTGGATCGACGGGGACCAGCACCTCAAGAGCCTCGCCGAGGGGATGTCGTTCGTCGAGGGCGCCGCGTGGGCCGAGCCCGACGTCGGGACGTCCGCGCCGGGGACGGCCCTCGTGCTCGATCACGGCGTGCAGATCCACGGCGCCGAGCACTTCGCCTCGCTCGTGCACCCGTGGAGCTGCACCGCAGTCCCCGTGCACGACCCCGAGACGCACGAGATCCTCGGAGTGATCGACATCACCGGAGGCGCCGACGTCGTCGCCCCGCAGACCCTCCCGCTGATGGAGGCGACCGCCGCCGCCGTCGAGAGCGAGCTGATGGTGCAGCGGCTCCTCCGCCCGCGGCGGCCCGCTGCACGGAGCACGGCGGCGGCCCGGGCGCCGAGCCTGCGGGTCCTCGGGCGCGAGACGGGCCTGGTGACGGCCGCCGGAGCGACGCTCGAGCTCAGCAGCCGGCACGCCGAGATCCTGACCCTGCTCGCCTGGCACCGGGCCGGGCTCTCGGCCGAGCAGCTCGCCCTCCTGCTCCACGGCCGGGACGACGCGGTGGTCACCGTCCGCGCCGAGATGGTGCGGCTGCGCCGCGCGCTCGAGCCGACCCTCCCGCGCCTGGTGCCCCTCTCGCGCCCCTACCGCCTGGCGAGCCCGGTCGACCTCGACGCCCGCCAGGTGCTCGGCCTGCTCGACCGCGGCTCCCACCGCCTCGCCCTGGACGCCTACCGGGGTGCGCCGCTGCCCTCGTCCGAGGCGCCGGGGATCCGGGCGATCGCCGGCGAGCTGCGCCTGCGGGTGCGGGCGAGCGTCCTCGCCGATGCGGCGCCCGCGACCCTCCTCGCCTGGGCGGAGGGCCCGGACGGCCGCGACGACGCGGAGGTGTGGCGGGAGCTCCTGCGCGTCCTCCCGCCCCGCTCGCCGCGGCGTGCCGGTGTCGCCGCGCACCTCGAGACGATCGAGGCGGAGCAGCGCTGAGCCGTTCCGGTCGCTCCCGGGAGTGCCGCCGGAGCCGTGAGGCCGCGGAGCCGTCTCGCTAGCCTCGACGCATGAGCACCCTCGCACCACCTCCCCGGGCCCTCGCGAGCGGAGTCGCGGGGGGCCTGCTCCTGATGGCGGTCTTCACGATGTGGTGGGCGAGCGACACCACGGTCGGCTGGCCGGCACCGGCGGCGACGACCGCCGTGACCGTCTGCGCGCTCGCGGCCGTGGTCTTCGCCGTGCAGGCCGTCCGCCTCCTCGTCGCCCGGCGGAGGATGGCGGTGGAGCTCACCGACGCCGATCGCGCGGCGAAGCCGAACGGCGTGCTCTTCGGGGCGGTCTTCGCCGCGGAGGGCGTGCTGATCGGTGTCGCGGTGGGAGTCCTCACCGGCACCGGGCTCGACCGGTTCCTCGTGCCGGCCATCGCCGTGATCGTGGGCCTGCACTTCTACCCGATGGCGAGGATCTTCGGCCGGACCCTCGACCTCTGGCTCGCCACCTGGACGACGCTGGTCGGAGCGATCGGAGTCGTCGTGGTCCTCGTCGACGGCTCCGCCTGGCCGCAGGTGTGGTCCTGGGTCGGCGCGGGGGCCGCAGCGGCCACGGTGACCTACGGCGTCTACATGAGCCGGATCGCCCAGCGCCTGCTCGCGAGCGTCTGAGGTCCGGGCCGCGGGGCCCTCCTCCTCGGGCGGCCGCGTCTCCGCCCGGCCGGTCCGGCCTCCGTCCTCGCCGCTCCCGCCGGTGCGTCGACCCGTGCAACGTCGTGCAACCCCCCGCGACGTAGCGTCAGGACCGGGCGCCCACCCCGCGCCCACGACAACGACGTCGATGGAGGTCCACATGACGCTGTACGCCGACCAGGTCGCCGAGCAGGCACCGCAGGAGCCCGGTTCCACGGTCTACGCGAATCCAGGCACGGAGGGATCCGTCGCCTCCTTCCGCTCGCGCTACGACCACTACATCGGAGGCGAGTACGTCGCCCCCGCGAGCGGCCAGTACTTCGAGAACATCACCCCGATCACCGGGAAGCCCTTCTGCGAGATCGCCCGCGGCACCGCCGCCGACGTCGACCGCGCCGTCGAGGCGGGCTGGAAAGCGTTCGCGAGCTGGGGGAAGACCAGCCCCGCCGAGCGCTCGAACATGCTCCTGAAGATCGCCGACCGCATGGAGGCGAACCTCGAGCTGCTCGCCGTCGCCGAGACGTGGGAGAACGGCAAGCCCGTGCGCGAGACCCTCGCCGCCGACATCCCCCTCGCGATCGACCACTTCCGCTACTTCGCCGGAGCGATCCGCGCGCAGGAGGGAGGCGTCTCCGAGATCGACCACGACACGATCGCGTACCACTTCCACGAGCCGCTGGGTGTGGTCGGGCAGATCATCCCCTGGAACTTCCCGATCCTGATGGCCGTGTGGAAGCTCGCGCCGGCGCTCGCCGCAGGCAACTGCGTAGTGCTGAAGCCGGCCGAGCAGACGCCGGCGTCCATCCACGTGCTGCTCGACCTGATCGGCGACCTCATCCCCGCCGGCGTGCTCAACGTCGTCAACGGATTCGGATTCGAAGCGGGCGCCCCGCTCGCCTCCCACCCGCGCATCCGCAAGATCGCCTTCACCGGCGAGACGACCACCGGCCGCCTGATCATGCAGTACGCCAGCGAGAACCTCATCCCGGTGACGCTGGAGCTGGGCGGCAAGAGCCCCAACGTGTTCTTCGCCGACGTCGCCGCGGAACGCGACTCCTTCTACGACAAGGCGCTCGAGGGCTTCTCGTTCTTCGCCCTCAACCAGGGCGAGGTCTGCACCTGCCCGTCGCGGGCGCTCGTGCAGCGCTCGATCTACGACGACTTCGTCGGTGACGGCCTCGAGCGGGTCAGGCGGATCAAACAGGGCAACCCGCTCGACACCGCCACGATGATCGGCGCCCAGGCCTCGAACGACCAGCTCGAGAAGATCCTCTCCTACATGGACATCGGCAAGCAGGAGGGAGCGAAGCTGCTCATCGGCGGCGACCGCGCCGACCTCGGCGGCGAGCTCAGCGGCGGCTACTACGTCAACCCGACCGTGTTCGAGGGCCGCAACTCGATGCGCATCTTCCAGGAGGAGATCTTCGGACCCGTCCTCGCCCTCACCTCCTTCGACGACTTCGACGACGCGATCGGCATCGCCAACGACACCCTCTACGGCCTCGGCGCCGGAGTGTGGAGCCGCAACGGCGCCCAGCTCTACCGCGCCGGCCGGGCCATCGAAGCCGGCCGCGTCTGGTCGAACACCTATCACCAGTACCCCGCGCACGCGGCGTTCGGCGGGTACAAGCAGTCGGGCATCGGACGCGAGAACCACAAGGTGATGCTCGACCACTACCAGCAGACGAAGAACCTCCTCGTCTCCTACGCGGAAGGACCGATGGGCTTCTTCTGAGCTGGTTCGCACGGGCTCCTCGTTCCTCGTCGCCCGTGCCGCGGTCGGCTCGCCGACGTGGCCGGGTGGGGAGGAGCGGGGAGCGTTCGCACCGAGACGGATCCGCTGGCACGCGGATCCGTCGTTCGGTGCTCGGCCCTTCGGGCGAGGCACCTGGCGGCGCGCGGAAGGACGGTGCTCGGCCCTGCGGGTGAGGCACCTGGCGGCGCGCGGGAGAACGGTGCTCGGCCCTGCGGGTGAGGTACCTGGCGGCGCGCGGGAGAACGGTGCTCGGCCCTTTCGGGCGAGGCACCTGGCGGCGCGCCGGAGAACGGTGCTCGGCCCTGCGGGCGAGGCACCTGGCGGCGCGTGGGAGGACGGTGCTCGGCCCTGCGGGCGAGGCACCTGACGGCGCGCGGGAGAACGGTGCTCGGCCCTGCGGGCGAGGTATCGGACGAGGGGGCGCCCCCTCATGTTGATCGAGTAGTCCGCGCAGCGGCGTATCGAGACGCCGCCCGGAGGAGCGTCCGCCGTCAGCGGTCGGGCGCATATAGACATTCCGCACAACGAGCGAAGGAGCACCACCCATGACCTCCACGAGGGTCGACGTCACTGCGGAGGCGGCAAGCATGCTCCGCCGGATGACGGCGCTGCACGGGCCGCTCATGTTCCACCAGTCGGGCGGATGCTGCGACGGCAGCTCCCCGATGTGCTTCCCCGCCGGGATGTTCCGCACCGGCGCCTCGGACGTGCTCGTCGAGTCGCTCCGGCTCGACGGCCTGGACCCGATCGACTTCTGGATGTCCCGCTCCCAGTTCGAGTACTGGAAGCACACCCACCTCACCGTCGACCTCGTCAACGGGCGGGGCAGCGGATTCAGCGTCGAAGCCCCCGAGGGCAAGCGCTTCATGATCCGCAGCCGACTGCTCACCGACGACGAGCTCGTCGAGTTCGGGCTCCTCCCCGCCGGAGCCGTCGGGCCCTGAGCCGGCTTCCCTGACCCGTTCCCCCTGACCCGTTCCCGTCGCAGATCCTCGCCGACCGGCGACATCCCGGTCCAGCGGTGTCAGCCGCCCGGAGCAGGAGCGGGCGGCGCCTTCCCCGTGCTCAGCTGCACGCCCACCACCGATCCCTTGTCCACGCGGGTGCCCGCGGCCGGACCGGTGCCGGCCACGGTGTTCATCGGCTGCGTCGAGTCGACCTGCGACGTCGCTCCGGGAGTGAGCCCTGCTGCGGTCAGCGCCTGTGCGGCGGAGTCGCTGGTCCGGCCCGACAGGTCCGGCACGGTGACCTGCGGCGCCGCGATGAGCGACTGGTCGGCCTGCGGGAAGTCGGAGCCGCCGTAGCGGGAGTCGATCGCCGTCATCAACGGCTTCCAGATCCGGTGGCGTGCCGAGGGCGCCCAGCCGCTGTCGAAGTCGATCGAGTCGAGGTTCACCCTCGAGCCGTCCGCGCGTGCCGAGATGCTGCCGACCCAGACCGCGAGGGAGGTCTCGGTCGAGGCGCCGATGGCCCAGGTGTCGGCGGAGTTGTCGGTGGTGCCCGTCTTGGTGATGTGCTGGATGCCGTTCTTCGGATCGTCCTCGACACCCGTGCCCTCGGCGGTCACCTTGAGCATCGTGTACTGCATCGCCGAGGCGACCCTCGACGACACCGCCCGGCTGCAGGTCGTCTCCACCGGCTCGATCTCGCGGCCGTCCGCTCCGACGATCGCCGTGATCGCGACGGGGGTGCAGGTCGTGCCGTTCGCGGCGATGCCGGAGTAGGCGGTCGCCATGGTGAGCGGTGCGATCTCGTTGGTGCCGAGGACCGCTCCCGGCGACTGCACGAGCGCGGTCCCGTCCGCGCGGTGCACTCCGAAGGCCTCGGCCTGCTTGCGGATCTCGCACTGGTCGAGCAGGTGCGACATCCCGGTGAAGCCCGTGTTCAGCGAGTAGATCGTCGAGTACAGCGCCGTCTGGGTGTCGGTGTAGCCGCCGTCGCCGGCGTTCTTGGGGTTGTAGGAGTCGTAGTCCCAGGTGCCCTCGCAGCTGTCGGCGAAGCCGGTCCAGTTCTTCTGCTTCGAGTCGAACTGCTCGAGCAGGGTGTGCCCGCGGTCGAGCCACTCGGCGAGCGTGAACACCTTGTAGGCGGAGCCGGTCTGGAAGCCGTTGCCGCCGCCCGCGGACGCGTCGACGTTGAGGTTGATCGCCGAGAACTCCGGCCCGCTCGCGATCACGTCCGGGTCCTGGCTGTAGCGCTTGTTCTGCACCATCGTGAGGATGCGCCCGGTGCCGTTCTGGACGGCGACGGCCGTCGCCCCGACGTCGAAGCGCGGATCGGAGGGGGGGACCTGCTCGTCCATCAGCTCCTGCGCGGTCCTCTGCAGGTCGAGATCGATCGTCGTGTAGACCTTGATGCCGCCCTGCTTGATCGCCGCGTAGCGCTCGTCGTCGGTCGCTCCGAGCGCCGGGTCGTCCCGGAGGACGTGGGTCACGTAGTCGCAGAAGTAGGCCGCGCTGCCGGCCGTCTGGCAGCCGGTGGACGGCGGGGTGATGTCGGGGATGATCGCCTCGGCGGCCGCGGCGTCGTGCGCGGCCTGGACGATGCTCCCCGTCTCGAGCATCCGGTCGAGGATGTAGTCGCGCCGCTCCCGGGTCTGCGCGTAGCCGTTCGCCTCGCCGTTGGCCGTGTCGTCCGGCCGGTCGAAGCGGAACTTCTCGGGGTTGTTCACGATCGCCAGGAGCGAGGCGGACTGCGCGAGGGAGAGGTCGGCCGCCGGGATGCCGTAGTAGTACTCCGCCGCCGCCTCGATGCCGTAGACGGTGCCTCCGAACAGCGCGATGTTGAGGTAGCCGAGCAGGATGTCGTCCTTCGAGGACACCTTCTCGAGCCCGATCGCGAGTCGCATCTCCTTGAGCTTGCGCTCGGCCGTGGTCGCCGTCGCCTCCGCGTACGCGCGGTCGCGGTCCGCCTCGTCCGGGATCGACTCGGCCTTCTGCACCAGCACGTTCTTCACGTACTGCTGCGTGATCGACGAGCCGCCCTGGGTGTCGCCGTCGAGGAGGTAGGTGCTGGCGATGGCGCGGAGGGTGCCCTGCAGGTCGATCCCGCCGTGGTCGTAGAAGCGCGGGTCCTCGCTCGCGACGAGCGCGTCCTTCACGGAGTCGGCGATCCGGTCGGCCGGCACCTCGATCCGGTTCTGGTCGTAGAAGGAGGCCAGCAGCGTCGGATCGTCCGGGTCGCCCGCGTAGACGTCGCTCTTCTGCATCAGGCGCCCGACCTCGAGGTAGCTCGGGAGGGACTGGAACGCCGAGATGGTGCCGGAGGTCGCCGCGCCGGTGAGCGCGGCGGCGGGGGCGACCACGAGCGAGGCGAGCAGACCCGCCAGGACGCTGACGATCACGAATCCGAACAGCGCGCCGAGAGCCCCGTGGACGGTTCGACGGGGCTGGAAGACGGGGACGTTCGGTCGCTTCAGGATGGATCCTCTCGCTGCACCAGCACCCTAGGCGAGGCCTGCGACATCCCCGACGAGGCGCGCCACGGCCGCGCCGGACGCCCGTCCGCCCGGAGTCGGCGCGACGGCGCCCGCGCAGGCCCGGCGCCTGCGACAGCAGAAGGGGCCGACCCCGGAGGGATCGGCCCCTTCACGGGACGGGCGACGCCTCTACTCGATCAGGTCGCCGTTCAGGTCCGAGATGTCGTTCGGATTGGCCGGAGCCTTGCCCGTGCTCACCTGGAGGGGGATCACCCCGCCGGCGACCGCCGTCTCCTCCGCGCTCGGCGTCGTCGACACGACGGAGCCCTCAGGGATCGTCGCGGAGTCGACCGACTCGTGCATCCCGACGACGAAACCGGCGGCGGTGAGGATCGCCGTGGCGCTCTCGACCGTCTCGCCCGTGACGTCGGGGACCTCGGAGTTCGCCGCCGATCGCGGCGAGTACGCGAGCATCGAGGCCGGCGGTGCCGTGAAGTCGTCGCCGCCGTACTTCTCGTCGAGCGCCGTCATGATCGGCTTCCAGATGGCGTGCCGGGCGTTGGAGGCGCGGATGGTGCCCTTCTCGCCCGTCAGGCTGATGAAGCGAAGGTTCTGCTTGGTGTTGTCGGCGAAGCCGTTGATGCTGCCGACCCAGACCGCCAGGGAGGCGGCCTTGCTGGCGCCCGCCGTCCACACGTCGGCGGCCTCGTCGGTGGTGCCCGTCTTGCCGATGTGCTCGATCCCGTCGAAGGGGTTCGAGGCGTAGGCCGTTCCGGAGGTCATCACCCGCTGCATCGCGTACTGCATCCCTCGGGCGACCTCGGGCGACACGGAGGGCGTGCACGCCGATGCCGGGGCGGCGACGGCGTTGCCCTCGCTGTCGGTGATCCGGTCGATGACGATCGCCGAGCAGGTCGTGCCGTCGTTCGCGATCCCCGCGTAGGCGTTGGCCACCGTCAGGGGCGCGATCTCGTTCGTCCCGAGGACCGAGGCCGGCCCGTTGGCGAGCTCGCGGCCGTCGGCGCGGTGCATCCCGAACGACTCGGCGGTGGTGCGGATGTCGCAGAGGTCGAGCTGCTGCGCCATTCCCATGAAGCCGGTGTTGATCGAGTTCGTGGTCGCGCCGAGCGCGCTCATCGAGCTCGCGTCCTCCGACGGGTCGTCGTTGCGAGGCGAGAACCTGCCGTAGTAGCCGCCGTCGCCCTCGACGTTGCACTTCTGGGGGTAGGAGCTGAAGCCGGAGGTGGGGGAGGCGAACGACTCATTGACGGTGTGCCCCGCCTTCAGCCACTGCGCCAGCGTGAACACCTTGTAGGTCGATCCGGTCTGCACGCCGGAGCCGCCGCCCATGCTGAGGTCGACGTTGAGGTTGATCGCGCTGTAGCCGGGGTTCGCGGCGAGGAACTGCTCGTCCTGGCTGTACTGCGTGTTCTGCACCATGGAGAGCACGCGGCCCGTCTTCGCCTCGACGGAGGCGGCCGTCGCGCCGACCTGGAAGCGCGGGTCGACGGAGGGGATGTAGGCGTTGAGCGCCGCCTGCGAGACCTGCTGGATGTCGAGGTCGAGGGTCGTCACGACGTCGAAGCCGCCCTGGCGGATGCGCTGGTAGCGCTCGTCGTCGGTCGCCCCGAAGACGGAGTCGTTGCGGAGGACGTTCAGCACGTAGTCGCAGAAGTACGCGGCGTTGCCGGCGGTGGTGCAGCCGGTCGAGGGCTCCGTGATGTTCGGGGTGATCGGCTCGGCGACGGCGGCGTCGTGCGCGGCCTGGTCGATCCGACCGTGCTTGAGCTCCTCCGAGAGGATGTAGTCGCGGCGCTCCTTGGTGGCGGCGTAGCCGTTGGCGGCGCCGTTCGCCTCGTCGCCCGGGTTGTCGAAGCGGAACTTCGCCGGGTTGTTCACGATCGCCAGCAGCGCGGCCGCCTGCGAGGTCGAGAGCTGGCTCGCGGGGATGCCGTAGTAGTAGTTCGCCGCGGCCTCGATGCCGTAGACGGTGCCCCCGAAGAGGGCGATGTTGAGGTAGCCGAGCAGGATGTCGTCCTTCGACGCCTCCTTCTCGAGGCCGATCGCGAGGCGCATCTCCTTGAGCTTGCGCTCGGGGGTCGGGTCCGTCGCCTCCTGGTAGGCCTTGTCGCGCGCGGCCTCGTCGGTGATCGACTCCGCCTTCTGCACCAGGACGTTCTTCACGTACTGCTGCGTGATCGACGACCCGCCCTGCAGGTCGTCGCCCGTGAGCGTGACGGCGATGGCCCGGAGCGTGCCCTGGAGGTCGATGCCGCCGTGCTCGTAGAAGCGCGGGTCCTCGCCGGCGACGGCCGCGTCCTTCGCGGACTGCGCGACGTCGTCCCAGCCGACCTCGACGCGGTTCTGGTCGTAGACGGAGGCGAGGAGGGTCGTCCCGTCGCTCGCGTAGACGTTGGTGCGCTGCATCAGCTGGCCCACGTCGAGGTAGCCCGGCAGGTTCTGGAACATGCCGATCGTGTTGCTCGTCGCCAGGCCCGTCAGCGCGAGGGCCGGCGTGACGCCGACGGTGATCAGGACGCCCGCCACGGCGCTCATCCCGATGAACCCCATGACCGCCCGCAGCGACATCCCGAGCGGCCGGACGGAGCGGCGGGATGCAGTGGGAAGTGCCATGGAGCGGTCGTCCTTTCGACGCGGCGCCGGGCCGCGGAGATGTGAGGGAGGGTGGCGAGAAGCCTCGCGAGCAGTCGCGCGATCCCCCGGGTTCATGGTACGTGACGGGTGCGCCCGCGGGGCGTCCTCCTCCCGGTGGAGATGAGGAGCTGGCGGGTGATGCGCAGGAGCGGGCGCGTCCGGGGTGCTGACCTCGGGTCGATGCATCCGTATCGTGGGGGGAGCGCCGCTCCGAGGGGCGCTGCAGCACCCGTTCCACCCACCGCTCAAGGGCCCCGGGCGGCCGGCCCCGGCAGAAAGCGCACACCATGGCACGCATCCACGACGACGTGACCCAGCTCGTCGGCAGGACCCCTCTCGTCCGCATCAACCGGCTGGAGGGCGCCGACCAGGCGACGGTCCTCGCCAAGCTCGAGTTCTACAACCCTGCGAACAGCGTGAAGGACCGCATCGGCGTCGCCATCATCGACGCGGCCGAGGCCTCCGGCGAGCTGCACCCCGGCGGGACGATCGTCGAGGGCACGAGCGGCAACACCGGCATCGCGCTCGCGATGGTGGGCGCCGCCCGCGGCTACAAGGTCGTCCTCACGATGCCCGAGACGATGTCCGTCGAGCGCCGGGTCCTCCTCCGCGCCTACGGAGCCGAGATCGTGCTCACCCCCGGCAGCGAGGGCATGCGCGGAGCGGTCGAGCGCGCCCGCGCGATCGTCGACGAGACCCCCGGCGCGATCCTCGCCCGCCAGTTCGAGAACGCCGCCAACCCCGAGGTGCACCGCCGCACCACCGCGGAGGAGGTCTGGGAGGACACCGACGGCGAGGTCGACGTCTTCGTGGCCGGCATCGGCACCGGCGGCACCATCACCGGAGTCGGCCAGGTGCTCAAGGAGCGCAAGCCCGGCGTGCAGATCATCGGAGTGGAGCCGATCGACTCCCCGCTCCTCACCCAGGGCACCGCCGGGCCGCACAAGATCCAGGGCATCGGCGCCAACTTCGTCCCCGCGATCCTCGACCGCGAGGTCTACGACGAGATCATCGACGTGACGCTCGACGACTCCGTGCGGGTGGCCCGCGAGATGGCCGCGCAGGAGGGGATCCTCGGCGGCATCTCCTCCGGCTCGATCATGTGGGCCGCGCTCGAGGTCGCGAAGCGCCCCGAGAACGCGGGGAAGACCATCGTCGCCATCGTCTGCGACTTCGGCGAGCGGTACATCTCGACCGTCCTGTACGAGGACCTCCGCAGCTGAGCCCCTCGAGACGAGGCGGGACGCCCCGCTCCGGACGCGACGGTCGGCCGGAGCGCCGCGTCCCGTCCGGACCGGAGCGTCCCGGGCTCCTCGCCCTGCTCCGCGAGGACGTCCGCACCGCCCGGGAGCGCGACCCCGCCGCCCGGAGCGCGGTGGAGGTCGTCCTCTCCTACCCGGGAGTGCATGCGGTCTGGGTGCACCGCGTCGCGCACGCCTGGTGGCGGCGCGGCCTCCGCCTGCCCGCCCGGCTGCTCAGCCAGGCGGCGCGCGCGGCGACCGGAGTGGAGATCCACCCCGGTGCGACCATCGGCCGGCGTCTGTTCATCGACCACGGCATGGGCGTCGTCATCGGCGAGACCGCGCGGATCGGCGACGACTGCATGCTCTACCACTCCGTCACGCTGGGCGGGAGGTCGGCCCGGCGCGAGCGTCGGCACCCCACGCTCGGCGACCGGGTGGTCGTCGGCGCGGGCGCGGTCGTCCTGGGCCCGCTCGTGCTCGGATCCGACGTCAGCGTGGGCGCGAACGCCGTCGTGGTGAAGGACGCGCCCGACGGAGCGGTGCTCGTCGGCATCCCGGCCCGCGATCTGCGCGATCAGGGCGGGGAGGAGGACCCGCTCGCCGCGTCCGGCCGCTCCACCGGCCCGGCGGGACGCGTCTAGCCGGCGACGCTCAGTCGTCGCCCCTCGGCGAGATGTCGCGCGGGGCGCTCTTGATCTGCGCGAAGGCGTCGAGTGCGTGCGCCCGCGTCTCCTTGAGGTCGACGAGGGGCGCCGGGTAGCCGTCCGCGCCTCCGGTCAGCGTGTCCTCGAGCGTCCACGGCTCGTGCACGGCGGCGCCCTCGACTCCGTCCAGCTCCGGCACGTTGTGGCGGATGTACTCGCCGGCCGGGTCGAACTTCCTCGACTGCGTGACCGGGTTGAAGACCCGGAAGAACGGCGACGCATCGGCTCCCGAGCCCGCGACCCACTGCCAGTTCGCGGCGTTGCTCGCCGGGTCCGCGTCGACCAGGGTGTCCCAGAACCACTCCTCGCCCACCCGCCAGTCGACCAGCAGGTTCTTGATCAGGAACGACGCGGTCACCATCCGGACCCGGTTGTGCATGTAGCCGGTGCTCCAGAGCTCGCGCATGCCGGCGTCCACCAGGGGGTAGCCGGTGCGCCCCTGGTGCCAGGCGTCGATCGCCTCCTGGGCGGGGCGTCCCCACGGGAAGGAGTCGAACCGGGTGTCGAAGTTCGCGGTCGCCAGATCCGGCCAGTGGAACAGCAGGTGGTAGCAGAACTCGCGCCAGAGCACCTCGGAGAGGAACCGGTCGCTGCCGTCGCCGCGGTGCAGGCCCTTCGCGTGCGCCTCCTCCAGGGCGTGCCACACCTGGAAGGGGCTGATCTCGCCCCACCTCAGGTGCGGGGAGAGGTTCGAGGTGGCGTCTTCCGCCGGCCGGTCGCGGCCGTCGGCGTAGTCGTCGAGCTGCTCCGCGAGGAATGCGCGCAGCCGGTCGGCCGCCGCCTTCTCGCCGGGGACCCAGCGCTCGCGCAGCCCTCCCGCCCAGTCGGGACGCGTGGGCAGCAGCTCCCAGTCGTCGAGGGAGTCGGAGGCGATGTCTCCCGTGACGCCGTCGAGCGAGCGGGGGCGGGGGAGCGGCGCGCGCGGCGTCGGCTTGGCGCGGCAGGCGCGGGCGAAGGGCGTGTAGACGGAGTAGGGGCCGCCGGCGCCGGTCTGCACGGTCCACGGCTCGAACATCAGCGAGCCCTGGTGGCTCTCGGCCTCGAGGCCGCCGTTGCGGAGCGATTCCTTCACCGCCGCGTCGACGGTGCGCTCGGCCCTCCCGTAGCGGCGGTTCCAGTGCACGGCTCCGGCGCCGATCTCCTCGGCGAGCTGGAGGACGACGGCCTCGGCCGGCCCGCGGCGCAGGATCAGCGGGGCGCCGTGCTCGCGCAGGTCGGCGGCGAGGGCTGCGAGGCTGCCGTGCAGCCACCAGCGGGAGGCGCCCCCGAGCGGACGGATGCCCGCCGACTCCTCGTCGAGCACGTAGCAGACCGCGACGGGGCCGCCACGGTCGATCGCGGCGCGCAGAGCGGGGTTGTCGGCCAGGCGCAGGTCGTCGCGGAGCCAGACGAGGGTGGGGGAGGTGTCACTCATGGTGACCACCATGATCCGCGAGTCCCGCGCCGCGGCGAAGACCTGGCCGGTCGCTGCGGCCCGTGCTAGCGGGGACGGATCAGGCGGAGGCGATGCCGTCGCGGAGCTTGTCGCAGAGCGCGGTCAGCTGCTTCAGCTCGTTTTCGTCGAGGACGCCGCCGACCTGCTCCGAGATGGTCCTCATGTGGGTGAGCGCGACGCGGCGGAAGAGCGCGTAGCCCTCGTCGGTGATCGCGATGATCGTGCCGCGGGCGTCCGCCGGATCCTCGCTCTTCTCGACGCAGCCGCGGGCGGCGAGCCGGTCGATCAGCCTGCTGACGCTGGGCTGCGTCAGGAGGACGTGCCGGTTCAGGTCGCGCAGCCGTGCGCGCCGACCGGGCTGCCGGGTGAGGTTGAAGAGCACGTCGTACTCGTTCATCGAGATCTCCCGCGAGGGGAACTCGGTGCTCAGGGTGCGCATCACCTGGACCTGGGCGCGGAAGAGCGACTCCCAGGCGGCGACGGCCTCTCTCGACCCCACTGGTCCTCCTTCACGGCACTCAGGAAGCGGTTCCCTGACATCCAGACGCCGTACAGCCTACGCCGGGGTGCTGGGAGGAGGGGAGTCGGAGGAAGGGGGCCGGGGGAACGACAGAAGGCCGGCCGCTGAGGCGAGCGGCCGGCCTTCATTCCCTTGCACCAAGAGTGTCCTGCAATCACTTCTCGCGCTTCCCGCCACAGCAAACGGTCGACGCACTTGAACTATATAACGACCCGGTAACGACGCAACCCTCTCTTTCCTGAATCCTCCCTGAGCCGCCCCGCCCCGCCCGTCGCCGCGCCCGCCCGCGCTCCGCACGACTCTCTCCTGACCCAGGACGCCCCGTCTGCTGCCTCCGACGTCCGCACCGAACCGCAGCCCATCCCTGACCGTTGACGGACACGACGAGCACCCCCTTCACCTACAAGGAGTTCGAGCTCCTCCAGTACCTCGTGCTC